>JBJTPZ010000001.1:0-4518 GCA_046075365.1 Planctomycetaceae bacterium
CTTCACGCTCTCACTCGTGCCGTCACCGGCGACCGGGTTGGATACCTGCCTGCTGATGAATTCGGCCTGAGCCAAACCATCGAAGCGGGTCTGATTTTTCGTGAACTGAAGTTGCGAGGGCTGGTGAAGCGAGTGTTGGTCGTTGCTCCCAAGGGCTTTGTGGCTGAGAGCACGCAAGGAATGCAGAAGTATGCTGCGGCTTTGAGTGTCGCTGCCCACGGATGTCGGCGACGGTCGAAAAAACGGCTGAGACCGGGCAGTGTGCTCTGCCAGTCGTCCGTGACGACCGGCCGCGAAGCGGTCGGACGTCTGCAGCGTGCCGTTGTCCGCATCTCAGGGCTGCCATGCGATGCTGTCACAGAGCGGTGTCGCTCATGCTGAAACTCAACAGACTCTTCCTGCGTGGCTACAACTCAATTCGAAACGCTCAGTTCGATTTTGGCCCGCTGAATGTGCTGATCGGAGCGAACGGGGCTGGAATGGGTGCGGTTGTTTGAGGGACCTGGCAAGGGCTGTCAGGCAGTTGCTGTTTACGACTGCCGGCCGGAAATACATCACACCGACAGATCTGAGGCAGACTGAAGATGAGTCAGCAGGGCACAGCGCAATTTCCTGTGGGAAGCTGGGTATTCAGCAGCATTCATTCCGAGACGGCGCGTGTGCTTGAGGCTGAAACGTGCTGGAATCATACGGTGTATCACGTCTGGCTTCCGCGTCTGGGGACAGTTGAGCGGATTCCTGCGGAGCAATTGTCGCCTTTGCAGTCCGCCGGTGCGACTGGTATCGACTTTCTGGTGTATGCAGCCGCCGCAGCTCGCATCGCCGATGCGCTAACCCAGGATGTGCTGCTGGCTCCCTTGGAGGCAGGTGTCATTCCGCTGCCGCACCAGTTGTACGCGCTGAATCGCGCTGTCACAGCCGATCGAGTCCGTTTTCTGCTGGCCGACGAAGTGGGACTCGGGAAAACCATCGCGGCCGGGCTGATCTTTCGGGAACTGAAACTGCGTGGACTGGTGAAGCGCGTGCTGATCGTCGCTCCGAAGGGACTGGTCACACAGTGGGTCCAGGAATTGCAGCTGCACTTTAACGAAGAGTTTCGTCTGATTACGCCAGTGGACTTCTCGTCCCTGCAGTCGGTCACAGACAGGGGCAATGTTTGGCGCCAGTATGATCAGGTCGTCTGTACGGCCGATTCGATCAAGCCGATCGACCGCCGTCGCGGCTGGTCTGCGGAAAAACTGGAATCGCACAATCAGGCTCGACTGGGCGATCTGATCGATGCTGGCTGGGACCTGATTATTTGTGATGAGGCTCATCGCATGGGGGGCAGCACGGAGCAGGTTGCCCGATATCGTCTGGGCCGGGCTCTGGCCGACGCTGCACCGGCATTGCTGCTGTTGTCGGCGACGCCGCATCAGGGCAAAACCGCCGGATTCCAGCGGCTGATGGCGTTGCTGGATCAGGAGGAATTCATCAGTACGGCATCCATCCGGCGTGACAAGGTTTCCCCGTTTGTGATTCGCACGGAAAAACGACGGGCGATTAATGATCGCGGTGAGCCGTTGTTCATGCCGCGAATGACTCGCCGAGTCCCTGTCCGCTGGGAACTGCACCATGCGCTGCAGCAGCAGCTGTATGAGGCGGTAACAGGGTATGTGCGGCTGGGGTATAATCAGGCAGTGCAGCAGAACCGCCAGTATCTGGGATTCCTGATGATTCTGATGCAGCGGCTGGTCACCAGCAGCACTCTGGCTATTGCGGCAGCGCTGGAGCGGCGTCTGGAGACATTGCAGGGGGATCAGTGGCGACCTGCTGCTGCCGGGGTGGGGGATGAGGAGTCGGAGGGCGGGCTGGAGGATCTGGACGGTCAGGAGCAGCTGGAGGAGCTGCTGGCAGCGCGGCTGGCAGGGCTGAGAAACGAGCAGGAGGAGGTGCGACTGTTGCTTGAGCTGGCGCGACGCTGCCAGGCGCAGGGCCCGGATGCCCGCGCGGAAACGCTGCTGAATCTGCTCTACAGCAACCAGCACGAGGAGCGCAATCCGCAGTTGAAGTATTTGATTTTTACGGAGTTCGTGCCGACTCAGAAGATGCTGGCGGAGTTTCTTGAGCAGCAAGGTTTTTCCGTTGTCTGCCTGAATGGTTCGATGGATTTGGCGGAGCGGAAGCGAGTGCAGCAGAAGTTTGCGACGGAGTCGCGAGTGCTGGTTTCGACGGACGCCGGCGGTGAAGGTTTGAATCTGCAGTTTGCGCACATCATTATCAATTACGACCTGCCGTGGAATCCGATGCGGATTGAGCAGCGGATTGGGCGAGTGGACCGCATTGGGCAGAAGTTTCCTGTGAAGGCTTTTAATTTGATTTTTGAGGACAGTGTGGAGCTGCGTGTACAGGAGGTGCTGGAGCAGAAGCTGGAGACGATTTTGGAGGAGTTCGGTGTCGATAAGACTCAGGATGTTCTCGATTCTGCTGCCAGCGGTGCACTGTTTGAGCGGCTGTATGCGGAGGCGATCCTTGATCCGGGAAGTGCGGCAGCGCGAATTGAGCAGCTGGTGAGGGAGGTGCTTGAGCAGGCTCAGCGGGGCGCGGATGGAAGATCTTACTATGATTCCACGGAGCTGGATCCGCAGCTGGCGAGGCAGCTGGGCAGCCATCCGCTGCCTTTCTGGGTGGAACGGATGGTGATGGCGTGGCTGCGTTCAGAGGGCGGTCGTGTGCGGAAGGATTTGTTTGGTTATGAGCTGGAGTGGCCGGATGGCAGCCGGATGGAGCGTGTGTGTTTTCACAGTCGGCAGGCTGAGGAGCGTGGGTTGCAGTACGTGAATCTGGAGGATTCGCGGGTGCGGGGGCTGGTTCGGCAGTTGCCGCGTCATGGGGCGCGGTCTGCGATGTTGCGAGTCAGGCTGCCTGCTCTGCCGGCAGAAGTGACGGGTTATTGGTCGATCTGGCGGATCTCGACAGCCGAAAACTCTGCAGAGCGGGGATTTCGGGATGCCCGGATTCTGCCGATGTTTGTGCACGATGACGGTCGTAATCTGATTCCGACTGCGAGGCATTTATGGGACGCTCTGCTTGAGGAGCGACCGGAGGTGGAACTGCTGGGTGAACTGGGGGAGCTGGAATCGGAGCAGGTCTGTCGGCGTTTGCGGCTTGAGGCGGAGCGGCAGGGAGCCGGGATGTTTCAGGGGCTGTGTCAGCAGCTGCAGCAGCGGTTGAGTCAGGAACGTGCCAAGGGTCTGAACGCATTTCGGGTACGTCGTGAGGCGATTGAGCGCCTGGGGCTGCCGGAGGTGCGTCAGCACCGTCTGAAGCGGCTGCGTGAGGAGGAGCGAGTGTGGGCGGCGGAGCTGCAGCAGCGGGAGCAGATTTTGCCGGATCTGCAGCTGGTGTTGGTGCTGCGTGTGGAGGCTGGGGATGGATAGCTGGCGGGACAAGGTGCTGAGATACTTTCAGCCGGGGATATCGCGGCTGACGCTGGTCGCTGATCCGGACGGTCTGTTGACGGAAGAGCGCATGCTGGCGGCGATTCGCGAGCGTGGGTTTGAGTTGATTCCGTTTGATGATCCGATTGCGTTTCGGTTTGCGTATGAGTCGCAGTATCGCAGTGTGTGGGATCGGGGTGAGGACTCAGCTTTGGTGGTGGTGCTGCGTTCGGCGGAGCAGCAGCTGGATCATCTGCCGTTTGATCTGTTGGGGGCCGGACGGCGGATTGAGCTGGCCCTGCATCAGCTGTTTCCGCGGCTGAATTATGCGGTGCTGGCCAGCCTGGACCGTTGTTTCCTGGATGACATTGAGCGGGCCGGTGGTGAACTTGATTCTGAGAGTCTGACAGAAAAGGGAACCAGAGAATTTGTTCTGATGCATTGTTTCGGAATTGTGCCGTCGCTGATTCGCACCGGGGTGGATCTGATGAAGGTGCTGTTGTCGCTGCATTCCAGGTGCCAGCAGTTGCCGGGAATGTTGCTGGAGCATTTGCTGGAGCGGATGGGGGGGCATCCGGCATTTCAGCAGTGGCCGCTGCGATCAGTGCTGAGCAGTCGGGAGGCATTCCTGGTGTTTGTGCAGGAACAGTGGCATGCTTTTGTAACCGGCTGTGGCGTGGTGGGTTTGGCAGCGGGGGGCATTGGTGAGGTGTTGTCCGGAGATCCGCTGGGTGTAGCTGAGACAGCGACGGCGACGGGGTGGCGGCGGGGGGCGGATTGTCTGATTCCGTTTGCGCATGAAGATATTCGAGCGTATGTGGATACGCTGTTTCTGGACGGGTCGCTGACGCCGGTGGTTGCGGGGGCTGCGGTTGAGTTGCCGCAATGGGCTCAGCCCGGTGTGGTGCATGACGAAGCCAGTGACTCGCGGCGACGGTTTCAGGGTTTGTCGCGGCAGATGGAGCAGCGGCTGCCGTCTGGCGACTGTTCGCATCGGGACTGGCAGGAGTTTGCTCGTACGTGGGCCGAGCTGGTTGTGCTGCGGTGGTCGAGTGATCAGCATTTGGAAGCGGATGATCGTCGGCGGTGGGAAGAGCTG
>JBJTPZ010000002.1:0-2301 GCA_046075365.1 Planctomycetaceae bacterium
AGTTTTGGGGCATCACGCATGTGCGCACGCAGCAGTGTCAGGTAACGTCTGTGGAGGCGGGGTTCAAGACAAGTTTTGATGGCAATCCGTTGCATATCCGCATCCTAACGGGAAATGCCGGTTTGTGTAGATACCAATGCCCCTGGAAGGGGAGAGGGGACGGGGGTGAGGGGTATCATACAACTTCCCTGTCACTCATAAGGACTCAGCTGACAGTTGACCTCACGCGAAGACGCGAAGACGCGAAGGGCGGTGTTCGGTGTTCGGTGTTCGGTGTTCGGTGTTCGAGCACGAGCACGAGCACGAGCACGAGGAATCGCCAGGGGGGCTCTCCGTAGCTCGGGCTTTCCAGCCCGAGCACTGTGCTGCACCGCACTGGCATATTTGATTGCCCGAATGCAGTTCATCCAGGGAGGCTGGCCCCCTCACCCCCGACCCCTCTCCCCCGTTTCACGGGGGCGAGGGGAGGATTAGTTGTCAGTTGTCAGTTGTCAGTGGTCAGTGGGCGGAGAGCGGATTGCAGTGGGCAGTGTGGGTCGGGTGTGGTTCCGCTGCGGTAGCTGGCGAGCAGTTGTTTGGATTTTTGGGCGAGGATGCGGCGGATTTCGCGGCGTTTGCCTTTGATGCGCGGGATGTGCATTGAGTCGTAGGCGGTGGTCTGGTGCCGCATCCAGGCGATGACAGCCGCTTCAGCTCGACGTTCAATCGGGATTTGTTTGGTGCGTGCGACGGTGCCGCTGCCGACTGGAGTGGCGTGTTGTGCGACGGCGTGTGCCAGCTGGCGGGCCAGTTCGAGGTGGTCGGGGTGGAAGCAGAGGAAGTTGAGGATGGCCTGGGTGAAATCTTCGACGTAGGCAAGTTGTGTTTTTTGTCGACGGCTGGCGTCTGCGACTTTGCGTTTGGCGAAGGCCGGTGTGGAGCGTTCGGTGTCGAGCTGCTGGCGGATGGTTTCGATGGTGTGAGCTGCCGCCCAGACTCCCAGTGAGAACGTGCGTCGGCCTTTGCGTTCCTGGACGACCCAGTGTTCTCCTGCCGCCTTGACTCGACGTGTCAGCGCGGCATCACCAGGGGGCAGCAGCACCCAGTCGCCGGGGATTGTGATGACGGTACCGCTGGCGGTGGTGAGTGTCCCGGGGCGTGGTCCGGGTGCGGCGGTGGATTCCGTCATTCGAGTTCGGCGTCTTTGCGAAGTTGTTGTTTGGTGTCTGCGGTGAGTTTTCGCCAGTCGATATCGGCCAGAGCAGCGGCGATGGCCCAGAGCAGATTGATACTGGTGCGGGGAGATTTCCGGCGGACGAGCTGGAAAGCGCCGATCGGGCCGATTTGTCGGAGCTGGCTGGTGGTATGGATTCCGACTTCGCGGAGCCAGCGGCAGCTTTGCGGGCCGAGATTGCGGAGCGATTCGAGGTTTTCTTCAGGTTTCATGGCGGGTGGCCGCCGGCCGTCGTCGGGCGGGGGCAGGTTTTCGGCACAAAAAGACAGGGTGTACGGGAAAAGCGACAGTTGTAACGCTGTAGAGAGAAACCGCAAATGAAGAGAGAGAGGGGGGGGGCTGTGTTTGTGCTTCAGAAAACTCATTGTGGGGTCAGGCGGGATGGATTTTCCTCGTTTGCGCTGCGAGACTGGCGGGGCAAGCGTTTTTTTTCCGTTTCTGACTGGTGTCGTATGCTGCGACGGTCCTGTTTTTTTCTGTGTGTTGTGTTTCAAGGTCTGCAGTCTGTTGCTGTATCGCAGGACGCGGCTGCGCTGTGGTCGCAGCAGGTGCAGCCATTATTTGATCAGTACTGTGTGAAGTGTCATGGTCCGCTTGAGCAGCACAGCGGTCTTGAGCTGGATTCGGTGGCAGCCGTGTTGCGGGGTGCGGATGGCGGTGCTGTGGTGGTTCCGGGCAAACCCGAGGACAGTCGTCTGTTTCAGTATCTGGCGGCTGAATCCGAGCCGCATATGCCGCCTGGCAAACAGCTGACTGAAGCTCAGCAGCAGCAAGTGCAGCGGTGGATTTTGCAGCTGTCAGCGGCTCTGGGCAGTCAGCCGGCCGCGGCTGTTCCGGTGCGCAGTTTTTCGTCGGTGACTGAGGCTGTGGATGTGTGTGTGTCGGAGGGCTGGGGTCTGCGCGGTGTGACTGCTGCCCGGCCGGTGACTGACTCTGTCTGGTGTCGGCGTGTGTATCTGGATCTGGCTGGCCGGATTCCGACCACTGCCGAGCTGGAGAGTTTCCTGCAGTCTCCTGCAGAGGTGCGGCGTGCTGAACTGGTGGATCGTCTGCTGCAGTCGGACGAGTATGCGGTGCGGATGCGTGAG
>JBJTPZ010000003.1:0-2815 GCA_046075365.1 Planctomycetaceae bacterium
CAGCATTTTGGAGATGGTGCCGGGGCAGGATCCGGTGCAGCGAGTATAGAACATGGCAAAGCAGGTGATTTTGTCATGCACAAGATCATCGCGGAAGTTGAAAGACTGACCGTCCTGATTAACCAGAGTGGCATCGGGGAATTTGTCTGAAACCCGAGTTCCCTGGAATTCCGGAATTGCTTCCGTTTCCAGTTCGGTGGCTCGTTTTCGCAGATGCTGGTACTGCATTTTGGCAGCGGCCGGCGAGCGATCGAGCAGAGATGTCAGTCGCGCGGCATTGGCATGCGGTGTGGCAGTGCCAAATGAAGCGACCAGCAGCCCGGTTGCCAGGATCGTGGTGATAACCAGGAGTTCAAGTCGGAGTCTCATCATGCTGCCTGCTGTTACGCGAATTAGAACGGAATCAGAAATCAGATCGGGGGGTGGTCCGTCAGCAGGCAATTAAAGCCTGCTGACGGCGTCTATTCTTATCCGTCACGGGAAGCTGGCCTGAACCTGCGTGGGTGCCTGTGTCGGCGTGACACGTGGATCCATGTTGCACATCATACGCATGTCTTCATGGGCGTTGTTGTGGCAATGGAACACGAAGGGGCCTTTGAACGTGCGGAATCTCATCAGAAGCTCAACAACCCCGTTGCCGGTCAGGTAGGTTGTGTCGTTCTTAAAGGAGAATGCTGCCGGTGGGGGGCCACCGTTGAAACTGATCAGCTGGTGGGATTCGAGGTGAATGTGAATTGGATGCCACCAGCCACCGCTGTTGTTCCGCAGAATCCATTTTTCGGTGGAGCCAATGGTCGGGGTGGCGTCTGCGCGGTTTGCGTCGTAGAACTGCTGGTTGATCTGCCATGCGCCGTTGCGGCGATGGAAATCAAACGTGCGAACGCCAACGGCCGTTGCAGGGTCCAGCTTTTCGTGAGGACGCAGCACGGAGTTCATGTTCACCGTAGCGCTGTCCGGCTGTGCAGGACCTTCCACGATGAACTTCAGGAACGGTACCGGAGTCGCCAGGTGGGCTCGCTGAGCAAACGATCCGTTTGGACCACGACCATTGTCCTGAGACAGAATGTTTTGCAGGAAGAGTTCCGGGGGGGCATCGGTGAAGTCGATAATCACGTCAGCCCGCTGCGCCGGCCCCATAAGCAGCGTCTGTTCTTCGATGGGTTTCGGAAACAGCCAGGTGTCTTTGGCAATACGCATAAATGGCTTGCCGTCGCTAAGTTGCCATTCTGTGAATCGGGCGTTGAAGCCGTTCAAGATGCGGAAGCGGTATTTGCGACGCTGAACCTTCAGGAACGGCTGGGCGATTCCGTTTACCAGCCAGATGTTGCCAAGGTGCCCGTTGTTGTCCAGGGGGTTAAATGCCAGAGTTCCATCGGGATTCAGAGTACGATCCTGCATACACAGCGGGATGTCGTACTGTTCTGCCGGGAGAACATTGCTGTCGATAAGTCCCTGCTCGAGATCGTCGACGGTGATACAGAATCCGCACATGGCCCGCCAGACGTTGTGGTCCGTGATGTCGAGGCCGTGGTCATGGTACCACATCGTGGACGGACTTTCTGAAAAGTCCGGCTGGCCGTTCAACATTGGGACGGACAGCGGATAGAAGTAGTCGCGGGCACGACCGGGCAGTACAAAGAAGTGCGGTGACCCGTCAGAGTGGGACGGGGTGTGAGCGCCATGCAGGTGGATCGAAGTTTCGACGGGCAGATCATTCCAGTATCGAACAACGATCGGCTGGCCAACACGTGATCGGATTGTCCGACCCGGGTAGAAGCCATCGTACGAGAAGGTTGGGGTTTTTACACCGGGAATGAACTCGTGAACGGTCTGCTGCATGCGGACTTCGTAGTACTTTTCCGGGCCGCGTTCGTACCAGAGTTGTCGCGACGCATCGGCAGTGCGTCGGTCGTAGTATTCCGGGGCAATGCCGTGGAAGCAGTCGCCGGGCGTATACGGGGAACTGCCGATGCCGACGGGCTGAAGTTCCGTTGGGATCGGGACCGGCAATTGAAACGGGGTGTACTTGAAAGGACCGGCTATAGTCTGCCCCGGTGTGGCGACGGGGGCTGGAGTTGGTGTCGGGTTGACTGGCCGGGGAGTTGTTGCCGGTTTGGGGACGGAACTGCCTGTGGGGCGTACAGGTTTGGGGACAGACGGTGGAGCAGGGGTGGGTTTGGGAGGAGCAGACGCCGCGTATGCAGCGGTACCTGCAGCAACGATGGCAGCAGACTTCTGCAGTGCGGAACGACGGGATTCAGGTTTGCGGGAACTCATGGTGAGACTGCTCCGGTGATTGCCTTTGTGCACGGCGACAGGCTGGCTGCAACGCAGAGAACAAAATGATTGCGAGAAAAAACGACAGCGAGTCACGGGGCGAGAAATGTGCCAATACCGGATACCGCCATCAATTATCCTCAAAAATGCGTCTGTGGCAGGCTGGTGGTCCGGTTGTAACGATTACGCCGATTTGGATGTTGTAAGTTGGCCCGGACAATCCTAAGAGCTGGTACTTCAGCCACAGCCATGCAAATCCGGATAATGCGATATGAAACTGATGTTTGGGGGGAGTTCACGGGCGTAGACAAAATGTTTCACGGTAATGAAAAGCACGTAGAACAAGTTGGTGGGCCCGAGTCCGCCAGTTCAGGCGGATTCGGGCGTGCCGGGAGCTGAAAATGCAGGAAAAATCAGGGGTAACTGGCCTGAATCGGTTGCGGGGAAACCGTTCGCGTCAGCCGCGGATCGAATGTAAACATCATCCGCATATCTTCATGTTCCACATTGTGGCAGTGGAATACGAAGGGACCTTTGA
>JBJTPZ010000004.1:0-2109 GCA_046075365.1 Planctomycetaceae bacterium
CGTGCGGAGTTCTGATCAGAATCGTTGGTCGTCATGCTCTGTACTGCACAGTAGCATGCTGCCGTCAAAACCGGTGGACCTAAGGGTCCTGCAAACATTACTCCCAAGGAGCTAAAGGCACTGAAAAAAGAGTGGGAAGAGGAAGACTTTCGCCAGCGGTTATTAGAAACTCTCGAAGAAAAGTAGCGAAAGGGGACACCACATCCGAGCTCGGCATTTCCGCTGAATGTACCCAGCCGGGAGGGCAATCATTCCTTCCGCGGCCGCAAATGATGTGGCGTACCGCCATTCTGTGACACTCGTAAGTGTGCGTCATCCCCTTTTGTGGTTCAAAGTGGGGCCCAAAACGGGTGCTTTTAATTCAGTCAGCCTGCTTCCACACGGCCAATGAGGACTCGTTGCCGACGTTGGTGACGTATTCGTAGCTGACCGCTGTCAGGGATTCCTGTGCGGGCTGCCAATTCTTGTAGACAAGAGCACGGCCGCCACTTGCCTCCGGCTCGTCACTCTCCCGGCCATCAATACTGATCTCAGTGACAATAAATAGATCCACGTTCGGATGCCACTCGTTCGCGTGCAGGACCTCATTGCGTGTCAGTATCACCGTCTCACCCAGACCAGTCGTTCCTTTTACCTCAACATGGCGTTCTGCCATGCCACCGCGAGTACACTGGAGGTCAAACGACTCAGTTGCACCGACATCATGGACGGTCCATCCTTGACCTTCGTAATAACGCACGGCCCAGGCAACGGCATACTCCTCTATGACCTTTCGGACGGCATGCGAGACCACGAAGCCTTGCCCTCCGCTGGACACCCCGGCGACTCTGTTGACGCCTGCTGCCACACCCCCGGCGTTAGCCTCGGCTGCTCTCCCGGCAAGCTGAGACTCCAGTGCCGCCCTGTCTGTTGGCACACCGGTTAAGAAAATTCGCAGCCGCCGACTGCTGCCCCCCTTTGATGATCCTGCGGACTGTTGGCCGACTTCTCGTCCATAACGGCTGATCTCCTGGCGAAACTCATCCAGATTGGCTATCGACGCCAGCGAAACAGGAAACGCGCGATTGGGGATCACGATCCGCTGCTCCGCAGCCGGCAGGAAACGTGCTTTGCCAGTTTCAATTCGAATTTCAGTAATAACCGCATTCATTGATTGCAGGCGCGTGAACAGGACGTTCAGTCCCTCGCGGTATTGGTGATTCCTGCGTGCAATCGCGTCCCGATGTGAGCCGCCAGACGATTCGTAGTCCAGCGATATGATCCCGTCCTCCGGGGGGATTACGTGAAACGTGGCATCAAGCATCGATCCGTCGAAGTCAACAACCTTCATTCTCTGCCCCCAGAAGCCATCACCCGCACTGGCGACCGTGCCCACCTGAGCATTACCGTAAAAAAGCGTTTCATCATGCGTTTCTGATTGTAATTCTTAATGATCCAGGAATACCGCTCAGGGTGAGCAAAACGGGCAACGGTCCTCCTTCAAAGCAGCCAGCCAGCAATATCCAATGGTGCTGTCTAAGGAAACGTGACGCCGTTGACGCCGTGTAAGCCTGCAGACAATCCTCAATCGAATGGAAAAATTCAAGGGATTTCGTGTAAGGAAAGGTCCGAGTGCATCAAACAGCAAGCTGCAGCATCCGGTTCAATTTCCACCTCCACGGAGAAGCTGGACGTTTTTGCCTTCCGTACCAGAATCGCCGCGGTCTATGACACCTTTGAGGCTCGCTGAACGGACCACGCTTGTATTGCAGACCCACATCGGGCGAATAAAAGGTCCATCCGGTTCTGTTGTCGGTCCCGACGGTGAGACTCCAACGCTGGCCGCTGAACCGCGAATGAACGCCAATGGATGTAGCTCGGGCTTTCCAGCCCGAGATCTGTCCTTTGCGACTGGCTGCCTGCAGGTTGCCGCTGCAGGAAGGGTGCGTTGCCCGCCGCTGGCCTCACGCGAAGACGCGGTGAAAACGCAGAGGTGCGTGTTTGGTGTTCGGTCAGGCTGGAAGCTTCAGAAAGCCGCATCAGACAGGCTGATGCGGCTGCAAGTAAGCAGGGTCTCCGGCAAATGCCTGACGGCATGCACGGACGCTGCCAGGGCTGTCTGAGCAAAGT
>JBJTPZ010000005.1:0-2817 GCA_046075365.1 Planctomycetaceae bacterium
CAGCATTTTGGAGATGGTGCCGGGGCAGGATCCGGTGCAGCGAGTATAGAACATGGCAAAGCAGGTGATTTTGTCATGCACAAGATCATCGCGGAAGTTGAAAGACTGACCGTCCTGATTAACCAGAGTGGCATCGGGGAACGTGTCTGAAACCCGAGTTCCCTGGAATTCCGGAATTGCTTCAGTTTCCAGTTCAGTGGCTCGTTTTCGCAGATGCTGGTACTGCATTTTTGCGGCGGCCGGCGAGCGATCCAGCCACGCTGTCATCCTGGCGGCATTGGCGCGAGGAGTCGCCTTGCCAAAGGTGGCCACGAGGACACCGGAAGCGAGGATTGTGCAAATTACAAGAAGTTCAAGGCGAAGTTTCATGATACTGACTGCAATTGCTGACGTGGTGGGTCTGATTATTCATGTGGAGCCAAATGGAGCACCGTCAGCAGGCGACTGCCTGCTGACGGTGCTGGAAATCCTGACTTCAGGGGAAACTGGCCTGGATTTGAACGGGTGACTGGGTGGGTGTCACACGTGGGTCCATGTTGCACATCATTCGCATGTCCTCGTGAGCATTGTTGTGGCAATGAAAGACGAAGGGCCCTTTGAATGTCCGGAATCGCATCAGCAGTTCAGCAACGCCATTTCCTGTCAGGTAGGTGGTGTCATTCTTGAAGGCAAAGGCAGCGGGTGGCGGTCCGCCGTTGAAGCTGATTAACTGGTGAGATTCAAGATGGATATGGATAGGATGCCACCAGCCACCGCTGTTGTTTCTCAGAATCCATTTCTCAACAGAACCGATCGTTGGTGTTGCATCGGCTCGTGAAGGGTCATAGAACTGCTGATTAATCTGCCACGCACCATTGCGGCGGTGGAAATCAAAAGTGCGTACCGCAGTGACTTCGGACGGATTAATTTTCTCATGGTGTCGCAGCGTTGAATTCAGGTCGATGGTTGCGCTGTTTGCCTGCGGCGTGCCTTCGACGATGAACTTCATGAACGGAACTGGCGATGCCAGGTGAGCACGTTGAGTGAATGTTCCGTTTGGTCCGCGTCCGCTGTCCTGGGACAGTATGTTCTGCAGGTAGACTTCTGGTGGAGCGTCAGTGAAGTCGATAATGATATCGGCGCGGTTGGCCGGGCTCATCAGCATCGTGGGTTCTTCAATCGGCTTTGGCATCAGCCATGTATCTTTGCCAATTCGCATAAAGGGTTTGCCATCGCTGAGCTGGAGTTCAAGAAACCGCGCGTTGCAGCCATTGAGGATGCGAAAGCGGTACTTGCGACGTTCAACCTTTAAAAACGGCTGAGCAATACCATTCACGAGCCAGATGTTGCCCAGATGCCCGTTGTTGTCGAGCGGATTGAATGCGAGGGTTCCGTCGGGATTCAGGCTGCGATCCTGAATGCACAGCGGAATGTCGTACTGCTCGGCTGGCAGTACATTGCTGTCAATCAAAGCCTGCTCGATGTCATCGATGGTGATACAGAATCCGCACATGGCCCGCCAGACGTTGGGGTCTGTGATATCCAGGCCGTGGTCATGGTACCACATCGTGGACGGACTTTCTGAAAAGTCTGGCTGGCCGTTCAGCATTGGGACTGACAGCGGATAGAAGTAGTCGCGAGCCCGACCGGGCAGCACAAAGAAGTGCGGCGATCCGTCAGAGTGAGACGGGGTGTGGGCGCCGTGCAGGTGGATTGAGGTTTCGACGGGCAGATCATTCCAGTATCGAATAACGATCGGCTGGCCAACACGTGACCGGATGGTCCGACCCGGGTAGAAGCCGTCGTAGGAAAAGATTGGAGTTTTCACACCAGGGATGAATTCATGAACAGACTGCTGCATGCGGACTTCATAGTATTTTTCCGGTCCGCGTTCATACCAATGCTGGCGCGATGCATCAGCGGTGCGTCGGTCGTAGTATTCCGGGGCAATGCCGTGGAAGCAGTCGCCGGGCTGGTACGGTGAGCTGCCAATTCCGACGGGCTGAAGTTCCGTTGGGATCGGCACCGGCAATTGAAACGGGGTGTACTTGAAAGGACCGGCTGCAGTTTGCCCCGGTGTGGCGACGGGGGCTGGAGTTGGTGTCGGGTTGACGGGCCGGGGAGTTGTTGCCGGTTTGGGGACGGAACTACCTGTGGGGCGAGCAGGTTTGGGGACAGACGGTGGAGCAGGGGCGGGTTTGGGAGGAGCAGACGCCGCGTATGCAGCGGTACCTGCAGCAACGATGGCAGCAGACTTCTGCAGTGCGGAACGACGGGATTCAGGATTGCGGGAACTCATGGTGAGACTGCTCCGGTGATTGCCTTTGAGCACAGGCAACAAACTGGCTGCGACGCAAAGAACGAAATGATTGCCAGAAAAAACGACAGCGGCCGACTGGGCGAGAAGTGTGCCAATTCTGGACACCGCCATCGATTATCCTCAAAACTGCGTCTGTGGCAGGCTGGTGATCCGGTTGTAACGATTGCACCGATTTGGATGCTGTGAGTTGGCACGGACAATCGTAAGAGCTGGTACTTCAGCCACAGCCATGCAAATCCGGATAAAGCGATGTGAAACTGATGTTTGGGGGGAGTTCAGGGGCGTAGACAAAATGTTTCACGCAAATGAAAAGCACGTAGAACACGGAGGTGCGTCCGAGTCCGCCAGTTCAGGCGGATTCGGGCGTGCCGGGAGCGGAAAATGCAGGAAAAATCAGGGGTAACTGGCCTGAATCGGTTGCGGGGAAACCGTTCGCGTCAGCCGCGGATCGAATGTAAACATCATCCGCATATCTTCATGTTCCACATTGTGGCAGTGGAATACGAAGGGACCTTTGA
>JBJTPZ010000006.1:0-38582 GCA_046075365.1 Planctomycetaceae bacterium
TTCCATCTGGATGGAACTCTTCAAAGCGGTCAACGAGTGTCTGCCAAGTGAAGAAGGTGATGCTCTTGATGAAGCAGACATCATGAAGCAGAAAAAAATTCGCCTCACCTCCATCACCACTCGAAAAGTCACCGATGTCGCGGAATGGCATAAGAAATTCGTGGACGCGGGCCAGACAGAACTGTTCGCGGTCCCGGACCAGACTCCCCCCACATCCGCTCCCGGTTACATCGTGACGCTCCGCGGATACCATTTCTACAACCACAAAGACCTCCCGTTTGAAGCAACAGACAGGCGTTTTGTGGAAGCGGCCTTTGTCAGCAATCTGCGAAAATGGAAGCTCGACGCCGGCGGTGTGGAAGTACCCATCGGCCAGCTTGGGATTTCTTATCCGATCGTCGCGTACTGCCTCAAATCACAAATGCAGTACGACCCCAACCAGCCCACCAGCGGCATGATGACCGGCGGCGGACTTGGTGGCGGACTGGGCGGTGGCATGATGGACGGGATGATGTCAGGTGGCAGTGCCGACGGCGGTGATCTGGCAGGCTCAGGTGCAGGCATGGCACCTGGCATGGCCGGTGGTGCCGGTATGATGTCCGGGATGGGCGCTGGCATGCGCAGCGGCATGGGGCCTCCCGGAATGGGCGGTGGCGCAGCAATGGGGCCTCCAGGAATGGCCGGAGGCGCTGCAATGGGGCCTCCGGGAATGGCCGGAGGCATGATGGGGCCCGGTAAAAGAGGGGCTCCGGGTGCCGGTGGCGGAGCAGCCGGGGCGGACCCCAACCAGCTCACGGGGGCTCAGGGCCCAATCTTCCAGCAGCAGGAACAAAAACAGATCCAGATCCTCGACCGCTCTGACTTCGTTGTGCAGTTCATCTGGACTCCCACGGTCGAACGTGATCGCAAACCCGAGGATCCTCGAGTGACAGCCGCGGCCGGCACTGACGCTGCGGCCGCTGCCACCGACCCTGCTGCGGCGCCGGCAGAACCTCAGTAACCACGATCAGCCAGACTCTTCCCAAACCATACTCGCAGCACACACAGATCTTCAGGCAGTACAAAGGACATCCGGCCATGGACAAGCTTCAGCCACTGATCAGACATCACTACTGGATCTGTTTCGGTTTCGCGCTGATCTTTACATTCACCGGCTGGTTTCTGGCCAGCGGATCACTGGGCGAAGCGATCACTGCTCGTGAAACCGCAGTGAAAGGGTCTTTCAGTGAGGCAAAAACAAACGCGGACGCCCCGAACGCTCGCTGGGTTGAAGCTGCGAAATTGAAAAATGAAGCAGACTCAAAATCCTTTACCACGGCCTCCACCCAACTGCGTGAACGCCAGAAAAGTGCACGACAGTGGCCGGCAAAGGTCGCTGACAAAATGAAGGGCATTAATTTCCAGGACCAGATCAAGGATCAGCTCACTCGCGAACTTTGGGCCTCCATCTATGGCTCAGAAATCGAAGAGATGCTGAAGATTGTTCGTCCTTTCCAGATTGAAACTGGTGAAGGCCTGGTTGTTGTTGATTCCAACAGAATCACTCACCGTCCCTACAACGGCTGGACGACGAGGCCCCCTGAATCCAAGGAAATCTGGGATGCTCAGGAAGACATTTGGCTGTTGCGGTCCCTGCTGAACTCCATCAACAACGTCAATGGCAATGCCGAACGGATCACAGAAGCACCCGTCCGCGAAATCTACCGCCTGACGCTGCGAGGCGGGGACCGAAACGCAACGCCCGCGGCCCCCGGCGCCGGAGGCATGGGCGGCATGGGTGGCATGGGCGCCATGGGCGGCATGATGGAAACAAGCGGTGCGGCATCTGCCGGTGGCAGTGACGGCGGTATAGGAGGTGGTGGCGGTGCCACCATCGGGTCCTATCCCGGTAAAGACTTCGAAGGCAATGCGGGCAGTGATATTCTGGGAGAAGAATTCGGAGCCGACGCTTCGGCTGCCGCCGGAGGCGGCGGGGGCGGAATGATGGGTGGCATGCCCGGAAAAGGCGGCATGGGCAGCATGGGTATGTCAGAAATGTCCGCTGGCATGGGTGCCGGCGGTGGCGACGCCGGGGGCGGTGGCGGTGGTGCTGCCGGAGAAGAAAAACGCTACGTCGACGAGGTTGCAGAGTCCTACAAGACTCGAGCTTTCCTGCTTGACGTGCGAGTTCGTGATGACAAGCTGCCCGAGTTGCTGGCTTCACTGACAGATTCCGACTTCCCCGTGGAAATTGTCCGAGTTGAGATTCAGACCGCAACTGGATCCGCTGCTCCTGCCGGCGGTGCCGCCGGAGGATTCGGTGGCTCCGATGACCTGGCTGGCGGGGGAGGAATGGCCCCAGGTATGGGCGCTGGAATGGGTGCCGGTATGGGTGCCGGTATGGGCGCCGGAATGGGTGCGGGCATGGGTGCGGGCATGGGTGCCGGCATGCCGATGATGCCCGGTGCCGGAAGCGGTATGCCTATGATGGGCGGTGCCGGCATGCCAGGGAAAGGTGGCCCAGGAGGCGGCATGCCTGGCGAAATGGGAGGCGGCTTGAGTGGAGCGGGGGGTATGTCCGGGGGCGGTATGACTGGCTTCGCCAGTTCGCCGTCACAGCGTGCCCAGCAGATGCTGGGACTGGCGATGTCAGACTCTTTGCTGATCACCGTTAAAATCGGTGGCCTGATGACACTGTATCAGTCTGCTCAGGAGGCTAATGCAGCTGAGGCGACGGAGGCTGCGAGCGTTGAAGAGCGAGCTACGGCAGCGCCGGTTACCACCCCGTCTGCAGACCCTAACGCACCCGCACCGGATCCTAACGCACCCGCACCGGATCCTAACGCACCCGCACCGGATCCTAACGCACCCGCACCGGATCCCAACGCACCCGCACCGGATCCCAACGCACCCGCACCGGATCCCAACGCACCCGCACCGGATCCTAACGCGCCTGCACCGGATCCCAACGCACCTGCACCGGATCCCAACGCACCTGCACCGGATCCCAACGCACCCGGCTCAGGCAATCCGGGATCCGGCGCAAACTGAACCCGATATCTTTTGCTTCAGTGGTACAACATCAACAAGTAGTCATTTCGGTGCAGTAAGAATCCAGAATACACAGGAGAAAAGTCATGGCAAAGATGAAACTGGATTTTAAGGCATTGCTGTTGAATCATGCCGAAAAGCTGGGCGCTGGCGTTATCGGACTGCTTGGAATTGCCGGGCTTGCCACAGCCAACTGGTCGGCCTGTGACCTTGATCCGCTGGTACTGAAGGGCGACGCGGACAAGACGAAATCCACATGGCTCGGCAGCAGCTTACCGGATGACAAGAAAAAGGAACTCGAGAACACTCCGCCCGTCGAGAAGATGGCCAAAAGCATGCTCGAGTCCATCGAGGAAACGGGGAAGTTTGCCACAACGCGACGATGGAATGATCCGCTGACTCGGTCTCGCCAGAAACTTGACAGCATCATTGTGATGGCTCCGGAATCACCGGAATCCTCGCTTGTGATCTTCCCGCTTGTCGAAAAAAACGACGAGGAAGAGAAGAAGGAAGCGGAAAAGGAAGAGACGCCAAAGAAGGGTAAAAAGAAGGGCAAGACCGAGACAGACAATACGGACCTTGCCAATGTGTTTGGCCCGTCGACTCCCACACCAGGTGTTGGCGGTAATTTCCCCGGGGGAGCACCTGGGGGCGACATTGGATCGGGACTTGGAGATAGTGGCGACGGTGGTCTGGCCGGCAGCGGCCTTGCCGGTGCCCCGGGTGGTGGCAAAGGTGGCCTTTCCAGCGGTGCTGGCGGTCTGTCTGGCCCTCCGGGCATGGGCGGTATGGGGCCTCCGGGTATGGGGGGTATGCCGGGCATGGGCGGCATGGGTGGCATGCTTGGCGACGCGACCGGAGGCATGGGCTTTGGCATGGGTGAGCTGGACGGTTATGGCGGCTACGGTGGCAACGCGCTGGGCGTCATCGAAAAGAAGAAAGTGCGAACACACGCCGGGGTTTCCGTTCGCTACGTCTTCAATATGTACAAACAGGCTCAGCAGATCGCTGAAGCCATGAATCTCTCAGGAGACCAGGCGATTCGCCTGGTAGACTTTGTCAACCTGCAGATTGAGAGGAAACGTGCTGTTCCTGGGGTTGATCCATGGGCAGGCGAGTGGGAGCAGCTGCCACTGGATTCCGTTGCCGAGATCCTCAAGTCATCGCTGGCATTTGACATGGAGATTGTTGCTCAGTCTGTTACTCGGGCTGAAATCACAATGCCTCTGCCGCGCCGGGCAACCGGTCGCTGGACTCCCCAGGACGCTTCTCACAAGCTGCTGGAAGACTTTCAGCTGAGCGAGGAAGAGCAGGAGATCATCAATGCCTACAATGAAAAACTGCGTCAGGAGGCTGACAAGCTGAAGGCTCAGTTGCCGCCGGATCAGGCTCCCAGCGAAGGTTTCCGTCAGTACGCATTTGACAGCAATGACCTGATGGGTGGCTTGAATAATGCGGGCTTCAACGGTGGCGATGGCATGATGGGTGACCTGTATTCATCCATGCGTGGCAACGGAAACGACCCAAAGGGCAATGGCGGAAACGCTGACGATGAAAAGTCAAAACAGGAATTTGAAAAGCAGCTTCGAAAGGCTATGGCCGGAGGACGTCTGTTGCTGGTTCGTTTCATGGACTTCACTTGCGACCGCGGGGCGGCTTACCGCTATCGAGTCCGGCTGGAAATGAGAAATCCTCACTTCAACCGGCCGATCGACGAACTTGTTGATCCGGAAACCGCCAATCAGAAGACCGTGTTCTCTGAGTGGACCGAGCCGACGGCACCCATCTACGTGCCTGCAGGCTATCGGTACTACCCTGAGAAAGTGGATTCGCGTCCGCGGGCCCCGGAAATGGCTTCTCTGTCGATGTACTACGAACATGAAACTTCCGGCACACCAACGATGTCCAACATGAAAATCCCCGTGGGTGTCCGCATCGGAGGCAAGCAGCAGATTGATATTGTCGACCTTGGCGAAAACACACTCAGCGTGAAGGACGTTGAAGTCAAATCCAGCGACTACCTCGCCTCCGTCACTGAAGCTCCGCGAATCAACCGGGCTGACTTCCCGGAACTGAAGGAAGTCTTTGAGGAACTTGGCGGTGCCAGACTGCTCGGCGACCGCCTGACCGTGGTTGACTCAAACGGCGCTATTGTCACACGATTCGGTGGCGACAGCGTACTGAATGGTGCCAAGGCTGTCACAAAAGACGACGATGAACGCCTCACAAAATACGTACTTGATACGTTTGCTCACCTGCGACCTCAAAAAGAGGGCGAGTCGAATTCGCCATACGACGGTGCTGGTGGCGAGGACGGCGGACTGGGTGGCCTCGGTGGTATGCCGGGGATGCCCGGTGGTGCCAGCGGTCCTGGAGGCGGCATGAACTTCGGTGGAGGTATGGGCCGGGGCAGTTCGCTGTCCGGCGCCGGTGGCCGTGGCGGTGCAGCTTCCGGACGTGGTGGCCGAGGCAGCAGAGGCAGCGGACGTGCCGGCGGTCGTGGCGGTATGGGAGCCGACGGCGGATTCTGATCTGTCGCCTGGTGTACTAATCTGAAAAACGATGGGACGGTTCAGCGAAATTCGCGAACCGTCCCACTTCTTTTGATACCCCAACCAGCCAATGCCTGCAAACCACCAAATTGTCTGGCGAAAGCCGGATTCCCGGATCCTGCGGTTGCTGAACACGCCAATGGCACCCGCCGTAACAATCAGCCCTGATCGCCAGTGGCTGATTACCTCAGAGAGACTGGGATACCCGTCCCTCGCAGAATTGTCCGCGCCAGTACTCAAACTTGCTGGCCTGCGAATCAATCCGAGAACCAGTGGCCCTCAGCTGGCACCAATGCTGCACACCCTGAGCATTTCCCGGCTGACATCCGATGAACAGCGGCAAGTCAGACTGCCTTCGTCGGCCAGACTTGGCTTTATCGGCTGGTCTCCCGACAGCTCTCGGTTCGCCTTTACGGTCTCGGTGATTGACGCAATTCAACTCTGGGTGCTGAATATCTCAACCGGGCAGGCTGCACAGGTGCCCGGTATTCGCCTGAGCGCTGTTCTTGGGGTACCTGCTCAATGGATGCCAGATTCCCAAACGTTGCTGATACAGACGTCAGCCAGTGCAACGCAGCCACCGCCACCTCCGGAATTTCCCGTCGGACCACAAGCTGAAGAATGCTGCGGAACATCCGGGCCAGTCCGCACTTTTCAGGATCTGCTGAAGTCTCAGCACGATGAATCACTGTTTGAGTTTTATGCAGCGTGCCAGCCGGAGCTGGTTCGATTTGATGGCTCACACAGACGTCCGATCGGACAGCCGGCCATCTATACAGACCTTGACCCTGCTCCAAATGGCAAGCTGATCCTGACATCACGCCTGAGCAAGCCCTGGTCATGGTCGCTGCCCTGGTCCAGATTCCCTTCCGTCGTTGAAGTTCTGCAAATTGATGGCACCTCTCTGCTTACACTCGCTGAACGACCGCTGGAAGACAATATTCCGATTGAAGGAGTCAGAACCGGACCACGCAGCGCGGGCTGGAAACCCGATGGCTCCAGCACCCTGATCTGGCTGGAAGCTTTAGACGGTGGTAATCCTGCCACACCCGCCAGCCATCGAGATCGCATAATGCAACTGCGACTGCACTCCGATTCATCGCCGCTGGAACTGACCAAAACCGAACATCGCTGTACCGGCATCTGGTGGAATTCGAACTGCTCCTGGGCACTGATTCGCGAGTACGATCGCGAACGACGCTGGACTCGCACATGGCGACTGCTGCCGCATCAAACGCAGAACCAGACAGAACTGCTCTGGAGCCGCTCTGTAAACGATCGCTATGGCGATCCTGGATTCCCTGTCACCGCCCCATTGCCCGATGGACGCAGAGTGATTTACGAGGCAGACGGCTGCCTGTATTTGCAGGGAGCGGGAGCAACACCGGAGGGCGATCGACCATTTCTCAGCAGACATCACCTCGCCACCGGCCTTTCCACCCCGATTTTCCGAAGTTCAAACGACTGCTTTGAATCTGTCATTGTCATGCTCGACGGTCACGGCGACACACTTCTCGTGCATCATGAATCTCCCGAAAGCCCACCCAACCTCGAGATTCGAACGACCGGTAAGCCCCCCCGCAGACTGACTCGACGTATCGACCCGGAACCCCAATTACGACGCATCCAGCGGCAAATCATCACCTGCACTCGCAGCGATGGGGTAGAACTGTCCTTCACACTGTGCCTGCCCGCCGATCACCGACCTGATCAGCCGCCATTGCCAGCCCTGCTGTGGGCTTATCCGCGAGAATTCAGCGATGCAGATACGGCCGGACAAATCTCCGGATCCGTCACTCGCTTTAACGCCCTCAGTGGAACATCGCACCTGTTCCTCGCTGCACTCGGCTACGCCGTCCTCGATAACGTCTCAATGCCTGTCATTGGTACCCCGGCGACAGCCAATGACACATTTATCCGCCAGATCTGCGACAGTGCTGCCGCTGTCATCGCCAAAGCCGCAGACATCGGGGCCATTGACCCCAGCCGCCTGGCCGTCGGCGGACACAGCTATGGAGCTTTCATGGCAGCCACACTGCTGGCAAATACCCGACTGTTCAAGGCTGGCATCGCTCGCAGCGGAGCCTACAACCGCACACTCACTCCATTCGGTTTCCAAAATGAACGACGCACGTTCTGGGAAGCACCAAATGTGTATCTGCAACTCTCACCCTTCGCTGCCGCTGATCGAATACGCGATCCTCTGCTGCTGATCCATGGTGATGCCGACAACAATCCCGGTACACACGCCCTGCAAAGCGAGCGATTGTATCAGGCCATCAAAGGCACCGGTGGAATCGCAAGGCTCGTCATGCTGCCTTTCGAATCGCACTCCGCTGTCGCTCGCGAAAGCATCGAACACACACTTTGGGAAATGCAGAACTGGCTGGAACGCTGGCTAAATCCCCCCCCCGGATAACCGTTGACGCCAGCACTGCGCGACTCTAATTCCCGGCGCCAGCCGCATCCGCTTCTTTGGAACTGATCAAACCATCCGCATCCGAATCCAGCTGCCGGAACTGCACAGAAGTCCCAGGAAACTCCCGCCACGACACATCACCGTCCTGATTGCGATCCATCCTGCGGAACCAAAGCGGTCCAGACAGGTTCTCAACCCCCGGCAATACCGCATCCGCCGCACCAGTCATCATCGCTGGATTCATCGCCATGTCAGCTGCAGACCGGCGATACTCTGATTGGCCCAGACCAATCGAAAGGGAGTACTCAGTACCAAGCTCAAGCTCAGAAAATAAACCATCAGAATTCACATCAAACTGCTGCAGGCGAGCCTGCCCGGACTGAATCTCACGTCGTGTCAGCCGACGGTCACTGTTCGCATCCAAAATGCTAAACAGCGTTTTCCCGCTCTGCTCCACCGTGACTTCCACTCGACCGGCCACAACCGCCTGCTCACAATCCAGAACGCGAAACAATTCCTTGCGACTCACCCCACCACTGCCGTCCAGATCCGCAGCGGCAAACTCAAGACTGGCACCAGTTCGAGAAAGACTCACTGAAATCCCCGAGAATTCGTCGCCGCTCAACTCCTGACTGCGATCAGCGTCCGCCAGTGAAAACTCCTGCCCCACATACCCTCGCGACATCATCCGATCATTCGCGCCACCACCACGAGCCACCAGTTGAATTTGCATCCCGTCCAGTCTCAGCCTCAGTCGGCCACGCCCTGTCTTCTCCAGCTGACAAAACAACTCCGAGCCCGCTGTTAAAACCGCCTCCACGTCACTCAAATTCGCCTTGTCCGAAAGGCGAAATTTCAACGCCAAATGATGCCTGGGCGAACGCAGAAAATCGCTCAGCTCAGACTCCGACAAATGCTCTCCCGCAAAAACAGCAGGCTGACGCAATGCCGCAACAGGAAAAAAACCATCCCGCCCGTACCGAACCCGCAGTCGAGCCGTTGCGTCGGCGATTGACCGGTCATCGCCCGCGTGCAGAAATGGCAGCGTCAGTACCTCGGGACGCACCGCCGCGTTCTGACTCAGCGGATCCCTGTATGGCATCAGCTCTGCCAGTGCAAATGTCTGATCGTCGTCCAGATCACGGAAACGCAGGGTTCGTTCGGCACCAAGCAGTTCTGCATCAGAGACCGCCAGATCACCATTTTGATCCAGCAATGCCGACAACCTGACCGCATCATCCGCAGGTTGCGGCTGAGCAATCAAATCCAGCAGCCGTGGGATTCTGGCACTAAACCAGCCTCGAAAAGCCGCCACAGACAAACCATCATCACTTACCAGCGGCAGATCACCAGCCCCGGAAATACCCGCAAACCGCTTCACATTCGGTGACATTGCACCCAGCTCGGCAGTTGACAGACGACCATTCGAATCAGTGTCCAGTACCCGCACCAAAGTCCCGCTGATCCAGTCACGGTACGACCGATTGCCCACCGAAATCTGCACATCCACAAACACCGGCCCCACCGGCCCCAGAATCACCAGAGTCAGCGAATCCCAGGCAGCCTCAGATACACCCTGAACCTTCGCCTGAGCACAACACTTGCCAAAACCAAAGTCGTGCAACACCGCCAGCATACAAACCAGCAGCGCGATTCCACGTCGAAATCGAATACCCACTGACATGCTGCCCGTCCCCCGCCTCTGATTCACCCGCTCACTCCTTAGACACCAGGTCCCGCCAACACGACAGATTCCGCACAGCCGCAAATTTGTTCAAAAATCAGCCCGTAAATGCTGCCGCAACTGTCCGCGAAGCAATCATGCCAGCCACATATCCGCCCTTAAAGCCCGCATCAATATTCACACATACCACACCCGACGCACAACTCGTCAGCATCGACAACATCGCCGTCAGACCACCCAGCGATGCTCCGTATCCCACCGACGTCGGCACCCCAATCACCGGACACGAAGCATAACCGCCCAAAACCGACGGCAACGCAGCCTCCATGCCAGCCACACACACAATCGCTGCAACCTGTCGAAACTCCGCGATATGCTGCAACAGCCTGTGCGGACCAGCTACACCCACATCCTGAATCAAACGCACCGGCACACGCATCCACCTCACTGTCTCGGCCGCTTCCTCCGCAACCGCGAGATCACTGCTGCCCGCCGAAACAACCAGCACCGCACCACACTCACGCTCAATGCCACCGCTGCGGCTTACCCGAATCGTTCGCGCAACCGGATTGCAGATCGCCCCAGGTATCGCAGCCAGCACAGCCGACTGCTGCTCCGGTGTCACTCGAGTCACCAGGGAATCCTGACCAAACTCACCCTGACGCTCCAGTATCCTCACGACCAGCTCCGCCGGCTTCCCCGGGCCATACACCACCTCCGGAAAACCACAGCGATCCTCTCTTAATAAGTCCAGATCACAGTCACCCATCTGACTGCCCACTGCCCCCTGCTGCAGTCCCAGACTTCGCAGGCCAGCCAGTGCACGCTCCAGCTGACCACTGCCACCGTAAACCGTTGCCAGCAGCTCACGCAAAGTTGACTCGTCCGGAAGTCCACCCGTCATCAATCCCCCCCCCCTGCCAAATACAACCACCCAACTGTTCTTCCTGTCAGCCTGCGTCAAACCACCCGACGAGAAACAGCACCCGCTGTCCACCTCACCAGATCCTCTAAACGCCCCAGAGCAGCGCCAGATGAAATCCCGTCAGCCGCTCGCAGCACACCTTCTGCCGGACTCTGTACCATGCCCAGCACATACAAGCCCGCACCCGCGTTCGCCAGCACCATGTCCCGAGCTGGCCCAGGTGATCCCCCCAGCACCCCGCGAATCACCGCCGCACTCTCCTCCGCACCAGCAATCCGCAAATCAGCCACATGACACTCCACCAAACCCAGATCCGCCGCCGTCCAGTACCGGCGGGTGATCACACCCTCACTCACATCCAGCACCAGTGTCCGCCCCCACAATGACACCTCGTCCAGCTGATTGTTTCCGCACACCACCAAACTGCGTCGCCCACCCAGCACAGCCAATGCCTCAGCCAGCAGCTCGGCTCGCTCATCACTCGCAGCCCCCAACAACTGAAACTCTGCCCCCGCAGGATTCGTGAGTGGCCCCAGCAAATTGAAAATCGTCGGAAATCCCAGTTGCTTCCGCACTGGTGCTGCATGTCGCATCGCTCCGTGCATCAAAGGAGCAAAACAAAATGCCAGACCCAGATCATCCAGACACTGCCCGGCTTCCTCCGCATTCAAACTGATGTTCACCCCCAACTGCTCAAGGACGTCCGCCGAACCGCTGCGACTGGATACACTGCGATTTCCATGCTTCGCCACCGCCGCACCACAGGCCGAAAGCACAATCGCTGCAGCCGTACTAATATTGAATGTCTGCAGCTCATCACCACCCGTTCCACAAGTGTCAATTAATGGATACCTGCGAGTCTTGATTTGCGCCGATCGAGCCCGCATGGCCGCCGCTGCTCCCGACAACTCGCTCGCACGCAAGCCCTTCATGCTGAGCGCCGTCAGAAATGCCGCTATATCCAGCCCATCCGCCTGACCATCCATGATCACTCCGATGCAGGCCGAACTCTCCTCCACACTTAAGTCCCGCCCCCGAAACATCCCCTGAACAGCATTCAGTAACTGACCGTGCACTGAACGTTCCTCCTCAATTTCCAGCACCAAACACTGTGAATTCCAGCGGTAAGCCAGCCCAGCCTGTAGACTCTCCGCAAAAAACGGCGACAATTCCTTAGTCGAACACTGAGCACACAATGCTCCTCTCGCCGACGATTGCGTCTTCCGGGAACTCTACCGATGTCAGATCTCGACGTCACGTCCGAACTGCCAGTCACCGAACTGGAACTGGCCGGAACTGAAGACGAATGCTCGTATCTGCCAGGCCAGACCAGTCGCATGATCTGGAGACTGGCTCGTCGCCTGCCAGAAAATCGCTACGAACAACTGCTGGAACGAGGCTGGCGACGTTTTGGAAGAGTCCTGTTCCGCCCGTCCTGCCCGGCCTGCAGTGCCTGCCAGGGACTCCGCATCTCTGTAACCGACTTTCAACCGTCCCGCAGCCAGCGCCGCTGCCGTGAACAACTCGATCAACAACAGATCGAAATCACCATCCAGCAACCCACGCTGACTCCCGAACACATCGCACTCTACAACAGCTACCACGATGACATGCATCACCGTCGAGGCTGGCCATTCCGAGAAATCACTCGCGAAGACTACTACGAATCATTCATCGATGGCAACTTTTCGTTCGCCCGTGAATTCCAGTATCGCCACAACGGAAAACTCATCGGACTCGGACTAGTCGATATCACATCCACCTGCCTTAGCAGCATCTACTTCTACCACGATCCCCAATGGAGACAATCCGGGATCGGCACATGGTCCGTCCTGCAGGAACTCCACTACGCCCGCAACCACCAAATGCAATGGCTCTACATGGGCTACTTCATCAGCGAATGCCAGTCCATGAAATACAAAGGCGCGTTTCGACCACATCAGCTGCTCAAATCGTTCCCCCCGGATAACGCTCGTCCCGACTGGCAAAACTCGGATCCCAACGAAAAGTCACACCAATAAAAAAGGGAGCAGCCAAAGCCGCTCCCCGCAAAATTCAGTCACGCACCGGTCAAGCTCAGTGTGCCTCACCCTCAGCCGCGGCAGCATGCTCACGCTCGTACTCGGCTACCTCATCCGCCCACGACGTCACCTGCGGAGCCGCATTGATGTAATAGGACCGGCCAATGTCAGGAAACAAGGCAATCGGCAGCCCAATAGCCAGAATCGTCGTGGGAGCCAAAAGCACATACTTCCAGTTGCCCTCAAACTTCAAATGCATGAAGTACATCATCACACTCATCGCCTTGGCACAGGCAACAGCCAGCACCAGTACCATCGTGACACCCTTCGGCATCGACAGTACGTCGAACAGCACCGACAGGCCGGTACAGCCGCAAAGCACAAAAAAGACAGCCAGATAGTTAACGTGATGAGTCTGATGTTCGTCGTGTGACATAATGGACCCGCAGACCAGTGGAATCAAAAAGTAAAACGTCCGGCGTCAGTCAGATAATGTACAGCATCGGAAACAGGAAGATCCAGACAAGGTCCACAAAGTGCCAGTAAAGACCGCTGTTCTCCACCCAGTCCGTCCATCGCTCATTCAAACTGCTGCCCTGCTTCAAAACCATCCCAAACAGAATCATCCCCACAATCACGTGGATCGCATGGAAACCCGTCATGATGAAATAGCAGGACGCAAAAATATTTCCATAGACCATCGGGTGCGGATCAAACACGCGAGCCGTAATCAGGCCAGCCAACGGACCACTGGTCTTAAGATCCGTCAGGTACTGCCGAACCTCCTCAAGCTTCAAAGCCGGCAGCCGCTCACCCTCAGGCAGCGTCTCCCGCTTCGCAAGGTAATCCGCCGGCAACGCAGGCATTGACAACGAAACATCAGCAACAATGTGCTGCTTCAGATTCATCCACTTCTGAAACAACTCGTAGTCAGCAGCTGAAGCATCCTGGTAGCCCTTGAACTCTGAGTCCGTCATGGCGCTGGGACGCTGGGCCGAAGACAATGCCTGCACCAGCGGAGCAATGCTAAGAATGTCAGCAGGCCGCTCTGCAGTGATCACCCCGGCATGCGTGTACGCATGAAACCGCTCACGCACCAGCTCCTCAAGCTGGTCCGCAACCTTGACCATCGCCTGAGAAGAAGTCTCAGGAATGCGACCAGGCAGAATGTCATGGTCAATCTTGCCCTTATACTCAATGCCCTTAATGCCCAAAAACAAAAAGGCCAGAATCGTTGTCACCCACAGATAGTTGCGAGCACGACCGAAACTCTTCTGCGCCATTGCCTCATGAGCCACCACCACGCAGTAGCTGGACACAATCAGCACAAAGGTGTTGATACCGCCCAGCAGCACGTTGATATGCGTATCTTCATAGCGAGTCGGCCAGCCGTTTGACCCCAGTCGCAACACAATATACGACCCAATAAAGGCCGTAAAAAACATAATCTCAGTACCCAGGAACAGCCACAATCCGAGTTTCGAATTCGGAATCGGGATCCCCATCCTCAGGGCAGGTGCTTTTGCAGAGTGAGACATAATTCAATACCAATCAGAATCCAGAGCCCGTCAGCCTCAGAAAATCACACACCAGACAAACCAGCAGCACCGGCAGGCAAATCAGGGAACCAGCCATCAGCTGCCGAGCCCGACCGTCTGATCTCTCACAATAAAAACGCCACGTCAGCCACAGATAACCAAACGACAAAATCAGCGATGCCGCCAGATAACCACCGCCAGCCATTCCCGCATAACGCGGCAAACAGGCCACCGGCACAAACAACAAAGCATATACCAAAGCCACCGCCCCGGTTCGCTGCCCGCCGTCGGTAAACGAAGGCAGCATCTTCAGCCCCGCCTGCTCATACTCACTGCGATAAATCCAGCCAATCGCCAAAAAGTGCGGAAACTGCCACACAAAAAATACCGCAAACAATGCCAGAGCCTCAGCACCCGGAGCCCCGCCAGCCGCAAACCAGCCCAGCACCGCAGGCATAGCCCCAGGCACCGCACCCACCGTCGTGCACAAGGCAGTAAACGGCTTCAGCGGAGTATACAGCAGAACGTAACACAGCATCGTCAGCACCGCCGAAACGCTGGTTAGAGCATTCACCCAGTTCCACAGCACAATACCGCCCACAACAGCCAAAACTACCCCAAAACAGAAACCCTCGGAACGACTGATGCGACCACTGGCCAGCGGACGACCAGTCGTCCGCTTCATCCGGGCATCACGCCCCGCTTCCCAGACCTGATTCAGCACACTGGAAGCTGCCACCAGACACAAAATCCCCAGCACCGCCACACCAGCAGTCAGCCAGGCAATCTCAGGACTCGCCAGCACATAGCCAGCCAAAACCGCCGCAGCAGACATCGCCAAAATGCGAGGACGCGACATCTGGACGTAGTCCGACCATCGGCCGATCAGAGAAAAACCCGCAACCACCTCCGCAGAACCCGCGACAGCACTCATGCTGCACCCCCGCGGAGCAGCTCAGTCCCGGAAAGTGTCAATCCAGATAGCCTGCCCGCGGCACGCAGTCGCAACACCGCCAGTGCCGCACAATTCGTCGCCGCAAACAAAAACATCCCAGTCACAGTGTGCATGCTGCACACGATCGCCTGCTCAAGAGATCCCGAGACTGCTACGTAGCCCACCGCGCCAGCTCCAAAACGAGCCGCCAGAGCACCAAGACCAAGAGCCACCTGCAGGCTCAACATGGCAGCAATGAAGACGCCACAACAACGCAACAGTCGATGAGAAGCCGTCAGCAAATTCCAGACAGCACCCACACACACGAACGACACGAAAACAGCCGAAATCACATGCTCCGTTCGCAGCAGATGCAAATGACGCAGCGCACCACCCAGCATGTACTGCACCATCACAGCCACCGGAGCCAGTACGGCAAAGGCAAAACCCAATGCGCTGAACCGTGAATCTGTCCGCCTCAGCCAGTCACGCCACCCGGCAAACAAAAGTACCCGAAAGATCACACACAGCGAAAAAAAACATGCCCCGGTAATGCTGTGCAGCATCGCCAGAGTGCCACGATCAAACAATACCCGAGCACCCCCCAAACCGCCCTGAGCAATCACAGCCAGCAATATACCCGCAGTCCAGCGACGCTGCCAGCCACCCTCTCTCCATCCGGCAGCTGCAAGCCCCATGGAGACCATACCGATCAGCACACCAGCCAGACGATGACCATGCTCCACGAACTTCTCGTTGTTCACCCGAAAGTCACTCAGCCACGGATACAACAACATATTCTGACCATCGGACGAGGGCCAGTCAGCAAAGGCCATTCCCGCCTTGAGAGTCGTCACAAGCGCACCCATCCCGATAGGCAGCAAAGCAACCAGACAGGTCGCTGTTGCAAACCCTCTCAGCAGAGATGAACAGGATGGGTCCGATGACCGCAAGGAAACTCTCCGTCAATGGCTAAATCAGTGGTGACCAGCAGCAACCTTCACACCTGCAGGCGGTGCCGTGGTCTGCAAAATGAAGTCCTGACCAAGAGCAACTGCCTCAGGACCCGAATACTCATAAGGACCGCGGTAACAAACCGGCGGTACGTCAAAGTTACCGTGGCCCGGAGGACTTGGTGCTGACCACTCAAGGCCATTGGCACCCCACGGATTGCGACCGACTTTCTTCCCATAAAACATGCTGTAGAAGAAGTTCCCCAGCAGCAGAAACTGAGCAAACCCCATCACGATCGCCGAGATCGTCATGAACTGATTCATCGGCAGCAAATGCTCAAGATAACCGTGCAGATAGGGATCCGCATACCGACGAGGCATCCCGGCGATACCCAGCAGGTGCATCGGGAAAAACGTCCCATTCATGCCGATGAATGTCAGCACAAAGTGCACCTTCTGAACACCGTCATGCATCTGACGGCCAAACATCTTCGGAAACCAGAACTGCACACCCGCAAATACCCCAAACAACGTCGCACCAAACAGAACATAGTGGAAGTGAGCAACAATGAAGTAGGTGTCGTGGAAGTAAATGTCCACCGGCACCGCCGCCATGAAAATACCGCTCAAACCACCCACGATAAACAGTGCCACAAACGCAGCACAGTTCAAAAACACCGCATTGAACTGAATATTCCCGTCCCAGATCGTTCCAATCCAGTTGAAAACCTTAATCGCAGACGGCAATGCAATCATCATCGTAGATGTCATGAAGGTCATGCCCAGAGCAGGATTCATGCCGCTGGTAAACATGTGGTGGCCCCACACAATGAAACCAAGACCCGCAATGGCGGCCATCGAGTACACCATCGGCTTGTAACCAAACACCGGCTTGCGGCACATGCAGGCCAGCATGTCAGAAACCATACCCATCGCCGGCAACAACATAATGTACACAGCCGGGTGCGAATAGAACCAGAACAGGTGCTGCCACAACAGTGGCTGCCCGCCACCAACAGTCGGAGCCGCATTGTTGACCACCAGACCTGCCGGAACGAAAAAGACAGAGTGGATGCTGGTTGGAAGCAAAGTGTGCAGACGGTCAAACACCAGCATAAAACCGGCTGCCGTGAGCACCGGCAATGCAAATGCCTGCAGAATGGCAGTGATGAACATCGACCAGATTGTCAACGGCATGCGGAACAGAGTCATCCCAGGAGCACGCATGTTGATGATGGTCGTCATGTAGTTCACCGACCCCATCATTGACGAAACCCCCACCAGCGTCAGCCCAAACAACCACCACGTCTGAGCCTCACCGGAACTAGGAGATGCAGAAGCAATGTCACTGAGCACAGGATACGAAGTCCAGCCATTGGCAGGACCTGCTGTGGCACCACCGGCAATAAAGCTGTAACCAAAGCAGAACATCGCCGGCCACATGAACCAGTAACTCAGCATGTTCAGCACCGGAAACGCCATATCGTCCGCGCCAATCTGCAGCGGAATCAGGAAGTTCCCAAACGCACCAGCCAGCACCGGAATGATCACAAGGAAAATCATCACCGATGCATGCATCGTGAACAGCATCGTGTAGAACTCAGGGCTGATCTGACCACCCTCTCCCTGAAAGACCCCGAACAGCTTGCCCACAATCGGCATGTTTTCCCAGGGGAACGCCAGCTGCCAGCGGACAGCCAGAGCCAGCGCTCCGCCCACCATCAGCATCAGCAGCGTTGTAATCAGGAACTGAATCCCAATCACCTTGTGGTCCGTAGAGAAAACGTACTTCTGGATGAACGTCTGCTCATGGTGAACGTGAGCATGATCGTGTTCGTGCCCATGAGTATCAACGGCCGGTGTGATCGTTGCCATCTTGATTTACCGCCTGAATTGCAACCCGTACCAGAATCTGTAAAACCAACCAATGTCGCCAGATCACTTCACAGAAGCAGTCTCGGCTTCCTGAACCCCGTCCTCGTTCTGCTCACGCTCAAGTCGAGTCAGATAGGCAGACACACCCTCAGGAGACTCCGCCACAATGCGAGCCTTCATCTTGTAGTGACCCCACCCGCACAACTCAGCACAGAGCAACTCGTAGTCACCGGCTTCCTCGATCTCAAACCAGACCGGAATAATCAAACCCGGAACAGCATCCTGCTTCACTCGCAGACGTGGCACAAAGAACGCATGCTGGACGTCCTGCGTCCGCAAATTGATCATCGTCGGAACCGCCGCCGGCACGTGGACCTCATTGACAAAGTACAGGTCACCCGGCTGCGGTGATGTCATCAGTTCTGTACCAGGCTTCGGATAACGGATCCGCCATTCAAACTGGCGAGCCATCACCTCGGCAACCGGGGCTTCCTTCACAGACTCAGGAAATCGCGACAAAACTCGAATGTCCGCCAGCACGTCAAGCTGTGTTAACGAGATGAACACCAGCACAAAAGCCGGCACAATCGTCCAGACAATCTCGAGCTTGTGACTGCCATGCGAAAACCAGGCCTTTTTCCCGGGCTCGCTCACGGCACTCTTCCAGATTGCATAACCCAGAGCAAACTCAGTGCCCACGAAGGTCACAGTCACAATGATCAAAATCAGGTAAAACAAACCGTCAATCTGGTGGCCCAGAGTCGACAGCGGTTTGCTGGGAAACCACCAGTTACGCCCTGGCGCGATCAGACACACATACAGTGCCACCAACGGCCAGAACCAGAAAAACAGAGCCCAGAACTTTTTCACGTTAACTCTCCATCCACCGACGAGACAACTCGCAGTTCAGGAACCTGAAACAATCAGTCTAAATCACTCGCCAGCAGCAGGGGCTGCCTCCGCCGCCGGGGACGCACCCGGACCTGCTGCCAAACCTGTCGCACCCGGTTCAGACTCAAATGGAATACTCAGAACATAATTCACAATGTGCCAAATGTCCTCATGCGGAGTATTCTTGAAGGACGGCATCCTTGAACCCTTAATCCCGGCATGAATGCGGCAGAAAAGATCAATCGGACGCCGACCACCACGGAAGATACCCGTATGCAGATTTCGTGGCTGGTTCAGATTATCCCACACGTCATGCAGACCCGGCTCGTTGTACGGCACGTTCGTCACCGGGTTCTTCTCATAAACCATGGTCTGTGGCCCATTCCCGGCACCGTCGATGCCATGGCAGTCAGCACAGTTCAAGGTCTTGCTCAGATACAACTCGCGACCACGACGACGCGATTCCTCACTGTCCGGCACTCGCGGCACCGAGGGAATAATTCGGGCTTCTTCCGTGTCTGCGGCCACCCACGACTCTTCAAGCTCACCGCCAATCCCGTCAACCACACCCGGCAAATCCTCGCTCAGAAACTTTCCAAGCTCTGCCACAATGTCGGCACGCTGCTCATCCTTCAGACGAGATTCAACGGCGTCAGAGGAATAGTCAGACGCCAGTTCGTTCACCAGCTTCCGCTCGAATTCTCCACGCATCGACAAAAACCGCACGTATTCCACGATCGCGGTCAGCTCTTCGTCTTTCATCAACAAAAACGAAGGCATGTAGGTCCCGGGGATCCCGTATCGCAATACTCGCAGCAGATCCTCCCGGCTGACCTTCGACATATCATTCGTCGACGTAAACTTAAACACACCGTGGCGATAGTCACGAGGCCGAGGATACAAATACTGAGCCGTCGGACCGTTGCCATCCCCGGCAGTCCCATGACAGTGACTGCAGTGCCGCATATACAACACACGCCCCGACTGAATCACAGCCCCGCCATCGATACTGCAGGTGTCACCTGCCGCCAGCACGACACCGTCCAGCCCCGTCAGAACAGCCTCGCCAGTGGCAGCATCCCATGAACTCAGCCCAAGCGTCCTGCCCGCACCGGCTCCGGTTACCACATTGACAAATGTCGCCTTCGCAGGAAACTCCTGACCCTCGGCAACCGTGAACCTGACCTTCGCTCCGTCACCGTCGGCTGCAAAGACTTCGACTGCCGCTGCAGCACCACCCCACTGAACCGGCAACTTCGTCCACGCCTTCAGCTGCTGTGGATTGCCAAATTTGTCCTCCAGCAGATCAACCACACCCGGCGTGTCAGCAATTCCAGTCTGCGCCTCAGGGATCAGCGAACTGGTTCGATCGCTGATCGAAAAAGAGGCGCTATCGTCGGAGCAGCCGGTTGCAACGATCGCCAGAATTCCCGCGATCCCCGCCCGCTTCAGCCACGCTGTATGCAACATGATTGCCAGCCCCAGTCTCTTCAAACCCGTCATAGAATCCCAAACCAAACTCTGCACCGAACCATCAAAGCTTCAGCATCGAAGACGGATACTCAATCCTGACTTCCGTCTCTTCACCAGCCTTGACTTCAACAGCCAGTTTCCGCTGCACAAAATTCCCGTCAGCCGCCTCGTGCCAGACAACAAACGAATGAGTTCCCACGGGGAGATCGCTGATCGCGAATTCGCCATTCTCGTTCGTCACCGCACCATAAGGATGATCCAGCGGCAAATGCCACGCATTCATCCACGCGTGGTAGTCACACTTCACTGCCAAAGGAACAGCCTCAGCCTTGCGGTAAACAATCTCAAGCTTCCCGTCCCGATCCATCGGAGCCACCCCCGAGTTCACCGAGTTGTTCTTGCTGGGATAAGTGTGAGTGTTGTGAGCAACCGAATCGTTGCTTAAAACACGCACAGTCTGGTTCACCGGCAACACCACCGTGTGCGGATAAAAGCGACAGTTCTTCTGATCGAAAACGAAAGGCTCTGCGGGAGTGACCACGGGACGGCCACCCTTCGGAGCCTTCTGCAGATACACAAACACGTTGGCGACGCCTCCGTCACCGCTCACCTGCAGTCGCTCGTCCGGAACGTCCACCGCCGCACAGACTTCCTTGTCCTTAATATCAGCCCCCTGCTTCACCAGCAACTCCATCGTCGGAGCCGCGCCTGTAAGCTGCACTCGGCCACGAATGGAACCCGTCGCAACCTCGGCAGAAGCATCAGATCCCGCAGCCGCATCGGCACCAGCCGCATCAGCCTCGGAAGCAATGAACACAACCTGCGGAACAACCGTGGCCCCGCCACCGATCACAGGCTCACCATACTCACCGCAGCCAGCAGCCAAAACAACTGTGGCAGCACCGAAAACACCACCAGACAACTTTCCGAGACGCCTCAACATCACTCATCTCCTCCCGCTGCCGGAGCTGCTTCCGTGGCTGCCGCTGGTGGCTGGTAAATCACAGGACCGTAATCCTCCAGCAGACGCGAATAATTCATCAGAGCATCCCGTGTCGCCTGCACATGAGCATCCGGATCGCCCTTGAACTTGTCCGGAAACTGAGTCGCATTCTTTCCGTAGTTCACAGGCATCGACGTGTAAGGCGTCACCCATGATGGTTTGTAAAGCCACAGCTTCACCCAGTCAGAACGCAGACGATTCTGCACATCAATCAGATTCGGCCCCTGAATGTCCTTCGCCGGATCCGATGCCTTGAAACGACGCCCACCAACCGAGTGACACTTCACACACAACGGGCCGTTCAGCAAATGCCACGATTCACTCAGATAACTCTGATCCGCAGCCAGCAAGCCGCCAGCCGTCAGCTCAGCAGACTTCTCTGTCACATAATCAATGTCCTTCGGCCCCTGCTCTTCATAGGGGAACTCGGCTCCGTCAACCGCCGCGAAGTAATTCGCCAGCACCCGTGCCTCCTGAGGACTCATGTTGAAACGAGGCATCCGCAGCACAGTCGTATAGCGAATCTTCCCAGGCTCCAGCAGGAACGAATAGAGCCAGTTGGTCTGGACTTTAACCCCCTCCTGATACAGCGGCGGAGGTGATGCCTGCCACGCCAGCTTCCGCTGGTCAAACCGATAAGTCAGCAGCCTGTCCACAAGCAACTCGGCAAAGCTGCCCCCACGAGGACCCTGGTAGTCCACAAGGCGAGACTCGGCGAAGGACACCGGAGCACCCGGAAGCAACAGCTTGGGCTCTTCCGCAGTGCCGAAATCAACAGGCTCCCAAACCTCAAAACCATACTCACGCAATTCAGGGTCCGTCTCCTCAGGATCCGGCTTCGCCGAAAGGAACCCATGGAAGCTGGCCAGCGGCATCTTCACCTTCTGACCGTCAATCACATACTGCTTTTCACCCCCGGTTAACCCCTTGAACGGAGGTCGCACCTTGAGCAGCATGTCTAGCGCGGCCGGGTGGTCCGCAACGTCCAAAGGAGTTGACTCGAGCCCCGCAAGATCCGCCGCGAACGTGACCTTTGGCAGTTCAACCACGTGGCAACCTGTGCAGTTGTACTTCGCCAGCAGAAACTCGCCCTCGATCCGAGTCTTCTCTCGCTCCGGCGGCGAGTACACATACTGGGATGCAGGCGGCTCAGCCACCAGCCCCAGAACAAACGTGGCAATCGCCTCGATCTCATCTTCCTTCAAAGGGAACTTCGGCATCCGCAAACGCTCGTCATACCCCTTCGTAGTCGTTTTTTCGAAGTCATAAGTACGAGGACCTCGCAGCTTCTGCCAGATGAAGCCCGGACGACCATGACGCTGCAGACTGTCATAGAAAAATGAAGCCGTCATCTCACGAGCTTCCTCTTCCTCAGTGAACTGGCCCTTTTCAGCCCCGCCTGCTGCCGCTCGCTTGCGAGCATTCACGATTCGCTCAGCCGTGCTGCCATGCGCAGAACCAGCCGCTTCGCCATGATGATGCAGGTACTCTTCAATGTGCTCAAATCCCAGCTTGCTGGTGTCCTTGCGACCCCAGTCCTGCAACGCCACGCCGATCGGGCGAGCTTCCTCGTAGCCTGGCATGTCGTGACAAGCGTAACAGCCATAACGGGAAATCGTCTTGCGTCCCACGTACTGCAGTTTCATCTCACGCCACTGAGCCGCGTCAGCAACGCCCGCACCATCCTCCGTGGCCAGCACGGTCTCGTCACCAATCACGTCTGCTTTCTTCTGAGGAAATGTCATGCCAGAGATAATCTTCCTGGCAGCATCTTCCCCAAAGCGACTTTTCTTCAGATACAGCTCAACGAGCTTGTCCAGTTCAGCATCCTCAACAGTCGCTACAGGGAAGTTCCCGGGTTCACCCTGCTTCAGCAGAAACGCCGTGATGTCCGCAGCCGGATCGATCTGGGTAGAGCCGTCCGCATCAAGATACGCATCCAGATAAAGGTTTGGCATCTTTGTGCGTTTGTGATATCGCTCCGGCTCACGCAGCCAGGTATACAGCCAGTCACTGAAAGCGGGGTCGTCAGCATTGCGCCTGACCTTCTGGTGGATATCACTGATGTTTGGTCCGAAATCCGCCGTCGCTTCCGGGGCAGCAGCGTGCGAATGACACGACAAACAGCCTCGTTCAACAAACAGCTTCTCACCCCGCTCAGCGTCAGCCTGATACCCCGAAGCAGGCTTCAGCAGATCCAGCTGCTCCGATGTTGAAAGCAGCACGGACGCAATCCCCGCCAGCTCAGCTGCTTCAAACTTCTTCGTTTGCCCCTGATCGTCTACACCCAGATGATCCGTCAGACTAAAGAACTGAGGCATCTTTGTCGTCGGACGGTACCGCGTCGGAATCTCAGTCCAGTACTGGATAAACTCTGAGGTGGTCTTTGATGCAATGTGTCGCAGGCTGGGGCCGACCTTTCGGTACTTGCCGGCCTTCGATGTCGGGTCGGCAGCAGCCTCCGCTCGTGCCTGCTCTGTCTGCGGCTCCAGACGCATGTCAGGTCCAATGGCATTTCCGCCGTCAAACCCATGGATTTCATGACAGCCATAGCAGCCGTACTTCTGAATCAGCGTCCAGCCACGATGTGCCTTTGGAGCAGACGCACCGAACTTCGGATGCACGCCAAGCTCAGTCACACTGTGATGGCACTTGATGCAGGTCGACTCGATAAAACGAGACGGCTGCATCGGATACTCCCAGAAGTGATTTGGGTGAAACCCGTATTCGTGATGCCACTCTTCCGCAAGATGCGGGTCATTCGGTGTATGCTCAGCATTCGCAAAACTGGTTCCGGAACCCTGGCCGTCGTGACAGATCGTGCAGCCAAACGTTCCCACCGGGTGAGGGCTGGAAGCAGAGCAGTACAGATCGGTATTGGGATGAGTAGAAAAGGGCTGCGGGAACGCTGAAGCGGCCACCCAGTCAGAAACTTTGCTGGTTGCAGGATGCCCGGCCGGATAAGCAGGGACGCCGCCCGGACCAGTTTTGTCAATGTTCTGGTGGCACGTACGGCAGCGATCGAAACGAGCAATCTTGGCCATCCCCAATGTCACTTCGAGCTTCGGAACCCAGTCCTGCACGATCTTCAGGTGCGAATTGAAACCGTCAATAATCGGCAGTTCCATCAGCGACCGCTTCAGAGCGGAAATCGTGCTGCTGGGGCGAATGTTCTCGAGCGCGGCACGCATCCGGTCAGCCTCGGCAGTCAGCTTGCCCTGAGACACCGTCAGCTCATCCAGCTTCGCGGTCAGCTGCTTCGAGCGACCAGCGAGTTCGGCGAGGAGTTCTTTCTCTGCGTCCAGTTTCCGCTGCAGCTCGTCACACATGCCCTGACGACGCCGGAATTCTTCCAGACGAGCGTCCTTCAGGGTGTCGGGCAGAGCATCACGAACCGCGAGGTCATAATTCGCACGAGCCTCGTCACGGTCAGAATTGCGAAACTTGAGGTCCACCTCAATAGCTTCAACGACACGCTCTTTAGCCGCCAGATCCGACAGCAGTGTCGCCTGCTCCGCCTGCTTTGCAGCAACCTCAGCGCCGGACTCCTCAATCTGCTTTGCAATCTCGTCCCTCTTCGAGACAAAATCAGCAGACTCGATCTTGCGCAAATCCCTCTCGCGGATCTGCGAATCAATCTCGAAGACCGTGCGCTGCACGTCACGCCACTCGTCGTTTTGATCCTGCCGCAGCATGGCATAGACCGAAAGCAGCATGACTGCACTGCTTACAGCAAAAACTGCATGCAGCGTTTTCTGATTCCAACGAAAATCATCTGTTGCTGGCATAGCTCTGGCTGGGCTTTTGGCCCGTCCTCAGCGAATGAAGAAATGAATCTGACAGCCGACACACCAACACCGAAGCACTGCACTCAGTTCACTTCAGTCAGATATTGAAAAACCACTCAGGAATACCAACGATATATTTCAGCGAGAACGCCCATCGCAACAACATCTTGATGGGCAGAATTGCCATCCACAGGATCAGATTACTGAAGACCAGAAACCTGATCACACCCATTCTGGCAAAGTAAGTCCGCAAAACGGTCAAACCCATAATGGGAGGAAGCACAGCGAAGTAACCAATAATCAGAATAATCCCAGGCAGCTCACGCAGCAGAATCCGGTCAATCGTGGTGCCCTTGGGCACTCCGGAACCAAGGCCATCCCAGAAGAACTCACTCAGATTGACGTTGTTCGCAGCCTCAACCTTGTGCACATCCCAGTACTCGTAGATGCCGAAAAAGTTCCAGTTGGGTCCCCGCAGAAAAGTCCCCAGTACGATCAAAGCCACCCACAGCGGCAGAAACCCGAACAGGAACGTAGATACAGCAAAAGCACGTTCCTTGAACGAGTAATAGCCATTCCCTCGCTTATTGAAGTCAATGTAAGGAACCGCCATCAAACCACCCAGGATGATGCTCGGCAGAACTACACCCGCAAGCCACGGGTCAAAATAAACCAGCATCTCCTGTAATCCCAGAAAGTACCACGGGGCTTTCGATGGATTGGGAGTCTTGATTGACGAACCAGGCTCTTCCAGAGGAGCCTTCAGGGCAATTCCCCAGAAGATCAGTACAGCCGTCAGCACAACCATGCAGATCAGTTCAGTGTATACCAGGTCCGGCCAAACCAGGACCTTCTCGTTGTTCTCCTGCTCAAACAGCGGACGCCCTTCAGCAATCCGGCGGTCATTGTCCACCGCTCTGCGGAAATAAATCCAGGTGCAAAAGGCAACGATGAACAGCATCGCCACGATCGGGACGTTGTCAGGCTTACCCACAATCTGCCGGAAGTCGTAGTCAGTCAGGCTTAGACCCATGAACAGCAATGAAACGTTCAAAAGTACCCACGACACCCGAGGCTTCGTCCACCACTCCCGCAACGCAATCAGTGCCCAATAGCCAAGGATCGACAATACAAAGAACAGAACAGGGTTCGAGAAGTACCGGTCAAAAGGATCCTTGAACCACGAAGGCATCGAGATCAGAAAGCCGTCCGGGGGATACGTGAAGTGGTAGGCCGACACCATCATCAGGATCGATGAATAGGTGGCCCAAAGTGCCGCTTTGGGCACTCCGTTCGAAAACTCACCGTCCTCATTATAACTTCTGACAGTCCATGCCAGATTCATGAGGAACATCAAGAGGTAATACCAGCCCAGCCCAATCAGTACGCTGGCGGTCAGGTCCGGATGAGCATTCAACATCGAGAAGCACCCAGCTTACAGAACCCCGAAGGTCGACTGACAGACACTGCTGACCGACGCCCCCACTGCCGAAACTCACCACAACCCACACAACCAGGATGCCGCAAACAGCAGCGTCAGAGCGGCTGACTGATACCGCCGTCCTTACGAACACGCCAGAAGTGAATCGCAATCAACAAGCTCACAACCAGCGGAATTGCCACGCAGTGCAGAATGTAGAAGCGATTCAGAGTCGCCTCGCCCACAAACCGACCGCCCAGCAACAAAAACTTTGCGTCCGATGCGTTCGTAATCAGCTCATAACCGCTGGTGTTAAACACCTGGAAGCCAGGGCCTTCCACCCCAAGGAACGGTGTCGCCTTGGCCATGTTCGAGCCCACTGTGATGGCCCAGATCGCCAGTTGGTCCCACGGCAGCAGGTAACCGGTGAATGACAACAACAGCGTCAGAACCAGCAGCAGCACACCAATGACCCAGTTGAATTCACGCGGCGGCTTGTAACTGCCAGTCAGAAACACACGATACATATGCAGCCACACCGTGATGACCATCGCATGAGCCCCCCAGCGGTGGATCTCACGCATGATCCCCAGCGTCTGCACGTCACGCAGAGCCTGAATGTCGTAGAAAGCCCAGTCCAGCGTTGGCCGATAGTAAAACATCAGCAACACACCGGTGATGGCCTCCACCAGAAACAGAAAAAACGTGATGCCACCCATGCACCACGTATAAGACAAAGCAATCCCCTGCTGCTTGACCGAGACAGGGTGGAGATGCAGGAAGAAGTTCGTCAGCATCACCACAACACGGTTACGACGGTCCGTCGGAGCCGGGTGACGAAACACACTCTTCCAGATTTGCGAGTTACGAATATAGTCGCCGACAGACACGTGAAGCCCTCAGTTCTTTCGGTTCCCTGACACACAGTGCAGCCAGGCAGGTCGCCCCGATCACACCGCTCTGCTTACCCCAGATACCCGCCCAGTGGCTCAAAACAAGAAACTTGCCCAATACCACTACCACCGCACATCGCTTCAAAAACCAACCACCGTGAATGTTCAACGCAGCGAGTTTCTGAACGTGGCAAACCCGACGGCCTGCTAAACAAACGATGACGAATTCGTCCACTGCCCCAGTTCACGCTGGAACTTCACGCTCTTGTCCACTTCCAGCATCCCGTCTTCAGCCAGCCTGAGCCCTACACGCTCGAGCGGCCTGGGTGCCGGACCTTCAAAATTGATCCCCGACTTGTAAAAGCCTGAACCGTGACACGGACACTTGAACTTCTGCTCGCCCTCAAGCCAGTTCGGAGTACACCCGAGGTGCGTACAGACGGTACTGAGCGCATAAATTGAACGAACGCCGTCCACCTCTGAGTTCACCACCCAGATGTTGAACTGTGCCTGCCACTTGGTCGAAACCGTTCCCGGAGCGTAGTCCGTGGGAGGACCAATCTTGAATTTTGTCGGCGGTTCCACCAGCACGTTCGGCATCATGAACCGAGCCAGCGCCAAACCTGACGCTGCAGCAGCACCGCAGAAACTGCCCCACGCAATGACCAGCGGGCTGAACAGAGTACCCACGATGGCGCCGACAGCAGAACGCCGAGCCACCTCAGGAGCCGCCGCGGAAGCCGCTGCAGCTTTGCCCGGAAGAGGCTTCGACGGCAAAACAACCTTCGGAGCCGCCGGCACACCGGCTTCGGCGCTGCGAGCAGCCTTGATCATTTCGGCAGGCGAAAGCCCGGCCGGCTTCGCTGCCTCTGACCTGGCAGCCGCAGGAGCGGCCGTCACCGGGGCAGCAGCAACCGACGCAGCAGCAGGGGCCGCAGACGCAGCCGGTTTTGCCTGACTGCGGATCGAAGCCATGATACTGGCAGGTGACCCGGCAGCAGCAGCAGCAGGGGCCGGCTTCGCAGCCGGAGCAGCCGCCGGTGCGGCAGCAGCCGCACCCTTCGCACCGCCACGAATCGCCGCCATGATGTCAGCCGGAGATCCCGGTTTCGCAGCAGGGGAAGGCGGAGCAGCAGGGGCAGCCGGAGCAGACGCAGCCGCCGCAGGCACCGATTCCGAAACAGGCTCTGCAGCCGGCTCAGAAACACCGCCGGCAGCCGCAGCAGCTTCAGCTTTCTGCTTGCGGATCTTCGCCAGAATGTCGTTCGAAGAGGGCTTCGGATCGCTCATTTAATCCCGCCAGACGACAAGAAAAGGAGGAAAGGACTAATCCGCGAAATCGCCAAAGTCGCAAGTTCTTGGCAGAAGAACAATTTGGGCGAAGAATTCGGGACAGGACAGGCGATTCTGTCTCTGCAGTTTCGGACTGACAAGGTGGTCAAAACATACCCGTTTTCTTTTCTCAGAGGCAGGAAGCAAAGATTGAGCATTCCCCGTGGGCGGGAATGTGTCGGATCCTGCCGATCGTCAAATCGCTCACACATTCGTTCAAAACATGCTCACGCAACCGTTTTCCCGCGGTTCACGACGACTTTCTCTCGCTCTCACTCTGGTCCAGCTGACGCCACGCATCAGGCAGAAAATCCAGCAGGTCCGAGGCAATCAGGGCCCGGCGAGTCCACCGGTCGGCGGCCGCATCACCCGCCAGTCCATGCGCACAAACCGCGATCGCCGCAGCCTCAAATCCCGCCAGCCCCTGCCCCAGTAAAGACACCACAATCCCCGTCAAAACATCACCGCTGCCAGCGGTCGCCATACCCGAGTTTCCAGTCGGATTCACCCACGCACGCAGACCGTCCGTGACCACCGTACCCGGCCCCTTCAACACCACCACAGCCCCCGACTGCCGAGCGAATTCAGACGCCACACCCACGCGATCTGCCTCAATCTGCGACACATCCAGCCCCGTCAGCCGCGAAAACTCACCCGGATGAGGCGTCAGCACGATCGTTCGCCCGGCCCTCGCCGAACCACCAGCCAGCAGCAGACGCTCGGCCGCCGCCAGGTTCAACGCATCCGCATCCAGCACCAGCGGACATTCACAGTTCTCCAGCAGGCCCCGCACCAAACCCAGCTGGGCTGGCCCCTGGCCCAGCCCTGGACCCGCAGCGACCGCATCCCGGCCCCTCCAGATCTGCTGCAGCTGAACGTCAGCCACCGGCAGCAGGCCAGCTGCCGAGTCCGCAAGGCCGCAAGTCATCACGCACGGCTCGTACATCGCCACCAGCGGCTGAATTGCAGCCGGCACCACCGCAGTCACCAGCCCAGACCCCGCCCGCAGCGCCGCCACAGACGACAGGCACACCGCACCGCTCATGCCCACTGAACCGCCAACAATCGCCACTTTGCCAAATGTTCCCTTATGGCCTGCGGCTGGCCTCGGCGATAACGCCGGCAGACCAACTCCCGCGATCGCCGGGTCGAATTTCATGACTTCTCTCCTGTGACTCCCGGCCGGTCCGCCGGCACAACTCGACGACGCAGCGTCGCTCCCCCGGTCAGATTGACCACCTCGCGAAATCCATGCTGCAGCAGAATTCGCTGCGCCGCATGAGCCCGTACGCCTACCCCGCAACTCACTACCGTTGGACGCTCCGGGTCCAGCTCAGCCAGACGCTCTCGCAACTCGTCCACCGGAATCGCAAGCACCTGTGTCCCCGCCGTTAAAGGCGCCCGCGCAACCTCCGCGGCCGTCCGCACGTCCACAACCTGCCAGCCCGTCAGGTCTGATTCCACATCCAGCATCGCGCCCCAGCCGTCCAGTTCGTTGCAGGCCACAAACGCCGCCTGATGCAGCGGGTCACGAGCCGCTCCATAAGGCGGCGCATAACACAGGTCGAGCCCCGCCACATCCCGTACCGTTCCGCCAAACGCCAGCACCGTGGCCAGGACGTCAATTCGTTTGTCCACCCCGTCCGCTCCGGTCGCCTGTGCCCCCAGCAACCGCCCAGTTCCAGACTCGTACACCAGCTTCAGCGTCAGCATCGCTGCGCCTGGGAAATAGCCGGCATGCTGACCGGCAATCACCGTCGCACTCCGACAGGCCAGCCCGCCGCGACGGGCCGCCCGCACACTCAGCCCCGTCATCGCAGCCGTCTGCCCAAATACGCGTACAACTGAGGTCCCCATAACCGGACGCATCGCCGCACACCTGCCGGTCACCGCATGCTCTCCAGCCAGTCGCCCCGCACGATTTGCCGGCCCCGCGAGCGCCACGCGAGCCGTCCCGCCAGATGGTCCCCACGCATACTCCACCGCATCTCCAGCCGCATAAATCAACGGATCCGAAGTCTGCAAAAACTCGTTCACACGAATCCCGCCGGCAGGCCCCAGCTCCAGCCCGCTGGAAACAGCCAGACCGACATTCGGACGAACCCCAATCCCCAGAATCACGAGGTCCGCCGGCAGCTCTGTACCGTCCGACAACTGCACTCCCGCAACACGCCCCCCCTGCTCGACAATCCCCTGCAGCCCCCTACCCAGCCAGACCTGTACACCATTTCTTGTCAGCTCTTCCTGAATCGCCGTTGCCATGTCTCCGTCAAGTGGCGGCAGGACCTGCGACTGCAGCTCCACCACCTGCACCGCAAACCCCTGCCTCACAAGCTGTTCCGCCATTTCCAGACCAATGAATCCGGCCCCGGCAACGACCGCCCGACGCGGCCCCTGCGGAGCTGCATCCACAGCCGCCCGAATTCGATCCATGTCCACCAGATTACGCAGACTGTACACCCCTTCGGCAGTCACTCCCGACAACGGCGGAACAATTGCCGCTGCACCCGGTGAAAGAATCAGCCTGTCCCACGACAGCTCATACTCGCTGCCATCCCCCAGACGCCGAACTCGCACCGTTCGCGCCGCACGATTCACTGCAATAACCTCCGAACGCTCTCGCACGTCGATTTTAAAACGAGTCCGCAGCAGCTGCGCCGAAGCAACCACCAGCCTCGAACGGTCGGCAATCTCGCCGCCGATGTAATAGGGCATACCACAGTTCGCAAACGAAACATCTCCGTCGCGTTCCAGCAGAATTATCTCTGCCTGCTCACTGCAACGTCGAGCCCGAGCTGCCGCCGATGCTCCGCCCGCTACGCCACCAACAATCACCACCCGCAGTGATTCCCCGCCCATCTCTCAACCCGCTTTCCCTAATGCCACAAAGCCCCCACAATTCACCAGAGCACGGCAACAGTGTACCAGCCCCCGACGCACACCTGCCAGACTAAGCTGCTGCCCGGCCGGAACCGTCTCCGCCGGCAAATCCGGCATGCAGCACGCTGTATGCACCACCAGCAGACAAAAGCTCCCGGTGAGTCCCGCGTTCCACAATTCGCCCGTGATCCAGCACCAGCACCTGATCAGCCCGCCGAATCGTACTCAGACGGTGTGCCACCACGAAGGATGTCCGACCACGAATCAGCCGCTCCAGAGCTCGCTGCAGCCTCGCCTCCGTGCCACTGTCAATGCTGCTGGTGGCCTCGTCCAAAATCAGTATCGCCGGGTCTGCCAGCAGAGCTCGCGCAAAACAAACGATCTGCTTCTGACCAGCACTCAAGGCTGAGCCGCCTTCCCCAACCAGCGTCTGCAGGCCATCCGGCAATGACTCCAGCAGATCCTCACAATCCAGCCGCCGCAGCACATCTCGCACCCGCTCATCATCCGCTTCCGGACATCCAAACCGAATGTTGTCAGCTACCGTACCACTGAACAGAAAATTCTGCTGCTGCACCATGCCCAGCTTTCGATGCAGTGACTGATCCTGCAACTGCAAAATATCCAGCCCATCCACCAGCACTTCGCCCTCAGTTGCCCGGTAAAATCGAGCGATCAGGTTGATGATCGAAGATTTCCCGCTGCCGGTGTGCCCAACCAGTGCAATCATCTGACCAGGCTCTGCCACAAAACTGATTCCTCGCAGCACCAGCCTGCCTGGCTCATAGCCAAAACTCACACCACGGAACTCCACATGCCCGCGGATCGACTGCAAGTTCACCGCGTCCGGAACATCCCCCCATTCGGGCTGAGTATCCAGCAGCCGGTACAGTCGCTCAGCTCCGGCCATCGCCGTTAACGCCTGGTTATACTGACTTCCCAAAATGGAAATCGGCGCAAAAAACAGGCTGGCCATAAAAAAGAAACCCACCACATCTCCGATGTCGGTGGCGCTGCCCGGAGTCAAAACGCGATAGCCGCCAGCCAGCAGCAAAATGGCCATACAAACCTGACTGTTCAGTTCCAGCAAGGGCAAAAACGTCCCCTGCGTCCGTAACACTCGAGTATTCCAGGCAGCATGGTCCGCAGCCAGATCCGCAAACAGTCGGGCGTTCTCGGACTCGCGGCCAAACGACTGAGTCACGCGAATTCCTGTCACCGATTCCACCAGAGTCGCTGTTACCCGACTGAATGACTCTCGCATATCCCTTAAGGCAACACTGAGCCGTCGATGAAAATGGCGATTGATCAGCCAGATCACGGGTGCCAGCAGCAGCACAGTCAGAAACAGCACCCGGTCATACCACAGCATTGCCGCTGCCGCAATCAGCATCTGCACGAACTGCACCAGAGATACAAAAAATACATCCTGAACACCGACTCGCACATCTTCCAGATCCGACGTCATCCTGCTGACAACCCGGCCGACCCGATTGGTGTGAAACCACCGCATCGGCATAGTCTGAATGTGCCGAAACAGACGACAGCGCAGATCGCAGACAACCGCCTCACCAAGCTCCAGCGCCAGCCGCTGACGGTAATGCAGCACCACCTGCGTGCTGACAGCCAGCGCCGCAAAGGCAATCGCCCCGACCGCGATTCCCGCCGCGTCACCCGCAGCAATCGGCCCACGAATTACGGCAGCCACGAGGCCGGTCAGAGCCGGCAGCTGCACAGCTCGGGTCAGCACAGCCAGCAGCAGCCAAAATCGCTGCCGACGCCAGCGGTCCGTCGACGCAAACAGGCGAGCAATCAGACGCAGATCCAGAGGCCGCTGACGCTCGTCCTCGCGATCGATCTGTCGAGTCAAAGTTCGCCGCAATACACCAACTGCCGACATGGTACCTCACCCCCAAACGCAACATCAGGCTGCCCGTCGTCGCCCGGCCCGTGTCACAGTTCCACGCAATTCCGCCAGCGAAAGTGTCACTCGCTCCAGAGACTCCTCCGCAGATTCGGAAACAGCCTCATGCCCGCCAGACTGCAGCTCCGCCAGACGCCGAAACCACGTACTGCGTTCCAGCAGCTGCTCGGCCGTCCCCTCAGCCGTAATCCGACCACTCTGCAGCACAATCACCCGGTCCGCCTGACATAAAGTGCTGAAGCGAGTCGAAACCAGAATGGTTGTGCGGCCACGCATCACACGCTCGATCGCCAGACGAATCTCACGCTCTGTCTCCGGATCTACCGCCGAAGTGGCATCATCCAGCAATAACACCGCAGGCTGCAGCAGCAGCGCTCGAGCCAGCGCCAGCCTCTGCCGCTGACCACCCGAAAGATTCGCACCATGCTCACCTACGACAGAGTCATAGCCGTCCGGGAGCCCGCAAATGAACTCATGGGCCGATGCACTCCGGGCCGCACTCTCGATGTCCTCGCGAGCAGCCTCCGGGGCACCAAAGGCAATGTTCTCAGCAATCGAGCTGCCAAACAAAAAACTGTCCTGAAAAACCAGCCCTGATGCCGCTCGAACATCCGCCAGACGCAGATCCCGCAACGGTCGGCCATCAATCAAAATCTCGCCGCTGGTCGGGTCATAAAACCGCTTCAACAGCATCAGCAGCGTCGTCTTGCCCGCACCCGTGGGCCCGGTAATCGCCACACACTCGCCCACACGCAGCTTCAGACTGATGTCCTCCAGCACAGGCTGGTCCGGAACATACCCGAAACTGACAGATCGAAACTCCAGTGATTCACGCACACCGGGCAAGTGACCCGCTGATTCAGCATCACGGATCTCCTCTGGCTCATCCAGTACCTCAAAAACTCGCCCCGCACTCGCCAGACTGCTCTGCACACTGTTCACAATGCCCGTAATATGAGCCACCTGCGCTGCAAACTCCTGCAGCAGTCCGGCAAATACGAACAATCCTGAGCCCAGCGACAATTGCCCCTGAATCACCAGACGACCACCATAGCCAATCAGCACCAGCATGTTCAGCTGGGTCAGCAGCCCCATCAGCGGCTGAAATGTTGACATACGCTGAAAAATTGAGAATTTCACGCTGCGAATACTCTCATTCGCCGCCTCAAACTTGCCCGCCTGCTCAGCTGTCCTCGCAAACGCTTTCACAACCTGCATGCCCTGCAGGTTCTCCACCAGCGTTCGGATCATCCCGTCACCCAGCTCACTGGCGCGCAAATACGCCGGCTGCACGGAACGGGAAAACAGCATGCTGCCTGCCCATAACAGCGGAGTCGATGCAAGGCAGGCCAGTGTCAGACCAGCATGCACCTGCAGCATGTAGACAAAGTACGTAAACAGCGTCAGCAACACCGTCAGCACGCGAATCAACACACTGTCCAGAAACGCCCGCACATTATTCGCGTCACCCGCCGCCCGATTGATGATCGAACTGCTCTGACCGGAATCATAAAAACGAAAGCTCAGTCGCTGCAGCCGGGCATAAATCTCCGTTCGCAGCTGCAGCAGCACACGCTGAGACAATGCCGCTGACGCAACCGCAGCCGCAGACTTCAGCACTGCCGATAACACCGCACCTGCCAGCACTGCGGAAGACAGCAGCACAATCACAGTAAATGCAGACCAGTCTGCACCCGGCGTCAAACCCAAAGGCCACCGCGGTAATGCTCCCCCTGTCGCCTGAGACTGCAGAAAGTCAATACCCAGACCAGTCAGCCCCAGCGTTGCCAGATTCAGCAGCACCAGCATACCGTGCATGCCCACCACCAGCACACAGGCTCGCCGATACCCGAAAGCCAGCCTCAGCAGCCTCGCCAGCAGTTGCCCCGTCGAATACCTCAGCTCTGAATTCTGCCGCTCCATCAGTCCCGACTCTGCCCGGCCCTCGAACCAACCCCCGCAACCCGCGAACGTCGGCCCCTCTTAAAGCTTTTCAGGCAGTCAGGTCCAGAGGAAAGAAGTTTTCCTGAGCAGCCTCCGGCACGGATTCCCAAACGCCCCGCAAAACGAAACACCGAGATCGGAAAATAACGCCGAACCCAGTCCCCATCCGGCCTGCTCTGCATTCACCCGCACGCACCCTCCAGAACACACAACAGCCACAGCCGCTCTACGCCGCACGCTTAAGAACCGACTGCCCGGGAAAACGACCCAGCAGAAACTGAGCCCCCTGCTCACTGGCCCCGGCCGCTGCCGTACGGTCCGCCAGCTCAGCCATCTCGGCCTGCACCCGCTTCAGTTCACCCGAATCCCCCAGCCACAACCCCAGCTGCTCCACCATCTTCACAATGTCCGACTCCGGATCACCGTTTGAGACAAATTCCGGCATCACCTCGCGATCAGCCATCAGATTCGGCAGACTGATCCAGCGACAAAGCATCAGGAAACGTGCAAAAAAACGACCAACGGTGGGCACCCGATACAAAACAATCCCAGGCTTGCGCCGCGCCAGAAGCTCCAGACTGATCGAACCACTCACCATCAGACAGCAGTCTGCCGCTTCAATGACCTCCGAAGCTGCACCAGTAAAATACCTGAGCGGCAAATCCAGCCCGCTGACTGCCTGCAGTTCCTGGCACCGCAGCCGCTGCTCGTCACGGTAACAGCCCACAGCCCAGCGTGCCTGCGGATATCGCACCGCCAGCCTGCGTACAACCTCCATCATCACTGGCCAGTTCTTTTCGATTTCATGCCCGCGAGACCCCGGCAACAGAGCCACCAGCGGCCCCGCACCAACAGCCAGCTCCCGCAGCACATCCTGATCCAGAGCCCGCTCACGCACCTGATCGAAAAATGGATGCCCCACCCACGAACACGAAATCCCCCGCGCCTTGTACCAGTCGTACTCAAAGGGCAGGGCACACAACACATGATCAACCCAGCGACGCACCTTCCGAATCCGCCACGGCGCCCACGCCCATAACTGCGGTGGCAGGTAGTAATACACGGGAATACCGCGTTTCTTCGCCGCTCGCGCAATCCACCAGTTGAAACCCGGAAAATCCACCAGCACGACTGCGTCCGGAGGCGACCGATCAAAATGCTGCTCGGCCTCACTCACCAGCCGGTAAAACTGACGCACCAGCGGCAACACACGCAAAAATCCCATCACAGCCAGTTTCGTCAGCTCGTGAAACAACTGACATCCAGCCTGACGCATCGCCGGACCGCCAAACCCCTCCACCTCAACAACTGGATTCAGCCGCTGCAAATGCGAAATCAGCCGCGCCGCATGCTGGTCACCGCTCGGCTCGCCCGCAGAAAAAAATATCCTCATCCCGCTCCCCTGCATCCTGCAGCCAGAAACACACCGGAAATTGCCCGCAGAACCGCAGACATCCGGAAACTCATTTTGACAGCCCATGGCAAAAACGTCTAGACTTCCTCCCAAAAGGATCGGCCCGCCGTCATGCGGCAGGCCCGCCAGCCTCCCAAGGATGCCCCTCCGGACAGGATGTCCCATGAAAATTGTCTGCATGATCCCGGCCCGCCTGCAGTCCACCAGACTGCCGCGCAAACTGCTCCTTAGCAACACCGGAAAACCACTGCTGCAGTACGTCTGGGAAACAGCACGCCGCTGCCCCGAATTCAGCGACGTCGTGGTGGCCACAGACAGCGAGGAAATTGCCGGAGTTGTTCGAGAATTTGGCGGACGAGCAGAACTGACCGGACATCACCACAGCGGCACAGATCGCATCGCTGAAGTCGTGCGACGCTGCTTCCCCGATGCTGATGCTGTCGTCAACCTGCAGGGCGACGAACCAGAACTGGATCCGGCCGTCGTCTCGGCCCTCGTTCGAGAACTCGAACACGCCGGAACTGAAATGGCCACCGTCGCCTGCCCCATCCTGTCACCCGCTGTCCTGCGCGACCCATCCTGCGTCAAACTCGTCACAAACGCACTCGGACACGCCATGTACTTCAGTCGATCACAAATCCCCTTCACCCGCGATTCCGCCCCCGAACAGTTCTTTCGCGAAGGCGAACCCTCACCCTTTCTGCTGCACGTCGGCCTCTACGGATATCGCCGCGAATTTCTGCTGCGACTGACTTCGTTGCCACCGTCGCCGCTGGAACAGATGGAAAAACTGGAACAGCTGCGAGCACTGCAGGCAGGTGCCCGCATCGCTGTCGCTGTTGTCAACCACGCCGCCGTCGGCATCGACACGCCAGCAGATTACGAAGCCTTTGTGCTCCGCCAGCAAACCCCTCCCATCCGACGGGCTGCCTGACCAGCACCCGCTGCCCACCCTGAACTTCCCTTCGCGGACTCGCATCAGACTGACTGACTGCCGAGCACCGCACGAAAACTGGAAAACAACGTTTCTGCCGCTCACCACTGGGCGTCCATCCCCGGACCTCACAAACGCAAACGGCAGCGCTCGGGCCGGAAAGCCCAAACTACGAAACAGCCACCGGGCAAACCTGGGACGGTGAAATGGTGTTAATCCCCCAGATAGTCGCGTTTCGCTCCGCGAAACGAACACCCCGCATTTTCCCTGCTGAAAACTGCAACACCTAACCCTTCCTCCCTCAAGCCAAAAACACCCCTGAACTCCCTTATTGCCACCGGTTCGCCATCCCAACGCGAACCACCCCCGGCAGCTGCCTCCGTGTGAAACCAACAGAGTCCATCGCAGCGTGCAGATTCTCTCACTCAGCCACCAGGACTCAGAGAGAACGAAAAACGAGGGGCAGGGCACTCAAAGTGCATTGCACTGCGAACTCACGCGGAAACCCTGCCCCCCTGCAAGGTAGCCTGGATCTGACAAACTGTTCCACAGCCACACAAGTCCTGATCGTCACCCCGCCTCGTACTCGAAAAAACACCCGCAGCATCACCCGCAGCTCACAACAGCAGTCCGGACCACACAAACACGCGAACGACGAACAGATCGCACCTCAACCCCATCCTTTTGCGTATCCATTCGTGGTGCAAAACCTCTCGTCACTCCCTTCCGCACCCCTCCCGCTCAAATGAAAAGTG
>JBJTPZ010000007.1:0-12468 GCA_046075365.1 Planctomycetaceae bacterium
GTGATTCATCGGCCAGCAACGGTGCAGCAAGAAGTTTTAGCGACAGGATACCTGTGAGCCAGAACAGCAGGCCTGTGCGGCTGTGGGGCTGGTACATGTGGAGGACCTCAGGATGAGGCAACTGGCGGGGCCGGTGGTCTCCGGATACAGGTCAGCCTAACACAAAACATCTGTTCAACACAGGCTATTTAGTTGAAAAAGAAACGGCAATTCGCGGAAATCCGGGCATTCTCAAGCAGCAGCACTCAGAGATTTCAGCAGCACTTCGCCAATCGCTGCGGGCTGCAGTTTGCGGCTTTTTTCAAGTCCAGCGAATACGTGACTGACTGGAACAAGCACGGTCTGGGCAATTGTGGCCACAACCGTGTTCCATGGACTGACGCGAATGCTTTCTGCCAGTGGCCGACTCATCAGGCTGCGCTGCAGGGCGACGACAGTCTTGAGTATCAGCTTCCCACGGAAGCTCAATGGGAGTACGCAGCGCGAGCGGGTACGGACACGCGTTACATCAGCGGCAACGAGGCTCTCAGTCTGCACGAATTTGGCAATGTGCAGGATGCGAGCTTCGAAGTGGAATTCACGAGAATTGATTTTGAACGTAATCCCGGCTTTGGATTCATCGACAACAATGTATTCACGGCTGTCTGCGGCTCGTACAGAGCCAACTCGTTCGGCCTGTACGACATGCATGGAAATGTCTGGGAATGGTGTCGTGATCGCTACAGCGACCGGTACTATGCCCAGTCGCCAGCAGTTGATCCGTCCGGGCCAGTTGAGGGCGACACCAGAGTCCTGCGAGGTGGCTCATGGAACGATGCTCCGTGGTTTGTGCGCAGTGCATTCCGCACCAGTCGAAATCCCGCCGGCCGCTGCAACCTTGCCGGCTTCCGCGTCGTCATCCAGAGCGACGCGGCAGCCAGCCAGAAGAGTCAATGACTAGCCTCGCGATTTTCTCTCTGGCGCACCCACTTCAGAGATGATCTGCTTCAGCTTTTGACCGCGAGCAGTTCTGGGGATGACTTCAACCTCCTCGGGCACGACATCGACCAGAGATCCCAGTCGCTCGGCGTCGAGAAACTGACGGAAGCTTTGGCGAATACTGGCCGCCACGGCTGGCCCGTCGGTGCCGGGTGACTTCACAAAACGAATCCGCAGCTGGTTCCGCTGTGTCTGAATCACCTGCCATTGGCGGATCCCAAAGATCGGATACATCTGAGCCTGAAACGACGGCGGAGAATACGACACAAAATCGGCCGACCCGCGTTCCAGCCACAGCATTTCGTCACTGCGACCTTCCAGCTGAATGGTGGGCAGTGGCGAGCCGCAGCTGCAGGCAGTTGTCTGCCACGAAATCGAATCCGTCAGGCGAAAGCGAATAATCGGCTGAAACTGATTCACAAGATTCGTCAACAACGTCTGACAGGATTTCACACCTGGCGGCACCAGCTGGTCATTTTCGTCCACAGCCTCCAGAATCACGTAGTCACTGTTGACGTGCATCTGCCCGGCACGGCACTCGTTCCCCAGTACGCTGCATTCTGTAGAACCGTACTGAGAAGTGACCACAGCCGGCGCAAAAACTCGTTCAACAGCCGCTCTGCCGGCCTTCGAAAACCCTTCACTGCCCGATGAGATAAACTCAGGACGAATCTGCAAGGCTCCATCGTCCGCCTGATACGCCAGCAGCTCCAGCATACTGGCATAGCCGTGCACATAGTCAGGCTGGAAGTCATTGAGGCCTCGCACAATTTCACCAATCGGATCTTCCGACGGAAACAGGCGAATCTCAGCCATGCGACCGCTTTGCTGTTTTCCCAGCAGGCAGGTTTGGGTCGAGATGCAGCCGGAGAGGCGGGTCACCACGAAGGCCATTTTGTAGGGGCGTCTGATGAACCGTCGGACGTGTTTCCAGGCAAGTCGGTCGCGAAAGGTTCGCGCAAATACGACCGCACGCTGAATTTCTACGGAACGATGATCATTCAGAAAATAGCCCGGCTCACCGGTCGTACCGCTGGTCTGGGACACCATCCAGCGGTTCCGCACGCGGGCCACCTTGCCTGGCTCTGACTGAGCAGCATCGCGAGCCTCAGACAATGTGATCTGAGCTCCGCAGACCGTATCCGCGAAATTATCCATCATTTCCCGCACATCAACCGGGCGAATTTGCTGCAGCTGCTGGAGTGGCGAGGCAGCCGGAACGATGCGACGGGCGTTGAACGGACTGTGCTGCGCGGCATGCTGCAGCAGCCGGCGCAGTCGCCGCTGCTGTATCCGCTGAATCGCCGCAGGACTGGCAAATCGTTCGCGAAAAAGTGCTTCTGCCAGTGATGAAAGAAAGTACGCAGAGGGCATTTGCAGGATCCTTCCCTGAACCGGTGCTTGTTCGGGGGAACCAGGATTCTACAAAACCCCATCAGGGCTAAAAACCCCAGTAAAAAAAATGCTGCCGATGGCAGATGGGGAGTGTTGTTTTGAACATTGAGCGAAACGAGCAGCAAATAACCAATAGTTTGGTTTCAAAAAACCGGGGTTTGCGGCTGAGGACAGCCTCAAGGTTTGGTTTTGACGCTGGCAATGTTGGACCAGGCCGAGTTGCCGCCGCTGTTCCACGCTCGAACTCGGAAATAGTACCGAGTATTTGCTACCAATCCGGTCGCGGACCAAGCCTGTATGTTGGGGCCCACCATTGCGACCTGCGTGAAATTGATGCCGTCCAGCGAGCGTTCAATCAAGAACCCGGATTCGTTGCTGGAATTATCCAGCCATGACAGGTTGATCTGAGTTCTGGAGATGGCGGTTAGTTTCAGCGTGGTGGGAGCAGCGGGGACGGGCACGACGATCGTGACGGTGGCGGTGCCCGAGATCGCGCCACTGGCAGCCCGGACCACTGAGGTTCCCGCAGTGGCCGGTGCTGTGAACAGCCCCGCCGAACTGATGGAGCCTCCGCCGCTGCTGACCGACCACACAAACGCGGGCTGACTCACCAACGCGTTACCAAACTGATCCTTCGCCGTCGCAGCGAATTGCTTCGTGGTGCCGGTATTGATGGTGACCGTTGCCGGAGTCACCGTGATCGAGGTCAGTGTCTGGCTGACGGTGACAGTGACGTCACTGCTGGTGTTCAGGGATCCGTCCGAGATCGTGGCTCGCAGGGTGTATGTTCCACTGGCCCCAAATGTGGCGATCACATTTTTTGCGGCATTAGTGCTGTTGGCAGAGAATGTGACAGGGGCAGGCGGAGTTCCCACAGCGGACCACGTATACTTCAGCAGCGATTCTCCTCCGTCATCAGCCCCCAGCACGCTCAGGTTCACTGTCGTGCCGGTGACAGGGTTCTGCGAGGCGGTGGCAGGTGAAGCGACGGTCGGGGCACCATTGATATTTGTCAGTCCAACGATTCGCAGAGTCGTGACGCTGAAGGCGGGCAGTGTATACGAGAAGCTTTGGGGAGTTGAGATTGTCGTGCTGCCGGCAGACTGCGGCAGCGCGCTGCCACCGGTCAGCTGAAATGCCGATACGGTCGCTCCCGGCAGGACACCTGCCAGATTCATCACAGAAGACAGGGGCGCATTGGTTTTGTTGATGGCCACCACGATCATTTCGTTGGCGTTGGCGGAATTCAGGCTGGCATAGACGGACGAGCCGGCGATGTCATCGGTGGTGGCCCGAATTGAAACATCCCCGAATGTGCCATTCGCGCCATCAAAGTTGCGAAACATCCGGAAACCGCCCTGAATGAATGTTTCGTTGGAAGCCAGCGCCCACGAGTTTGCCGCGAAAACACCTTCACGCCCGAAAATACCCAACACATCGGCCTGAGCAATTCCGCCGGAGATATGACTGCCGCCGCCATAGTTGTACTCGGTGATTGCCAGTTTGGTGCCGGCGTAGTTCTGAGTAATCTTGTCGCGCATCCGCGGCAGCAGTCGAATGGGGCCCAGCGTTGACCATTGAGTAATCCAGCTGGTTTCTGTGTACGTCGGATCCCAGAGTGAACGGGGTGCCTGCAGTCGCGCGGCGACCACCGCGTCGGAAGTATCCGAGCCGGTAATCCGAATGCCGCCGCCCGTAGCTTCCGGATACCAGTGCATGTCCAGCACATCCACCAGCCGATGCCCATACGTAGCCTCAGCCTGTGCCAGCTGCTGCAGGTAATACGCCTGAAAATCGCGCCCGCCGGCATCCGGTGCATTCTGCAGATTCACGTATCCATTCCAGCCATAATTCACCGGCCCGAAGATCTGGCTGCCGGGAGCCACGTCTTTGATGGCATCCGCATAGGAAATCGTTTTGGAAATCATCTCAGCATAAGTAGTGGCAGCCGGGTGCACTTCAGCATGAGTCGAGGCCCACAGATCCGGCTCATTATCCAGCGAAAAGAAAATCGGGCGGTTCGGATCTGTTTGTCCTGCCGGAAAGGTGGTGTTCACCCAGTTGACGAATTCATCCTGGTAGACGAACGCGTCTGTGGTGTCGGGAGTCAGCGAGAATGGCGTGCCTTTGGCCGGCACTTCCTGTCGAAATCGCGTTTGCAGATAATTCGTGCCGCTGTTCCGCACATCCCCGCCCCCATTTTTGTCAGCAGCCACGTATCCATTGATGGGGATCGTTACCAGTGCACCCGCATTTCGCGACGCCGCATTCTGCAGGATTGGTATGACGGCTCCGCCCGGCGTATCACCCCCGCCCAGATAAGCATCATTCTGGAAGTACCAGTCGCTGCCCGCGTTTGAAGCGTTGTTTTCCCAGTTATAGGCAGTCCAGCGGTTGCCACCCAAACGTGTGAATGTGGCGCTGGCGTAATTGCCGTCAAGACTTTGATTCACACCGTAGACAAATTTCGAAATCGGGCGACTGTCCTGCTGCGGGTCAATTGAGAAGTTGACTGCCGCCAGCAGTCGGCGATCTTCAAGAAACTCGATCACCCGACCGGAAACGGGCTGTGTACGACTGCGACGCCTGCGACCTGTAAACATAGTCCAGTCCCCGAAATCCGTGATGTGCTGCTGTCCCTGACAGACAAAGGCCATGTGGATCCGGAGTCACGACAGCAAATTCGAATTTTTCGGACAGGTTCCCGTTCTTTCCCTGCACAGTACACGGCACTATCACTCGGTGATTCAGTGCATCGAGTGCAGACCAATCAGATTGCCCTCTGTGTCGATCACCATCGCACAATACCCATATTCACCAATCGCCATCTTCTCCTGACTGACAGTACCGCCGGACTGAGCAGCACGGGCAGCCTCCACCCCGCAGTCTTCACAGCCAAAATACACAACGGTTCCGCCGGAACCGGGTGCACACCCGGGCATACGTACAAGAGCACCGCCGGCCCCATACTGCGTCATACCGACGTCCGGATCGACGGGAAAAAACCACATTTCGATTTCCATGTCGGGACCCGGAGCCGGTGCTTTTCTGAGCTGCACCCCCAGCATCGCCTCGTAGAAAGCACGAGCTCGCTCCATGTCCTGCACGTAAATCTCAAAATGCACCACGGGGTTGCTTCGCATGATTTCGACCTGGGATATTTTCTGAATGATCCGGACTGCCAAAATCATACAGTGCAGGCCGCTTCCTTCGCCAGCAAGAGCGTGTCGGCACCCTTGAGCCAGCCGAAAAAGCCTGGCGGTGTGAGCCAGTTGCCGCCCCCCCCCCCCCTTGTTGCATTGGTATCTACACAAACCGGCATTTCCCGTTAGGATGCGGATATGCAACGGATTGCCATCAAAACTTGTCTTGAACCCCGCCTCCACAGACGTTACCTGACACTGCTGCGTGCGCACATGCGTGATGCCCCAAAACTCGCCCCCGGTATCGCCAGTTTGCCAGCCCCCACTTCGTCATTCGCCGCGACGCAAGCTGCCTGGAGGTTTCTGAATAACGACCGTGTCACACTGGCGACGCTGGCGGAGCCAATTCGATCCGCTGGTGTTCAGGGCTGTGCCAGCACCAAATCCCCGTTTTGCATACTTGTTCACGACTGGTGTAAAGTCACCTACGAGCGAACAAAAGACAAGGTGGATTTGACGCAGTTGACGCACAACACGGATATTGGCCATGAGCTGACAACTGCCCTGCTGGTGAGTGCGGACAATGGTGCACCCATCGCCCCCATGGAAATGCACCTGAAAACGGCCACTGGGGTGTTGAGCACTCGAGATCCCGCGCCGGAGGATGTCACGCATCTGGAACAGGTGCTGCCCACAATGGAGGCCAGCAAGACATGGGGCCTTGACAAACCTTGCCTGCATGTGATTGATCGAGAGGCTGATTCCGTTGATCACTACCGAACGTGGAACGCGGCGGGGCACTATTTTTTAGTACGTGCTGACGACCGCCGTGTGCGTTGGGACAACAGTTCGTACCTGCTGAGTGAACTGGCCGAAAGGTTTCGCAGCCGGAATCAGCTGAAATGCGTCGGAGACGCCCTCTTTCATGCAAGGCCAGCGAAATTGTGGGTGGGGGAAACACGGGTAATTTTGGATCGCCCTGCGAAGAAAAACGTTGGTGGCGTCAAGAGTCTCAAGCCCGGTGACGCAGTCGAATTGCGTTTTATTGTCGTGGAAGTGCGGGATGACAACGGTGTTCGTCTTGGTCATTGGATGCTGCTGTCAAATCTGGCCGAAGAAATAGCGACTACGGAACACATCGCACGCTGTTACTACTGGCGCTGGAACATTGAAAGCTTTTTCAAATGGCTGAAGAGTCATGGCCACCAAATGGAGTACTGGGGTCAGCAGACCGGCATATCAATTGCAAGACGTCTTCTGATTGCAGCAATGGCTTGCGTGCTGGTCTGGGGTCTGATGGACGACGATTCAGTTGAGTCGACGGAATTCAAGAATGTGCTGATTCGCCTGAGTGGTCGCCAGATGAAGCGGTCGAAACCCTACACAGCGCCTGCGTTGCTTGCCGGGGTGCAAGTCTTATTATCAATGCTGGCTACCCTCGAACACATCCCGCTATCGAAGCTAAAGCAGATGGCAGACCTCCTGCCTTCTTTTGAATTCGGATGATGTGTAGATACCAATGCCTGGAAGGGGAGAGGGGATGGGGGTGAGGGGTGACGCCCACCTTAGCTGAAGCCGCAGTGGTGCTTTGCAGAAGGCGGGGCTCACGCGAAGACGCGAAGCCGCGAAGGGGAACGCAGGGAGTGAGGGCGGTAACTGGCGGCCATCCCGCCGCACACCCGGGTACTGCCGTCCCCGGCTCGCCCGCTATCGCTTTCCGTAGCTCGGGCTTTCCAGCCCGAGATCTGTTACCTGTGTTTTTGCACCGCACATAAACGCTGATGTGGGGCGTTATTCTTCGGCGTCGTCGGTCACTGCCAACTGAAGCTGCTTCAGTGTTTTGCCGTCACTGTTTCTCCACTCGGTGCGGCCATTCGCTGACCGGCCAAGGATGACGGCTGCCGCGGTTGACGGTGAACCGAAAACCTGGTCCTGGGCAAACGTAAGCGTCTGTCCGTTGTTCACAATCACACCCTGATCGAGCAGATCTTTGCGCAGGTTGGAGATGTTCTGGTGGATTGACTGGACTTCGTCTTTGACCACTTGCGAACCTTTGACAACCACGAATCCCCTGGCATCTTCAAAGCCCGTCGCCCGGATGCCCTTCGACTCGATGTAAAGGAGCTCACTGGGCTTCTTTGTCGTCGTGACGGTCTTTTCGAAGACACCCAGTCCGAGCAGCGGGAAGATGCTTACGATGTCCTGAAGGAAGCTCTCGACGAAGACGGTATCTGCTTCGGAAAGCGTTGGCGGCAAAGGCTCCTGGCTGTTATCCAGCCGGCATTGTTTGGCCTCTTTGGCCAGTCGCAGCAGTTCAGACTCAAGGTGCTGTACGTGGGCTTTGTTCAGGCTGTCGTCTTTTGCCACGAAGAACACGGCCCAGTTCCAGAAGTCTTTTTTGCCGTAATGCTGGTTCAGTCGATTTCTGACCGGATCGCCTTCGCCGACGTAGATGACAGGCAGAATGCTGTCGTCGGATGTGCCGATGAGAACATAGACTCCTGTCTTGCCAAACTCAGTCCGGTTCACCACTTCTTTGTAGTTGGTCCGATTGAACACGACGCCGACGCCCGGCCAGTTGGATTTTTCGACGATACGGAGTCCATCCGAGTCACCTGTGGGGACCAGTATCCGGATGAAGAACGGGCGTTGTGGAAAATCGGGCATTGAGTGACTCTTTGACAATCTTGGGTCTGCGCAACCGCCATGAACTAAGCTGGGGGCTGGGAATGCTGGCGATGGGATACGGTCAATTGGTTACAACGCGTGCCTGAGTACAGGTGTTCTCAAGAAAATCCTCGATACCGACAACGAGAAGTTCGTCGGAGAACGGCTCGGAGTGCACATCGTTGTGAGCCTGTATGTGATCGCCGTCGCCGCCAGCAGTTGTCGGCAGGAATTTACCCGGTTTGATTTCGCTGCAATGGCCGGCTCGACGCTTTGGGAAAAACGCGATCAATTCAAGACTGCTGACCTGCAGTTCGGTCGTCAGTGCCGCAAAGGCAAAATCCACATTGCTGTTGTGGCTGTGTGACTGGCTGGCTGGCGCAACGCATGCAATCGTGAAAGCACCTTCAAGGCTCCACGGGCTGGCTTCACCCGTCGCGCTGATTGCTCGAATCCACGCTCGATAAGCTCCCGCTGGCAGTGAAGTGACCGAAGTGTATTTGGTGCCTGTCAGATTCTGTTGGCGAATGACTTGAGCCTGGCCAGCAACTTGATTTACCCAAAGGTCATACCGCACTGCGCCGTCGACAGGTCGCCATGTGAACGTGAGTGTTGTTGGATCTGAAGTGCCTGTTGGGCTCAATAATTCGGTCCGGCCGCCGATGTAAATGTCCATTGGAAGGGTCGAAAAACTGCGAACTCCCTGCGCACTGACACCAACGACCCACCAGCGATATGGCCCGTCGGTCAAAGGTGTGGCCGGTGTGAAACTCAGTCCCGTGATGTTTCGCTGATCCAACACTGTGGCGCCTGTGTTCCGATTACGGACGATCACTTCGTAACTTGCGGCACCGGAAAGAGGGTCCCATGCAAAGGCAGGACTCCTGGTGAATGTGGAGTTCTGCCCCTGAGTAACCACGGGAGCCTGCATCGCGACAAATTCGACAGACTTCGACCATGCTGCCGCTGTTCCGTCGGTTGCAATAGCTCGTACCCATGCCCGATAGACGGCGAGGGGCAGTTCTGCCGAAGGCGTGAATGTTGGACCGGTGACATTTGAGTTGCGGATGTACTGTGTAATCCCGCGCGAGACATCGTCGACCCACACGTCATACTTCACGGCGCCCGGCAGCAGGTCCCAGGTGATTGTTGGACGCAGGGTTGGCTGCAGTCGCGTCATTGGTTGCAGAAGTACCGGTGTATTGATCGTAAATGTGTACTTAGACGTCCATGGGCCAATTGAATCGCTGTTTTTTGCACGAACCCATAGATTGAATTTACCAATTCCAAAGTCTGCGGATGGCGTGTAGGACGTTCGCGACACGGAGACACCATGGAAAAGGCTTGTGCCAGAACTCCGCGTGATCCAGAGGTCGTATTCTGTTGCTTCATTTACAGACGTCCATGAGAACACCGGTCGCAGTGAAGTACTGAATGATGCAGGCCCGGTGATCAGAGGTGAGGCGGTCACCGGTGCCACGTTGGTCACAGTGACCGTTACAAGCTGAACGTCTGTTAGATTACCTGTACCGTTGTCCATAGCCGTCACCTCTACTTCGTAGACGTTGTCCTTGCCAACATCTGTCGGCAGTTCGAAGTTTGGTGCGACAAGGAAGGTCAGGAGACCGGTGTTGGAAATGGTGAAGCTCGCTGCGTCGGGCCCTCCTGTGATCGAATAACTAATGATCTGGGCGGGGTTGTCCACATCCGCGGATGTCACAAATGTCACGGCGGTCTGGTTCTCCGGCACGCTTACGGCAGCAGTTGCGCCGCCACCATTACTGGTGATTGTCGGAGCTTCATTCACATTGCCGATATTGACTTCGACATTCTGCGTGACAAGATTGATTCCGTCGCTTACAGCGACCTGCACCTCGTAGCAGTTGTTCTGATCGGCATCAGATGGGTGTTCGAAGTCCGGAGGTGCAATGAAGCTCAAAGCTCCGGTCAGGAAATTGAGGTTGAATTTCGACTGATCGGCCCCGCCGGTGATACCAAACAGTGGTACATGCCCTTCGGGATCGGTGGCCGTAATGGTCAACACTGCCGACGTATTTTCGAAAACGGCAACGGTGGGTGGTGAATTGATTCTCGGCGGTCGGTCAATCGGCTGCTGATTTTCGTTGCCGGACAAGTACCTTGCGACGGCAAATCGATAATTGCGATCTTGGTCTGAGACGCCTGTCACAACGATCTTGCCGTCGCTCTGCAGGGCTATGTCTGAAGCCCAATCGGTTGAGAATCCGAAATCTGTGGACACCGCACCATTCGCCCCAAAAGCCAGATCAACACCGCCATCTGGCGTGAGACGCACAACTTTGAAGTCCGCATTGCGCGTTAGAGCGACTAAAATTGCGCCATCATTTTGCAATTCCATGCTCATTGCTGGATCGGCAGGGACGTCAAGCCCCAAATTCCGCCTGCCATCACTGTCAAACGATGTGTCCAATGATCCGTCGCTGAAGTAGCGGAACAGTGCAAGGCCGTTGCCTGCTCCCGCAACAACAATCCTGCCGTCGGTCTGCACCCTCACCGCATAGGCCACAGTACTTGATTCGTAAACGTTCGTGATGGTGAGCTTTCCATCGACACCGAATGAGCTGTCGAGTTGTCCGTCACTGTTGTAACGGACTAGCACACCGATAGTGGCGCCGCCTCGAGTGGTTTTACCCGCAACGATGATTTTCCCGTCCTGTTGCAAGGCGACGCTGTGGGGTTGATCGTATCCTGATCCGATCCCAACTTGCGTCGTTAACATGCCGTCCCCGTCAAACGATGTATCTAGACTGCCGTTTACGTTGTAGCGGGCTACAGCAAAAAAGTTATCACTGTGCCCTGTGACAACGATCTTCCCGTCGGGCTGCAATACCATACCTGAAGGAATCGCCGAGGACCCGATAGTTGTGGTGAGCTTTCCATCGCCGTCGAATTCTTCGTCTAAAGTGCCGTCGCTGTGATAACGAGTCAGAGCAAACTGGAATGGGGCGCCTCCGCCAGCCTTTCCATTAATGTATCCGGCAATGACGATTTTACCGTCGGGATGGATCGCTAAATTTGTAACGATAGCGTCCGTCGTCCCGAAATTCGTATAAAGCGTGCCTCCGCCACCAAACGACGCGTCTACTGAACCGTCGTTGTTGTATCGACAAACAGCAAATTGTTGATTCGGCTTTTCTTAGGCAGTTCCTGCCACAACAATTTTTCCGTCGTCTTGGATGGCACAGTGGGTAGTCGTACCGCCACTAACGTCGGTTCGTACCTTTGTCGTGACTCTGCCCGCAAGGCCAAAACTCATATCAAGGTCCCCAGCAGCAAGCAAGAATCGTTCCTCGAGGGGCTCTGCAAATGCGGTGGCCAGCAGGAAGGGGCAGCCTGCGTTTCGCCTGATAGGCCTCCGCGTGTCGGTGACGAACTGTGGCCTAACTGATTGAATGAACGAGATTAATCTCATTGCTGTTTCCTATGTGCTTGCAGTGCTTTTTGTTCTTAACACAACTTAGCCGGTAATTTCGGTGGATCTAAAAGCTTCCCCAGTGTTCAACACTTGGGGCGAGGTCTCTCTTATAAGCCCGTTCGCTTTTTGCATCCTCGGTCACCAAGGCAGCTTTGCGCATCTGCCTGATGCTTGGGTCAAACGAAACGGCATCCCTTCAATTTTGCGAGGCGTTTGAGTAGACAATCCCTAATTGACTCGAGGAATTCAAGCGAGTTGTGGAACAAAACCGTGGGTCCAATGCGGTCCGCTGTCCTCAGTCAGGTACCTCTCCAGCAACATGCCCCCATGCGGTCAGGACTAGGACTCAGTCAGCATGCCCCGTATCAAATCCTCAGCCAAATCTTCGTCGAGGCAGTTGTCGCAGCGGCCGACGGCAGGGTCCAGGCCCATTTGCTTTAGCAGCGATTTCGGGACTTCGGTGACTTTGGGAAGCACCAGTCTGACCTTCACCTGATACGGAAATTTTCCCGCCCAGATTTTGGGGACCAGCCCCTTGCCGCCGTTGCAGGTGGCCTGCCACAGGCCGAGCAGGCCACCGATCTCGTAGAAGCGGTTCCGCTCCAACGTGTTCGGACTGCCGCCACTGCAAGCGAATAGTGGTGGAGCAGGTTCCGTGGAGCGATGGGAAGCATCACACCACACTGACGTATCGCTGGTTTCTGGCGGAGTGGGGGCGGCGGCTGAGTTGGTCAGAAACAGCGGCCGTATTTCGCACATCATGGCAAACAGTCTTCCGCAGTGTTCGCTATGCGGTGATGTGGGGAATAGCCAATGATTCATGGGAAAACG
>JBJTPZ010000008.1:0-1729 GCA_046075365.1 Planctomycetaceae bacterium
TCGGCCGTATTGCGTTTGAAGTTGGTGAGTGATTCAATTCCGTTTTCGAGATCCAGCATCAGAACACCTCTTTCGCATTTTATTCGGTGCTTTTTGAATGCTACGAAACAGGGAGCCCGGCAGCAAGTTCTGAAAAGATGCGGTCGTTCTTTTTCTTCGGGATTTCAAATCTTTCGTGCTGAGACCGCGGCAGCAGGAACCTTTGCAAAAAACCTGGGTGTGAACCTGGAAAGCAGTTTCTGCATCGACAGGCTTTCTCCGCAAAGATACTTGAAGAAATCACCGTTTCAGACCTGGCTGAGGTGCAACTCTTCGCGAAGCTCACCGCAACGGGGCTTGTCGGTGTTCATCGAATCGATCAATCAATCCCGCCGCGCGACGTTCAGTCTTGCGAACCAGTTCGTTGAGCATCGACTGTGCCGCAGCTTTGTCGACAGCCAGAGGAACACGAACCTCAACGCCGTGTTCATTCTTGAACCGCCCCCACCATTTCCTTGATTTCGTTTTCACGGGCTGATCGGTCTTTGGGTCGTTGAGAATCACCGGTTTTTTGTAGAGACTGGCCATACCTGTTTCCATGTTCTGCTGCGATGCGAGTCGGAAAATACGCGATCGCCAGTTTGCTCAAACGGGCCACGACATCAAGGCATTCTGCGACGAGTTCTGTGAGTAAAAACTCAGTCGTTTCGCGGTGGGCACCCAGCCGCCACCCATGCTTCCAGTTCACTGATTCTCGACATCAGTGAACGCCCAATTCGGATCGGTTCAGGTTTCGAGGAATACTCTTCGAGTTGTGGACAGGATCGCGGCGGAATCGGCAAGATGCGGGGCGAGAAGGTGAGCGACGACCTGCCCGGAGCGAACCCACAACAGCGGTCCACTTCCGGACATCATTAACAGGCTGGCCGGGGCAGAGAAGGCCTGGGTTTCCAGCCAAACACCAATCGCGGTCCACAACTCTCCACACTGGGAACTCAGATCCACTTCGCAGCCGATGAAAAGGCAGTCAGGGTTTTCTGTCTGCCACACTGCGAGACCACTGACAACGACGGACCGTGATTGCCTGGCCTGGATTGACCAGTTGACACCGAGAAACAGTGTCCAGTGAGGCAAAAGCAGAGCACGGTTGAAGTCGGATCGATCGAAGATGGGACGCATGGTGAAGTTTTGTCCGTCGAGTCCAGCTCACAGGTTTGCAGGCCTGAAAACCTGCACGATTGGGGGGGGCAGAGCTCAACCAGAGTCGCCACGATTTTAACAGGACTGAAGATCGCGAACACGACTTTTCTGAAGACTGCAGAGCCACCAGTACAGGTTGGGAACAACGGGTTCGTTACCCGCAAATTCACAGGGTTTAACGTCAATACTCCGTGTGGCTTCCGTTGGGCACGTAAGTATCTGTGCTCGGCGCCCGCCGCTACCGCCTCGGCACGGATTATTTTTCCATCGCACAAGTCAGCCAGCCACCACACCCGCCCCACCATGCACCGGTTTCTCAAACCGGTGCGGCCCCCAAAACGCCGGAAAAAAGGTGCCGTCAGTGGTGCCGAGGTGCCCGTGCTGATGCTGGAAAGTTCGCCGGAACCTACATCGAATTTCCGCCACACCACTGCCGCAGCGAATTGCCAGCACAAACGTCTGTTCACAATCCCACATCCGCCCGCGCCTGCTGCAGAAGTTCAACGGTGTTGTGTTCTGCTGCCCAGCAACTGATGTACGACCAATCCAG
>JBJTPZ010000009.1:0-7725 GCA_046075365.1 Planctomycetaceae bacterium
CCTCTGCCAGCCTGCCGGATAACACCACCCGCAATTCCACGGCATCGCCAATCAGGCCACCCCACGAATCCAGATCCACCGTGCAAAATTCTGGAGTATTCAAATCCCGCAAACTGCCCTGACGCCAAACCTTGCCATTAATCAGTACTTCATAAGCAGCTTCACTCACGTTAGGAGCAATCCGCAGCCGCCGATCAACTCGCTGATTCGCCGTCAGAAAGAATTTCAGACGGCTCCCGGCACCCTGCGCACACTCCAGCCGGATCGGCACCTCAACCCGAATCGGCATTTGCCGTGCCCGATCCGGCAGCGCCACCGCAACATGCACACGCGACTGCTCAACTCTTGCTGCATCCGCACCCGACACTCCAGTCGCCGGAAGTCTGCAATACAACACAGCACTTCGATCAATCAGACCGCCCACGACAGCATGTACAACAATCGCCACACACAGCACACTTGCACCTGCGAGGGTCCCTCCCTGCACTCTGACCAACTGCAGCAGGTTTTTCAGCACATCAAACGCCCGCACGCTGATGCCGCGACGGACGCTGCCGTACGGAGCCAGAACCAGCGCTGCCGACAGACAGACTGGGTAAAAGAAGCCCTGTGAATAATACGGATGAGCTTCCGTCAGCACATAAATCACACCGCCATAGATCAAAGCAAACAATAACAGGACGGACTCTCCGGAAACGCTCGGAAAGACTCCCGGCAACAGCAGCCGAGCCATCAGCATCGTCAGCATCAGCAGGTAGAACTCATCGCAGATCCCCTGCTGCAGACTGTACCACGGGACTCGAGTATGCTTCATCGGACGTATCAAACCCGGCAGCCGGTCGAAACACTGCACCAGCGCATCTCCCTGCCAGCTAAACACAGCATTCTTGCGGAACATAAACTGCCAAAACTGAATTCCCGCTGCCAGCTTCTCATGCACCAGACGGCGTAAACCCACCACCGACTGTTCGTCAGCCGGTACGCGAGGAAAGTAGGCTGTGCGCCACGGCTCCAGCTCGCGACCAATTCCTGTGCCAGCAGAGTCCACAGCCGACAAATATCCCAGGCTGGAAACCTTTGCTGGTGGCACGTGCACCGCCACCACGCCCCCGATCGACTGCACAACCAAAACGCCACTGCCCACCCCCGCCAGCACACAAAACAGGCTGCACAGAATTTTTCGCCGATCACGCAGACATTCGGCACGATGGATCAGTCCATACGCCCCAAGGCTCAATATGACGGCCACAGCCAGAAACAGTCCGGTATTTCTGCAAACTTCCAGCAGGCCCGCCGCTGCACCCGCCATCGACGCCAGTGACACACTCAACAGCACAGTTCCAGACGTCGTACGCCCCCGCTTCGTCAGCTCGCGACGGATGCATTCCAGCAGCAGCAGACAAAGGGCCAGCAGGAAATTCGCCGGAACATTGTGAGTCGCAATGGTGGCCGTGTACCAGAATTCAGGCATCAGCATAAGCAGCACCGCTGCCACTACAGCCCGAACCGGACTTCCCGTCAGCAGACGAACAAACACCCCAAATGCCAGCAAAGTTGCCGCCTGCAGCAGCAGGTTCCAGTATTCAACCGCATGCAGCCCCTTCCCAAACAGCCATACGGCGGGCACTGTCACTACCATCGCCCGCCGAGCATACTCAGCAACCAGTACCTCACCCCGCGCCCCGATCAGGTCCCAGCGACCTTCACAGATTTGCTCACCAATCGTCAGATAACGAGCATAATCCGTCGACTGGTAAGAATCCACACTCTGAATCCAGACCACACGCAACAGCAGACACACACACACCAGGACCACCAGTGCCCCCGCAGATCTGCCGCCAAACCACACACGGCTGCGACCGACAAAAAATGAAATTCCTGCCATGAGCAGGATCCCCACTAACGAGGCTGCCAGGGACTCCACTCCGCTGCGGATCATCAGGATTCTGCCGAACACCACGACAAACTGATGAGCAGCCAGCAACAAAACAAACACTCTGCAACCGGCAAGCAGCATTCTCTGCACAGTCGTGTTTTCCGACGGAAAAGTGCCGCCAGGACCCGCACCTGCCACCGCCAGCACCTGCAGCACAAACAAACCAAACGCCAGCATAAACCCGGACTGACACACCGCGACCAGCAGCAACAGTCCGTCACCCTGCCAGTTCCTTCCCCGCAAACCCGGCAAAATGCTCGACACCCGCCCGACCGGCAACTCCATCACCTCGAATTTGCCACCATCACTCAATGCCTGCACCAGCGCTGAATCGGCACAAAGATCAGCGCCGCCAGCCGGCATCAGCACTTTCACCGGCCCGGTCCAGCTGTCACCCGCAGTGACACGCAGCGAAGTCGCCAGTTCAGGATGACCAGACGGCAAAGCTGCCAGCACTTTAGTGATGGGCTCAACATGCTCGGCCATCATCCAGACACGCGGTACCTCGGGTAACCGCTCAAACTGCTGCAGAAATTTCCTCTGCGGCAGCCAGCCATAAACCCGAATGTCGAGTCCTTCCACAGCACCGCTGCCACTGCTGACGAAAATCGCTGAATAATGCAGACCCTGCCACAACCTGAACACCAGCAACAGTAATGCCAGCACGCTGGCCCCCAACAGCAAAGATCGCACAGACCGCTCTCTGAAGACACTCGCTGTCATCGCCCCGAACCTCGCACAGAATCACGCTCACGCCTCGCTGCCTCCGCTGCACGCTCCCAAACCTTCAGCTCCTCTCGCGGATCAACAAGCGGACGATACGGATACTCCACAGCAACCGCCGGCAAAAAACCAATCTGCGAAATATCCAGATCCCGCTCAGCCCTTAATATCACCTCCAGATGCAGATCGCTCCCCCCCACCACCTGAACCACGCCTCGATCCATACACTGCAGCTTCGGCGGATGCAGCTCCCCAAGGCGCCCGCTGCGATAATGCTGACCATTCACACGCAGCTCATACGTCACCGGCAGCGATTCCCAGAAACTTCGAGGATAATAGAGGTTGCGGGATCTGGCATCAGCGGTCAGCAGAAAACACACCAGCTGCGAATCCTGAAAGGCCCCCGGAATCACACAACCTCCACGGTACTCACGACCAGCCGCAATTCGACTGCCCTCAGCCTGCATCGCCGCTGAAACATGCACGGCCGACGCTGCCATCAAAGCAGACCCGGCACCGGCTCCCTCCGCTTCAATCGCCGGAGCCAAAAATGCCAGACCTTGCCTCGTCACCCACTGTCCCGCAAGACCATGCAGCCACAAACCACCGCCAATCAGACTCACAATCAACAAAAATCGACCGGGACAACAGAACGGATACATCCCGCCCCAGACTGACCCGCTGGCCTGCTCCGCCGCGACAACATCTGCCCGCGATAACAGCCAACCGCAGCTCCACGCGAGCGGATACGAGATCACATACACATAATAGGGACCAGCCTCCATCAACAGCAGAATCACCGCAAACTGAATGACCACAAAAGCCAGCGGGAACAACTCAGCGGCACGTACACCTGCCCCCGGACCGCCAGCACAACGACACAACCCACCTGCCAGCAACAGCAGATACGCTCCATCCGTCACCAGCCGCAGACAGGAATACCATGGCACGCGAGCCCACGCCATGTAGCCCTCCTTCATCCCGGGCCGATCACCAAGCACCCGGTTCTGGGCATCATGCAGAAACGAAAAAAAACGATTCTTGCGGAACAAATGCAGCCACACGTCGATTCCCGCTGCCAGCTTCTCATGAAACAGCTTCCGTCGGTTCAATTCAGATGCCGTCCCCGCAGGAACATTCATCAGCGTGGCAAATCTCCAGTTACTGATCGTCGGACCACTTCCGTCAGTCGTCGAATCCTGAGCTGACAAAACTGCCATCATCGAGATCGGCGGACTGGCCCCCAGTCTGTCACGACACACAGCAGCAATCTCGCCGCGCCAATACCTTGTCAACATACTGCAAAAATACAGCAGCAACAGGGAAACCGTCACGACATGCAGCACACGCTGCAAACGATACCGCGGCCCCAAAACCAGCCGCTGTAACCACACCAGTCCAGACGCCAGCACAGCAGCCGAAACAAAAATGCCAAACGTCTTCACAAGATCCAGCAGCGCCACCCCAACACAAAACATCAGACAAAGACACCAAAAAACAGCCAGCTGCCGGCCCTTCAACGGAGCAGTCAGCTGCCGCTGCAGATACACCCTCAGAAATTCAGCCAGCACAAAGACAATCAACATCCCAAAGAAACCCGGCGTCGTAACATTCACAATCCAGGTGGAATATACAGCAGGTGGATACAGCAGCAGAAATGGCAATGTCAGTGCGCCGGCTCGCAAACCAAACATGCGGCCAGCCAAAAAGACCATCATCACAGCCGTGGCCAACTCCATCAGCAACAGGCACAGCTCCATGCCAGTCAACGAGGTGCCCACCAGCAGCATCAGCGGGCGAGTAAACACATAGGCACGCTCAAGAAAGATAGACCGAGTCAGGACACTGGCATCACCAATCAACCCCCAGTCACCAGTGGCCATGGCCACCCCATAACGGAAATACTTGTCATAATCCCCCGATTGCGTCGCGTCGAAACACCAGCAAAACACAAACTTCAACAATGAAAAAGCCACCGCCACAACGCACACACGCTGCCAGATCTGACGGTCCGTCAACGCGGAACTGATCCAGCGCACATACGAAATCACCCCAATCACCAGCCCAAACAATATACAAACCGCCAGCAACAGCTGTATCCCCCAGCGAATCTCCACAAAACCCGGCAGCAAACACCAGATCTGATGAGCCAGGACAAGAATGACACAAAAACGCAGCAATGAGAATCCCCAGCCAGAAACTGGCAAAGACTCCAGCCTCAGCAAGACACAACCCTGCTGATCCGCGCCCCCCCGGCCGACCATCACACTCAATCGCAAAAACTCACCCAGCACGCGACAGATCAGCCATAACAGCAGACATTGCAGCGCCGGAACCGCCACCAGCCAGACGTCGCCCTGCCAGTTGCAGGCAAACGGCTGCGAACTCAGAAAATTGAATGACGAATTCTGAGGTACCAGAAGGAACGCCGTCGCCCCCCGCGAACGCCCCGTTAAAGCAACTGAGTCAGCGGCCACGATGAATGGCAGTCGAGTCGATGGCGGACCCCAGTGCTCCCCAAATCTCACTTCCATGTCCACAGGAGCAATCGTTGATGGCCCACTCAGTTCCACCACCAGACCAGAACAGGGGCCGGGACAGGAAAACTGACTGAAGATCCCAGGTGACTCTTCGCGACGCTGCAGCGGCGATAAGCGACCGTCGGTCAGACGCGCATACACAGCCGAAACCGACCGGGCAACTTTTGCATCAAAGGACAAATGCAGCTGCCCAAAATTCAGACCTGAAACCGCACGGAACCACAGGCCAGCACAGAACAGCAGCAGCAGTCCCGCTCGAAAACACCAGCGATTCACCAACAGTTTCTTAAACATTTTCCACCAGACAAAGACTGCCGCGTTGCTCTGCGCCGAGATCATACCTAGCAGATGTCCCGTGAAAATCACGCCAAAACTCAGCAACTCGACTCAATTGCCGGGGACAGCTGCAGCACCCCCGTTGCAACCCGGAATCCCAATAAATCAGTCGCCCAAAAGCAGCTTGAATCACCGGCGGCAGCGCAAAAAAAAGGAGCCGCAGTTTTCACTGTGACTCCTTCATTCAACAGAACTTTAAACCAAACCGATCACTCGTCGTCATCGCTGGCCGCGGTGTCAACCACAATGCCGTTTGCTGACGCAACTGAGCTAAGGGTCTGTTCAAGTTCATCGCTGTCGGAAAACAGACTGCCCGAAGTGCCAAGGTCGGCGATGTTGTCTGACGAAACACTGGTGTATTCATAATCCTGGGAAAGCCAGGCAACCGCCTGCGAATAATCCCCAAGTTCCTGCACCACAGCGTTTCGGACCTCAGTCAACCCAACAACCATCCCCAGAACAAGCAGAGTCCCAACAATCACTGACTCAGAAGACAGCAGAAATCCGCTGTCATCCGACAGGAAAGAACGAAATACAAATTGCATGTGCCCACCCTGCAGTAGAGGGGCCTCTGGAATCCTTTTTAACATGGAGTTCGGCCGTGAACTCCGAAGTCAGAGGGTGGCGAATTGAAAGCCACCGTTCGACCACCCACCTTCACTCGGCATTGTCAGTCGATACCACTGAGCCACCAGACACAACAATACCCTGAGCGGGAGTAGACGACGCCAGCTGGGTGTCGCTGCTGTCAGAGTACGTAGAGCCGGAGGTCCTCAAACCTGTAGTAATGTTCGAGCTCGATGTGCTGGTGTACGCGTAAGCCTGGCTCAGCCATGAAACGGCCTGAGCGTAGTCACCCAGTTCCTGCACAACTGCATTACGCACTTCCGTGATACCAACGATCAGGCCCAGTACCATGATCGTGCCGACCAGCACAGCCTCGGTCGACAGAATGAAACCTTCTTCGCTGCGAAGAAAACGATTGAACATGCTCTTCATCTGAAACTCTCCAACACAAATTCGCCGACTGAAACGAGAAACCCGGTGCTGTCGGCCCCAGCACCGAATCCAAAAAAGAAAGCCCAGGCAGCACACGCCCCCAGAGCAAATCCACAGGTGATTGATGGCCCCGAGGAGGCCTGTGGCTGAAAACAGCCACTACACTGCGGTACTCCGTTTAACACCAGACCAGCAAATGCATGGCCTGATTCCTGGCGTCACTGCCCGAGCTTTCCACGCTCGCTTCAATCCGTCGTATCTGATCAGAGTTTTCAGGAGAATTGTGCCAAGGCACACTTCTGCAAAAAAACAATATCACTCAGCGTCAATTGTGGCCTGCGTAGTCACGGTAATCCCGTTGGCATCAGTCGCCTGAGCCTGCTGCACATCAGTGCTGTCACTGAAGATGCTGCCATAAGTCCAGATGCCGCTGGGAACATTCGAATCAGAAACACTGGTGTAGGCATAGTCCTGGCTGAGCTGTGCTACAGCCTGAGAAAAGTCACCCAGTTCCTGAACCACGTTGTTCCGAATTTCAGCCAGACCCACGATCAACCCCAGCACAGTGATCGTCCCGATCAGCAGTGCCTCAGTTGACAGCAAAAAACCGTCCTCACCACGCACAAACGCCACAAACAAACTCTTCATAACTCCGTTCTCCATCCATGCATTGCAGCCGAATCCAAAAAGGCGATCCGCCCCGGCCAACAACAAATCGCCCATTCCGTGAGCCCCAGCCGAACAGCAAACCGGAAATCAGAAAGGACACAGATCCCTTTGCCGATCTCACAGGAAAAACTGATCCGAACCAGGACAATCGTTCCGTCAAGAACCCAACAATCCTGTTGGGCTCAGTGACGCCCATTGGAGCACAAGGCGTGCCATAGTGCGCGAAAAAAAAGATCCGCTGTACAGGCAATACCACCCCAAAAAACCCTCAATCCCGGTCGTGTTTCAGAGCTGGCTGGTCGTTTCACCCGAGAATGTGTGTGAAAAGTGGGACGCTGTGTCATATGTGGGGCGCAGTTTTTTGGAAGTAGCAAGAATCAACAGCCTTCAGGTTTTGCTGGCAGTCGACGAAACCTGCAAACTGTTGCCCGACAGCGTAAACCCAAATCCCCCCAGCAGGTCAGACACCCCCGTCGATGTCATCGGCACCGTGACCGTCACCTGCACCGCACTGCCCAAATC
>JBJTPZ010000010.1:0-3483 GCA_046075365.1 Planctomycetaceae bacterium
TCTGTTTTTCCACCTCACGAATTTCCAGCTCGGCCATGCTGTTGATACCGAGTGCTGACAGGTCGCGGGTGCGTTCCCAGGACTCCTGAGCGATTGTGGCGGAATCCTGACGCAAAATCACATCACCGTGCAACTGCCGCAGTTCCTGATCGGCCTCGGCTTCATGAAAGGCGGTCCATTGATCCCTGGTCAGCTGAGCCTGCTGCTGATTGGTACTAAGTCTTCGATCATTCTTCAGCTGTTGCAGAGTTTCACCGGCAACCGCCGTTTGCCAGCCCGCTCTTGCTTGAATCAGCTGCAGCGACAGATCCCGCAGCTTTGTTCGGATTTCGGCCGAGTCCAGTTCGCACAGAATGTCGCCCGGCTGCACCTGAGTTCCCTCAGGCAGCAGTTCGACTATTTTTCGAGGCCAGTATCGGCAGTCATTGTAGACGATGCCGGGCTGATGAGTGGCGATCTCGCCGCGAACGGGTACGGTCCGCAACAGTCTGCCGCGTCGGACTACCTCTGGGTGAAGCCCGCTGTCCTGAGCCATCGCGATATTTCGGGCCATATGAGTGTCAGCATCCGTCGTTTGGAATTGCAGCCACAAACCACACAGCGGCAGAAGGACGACCGCAGGCGACATAAGCCGCAGGGATCTGCGCCGCAATCGATGTGTCGCTTGTTCAGCGGGAAACAGGCTGGAACTGTCAGGCGGTGCTGCTGGAGGCATGAATCTGCGGTGTCTGGCGGGAAAATTGCGGGCTGTCAGTTGGCGAGGATGTGCGGTCTGCAGGGAACTCAGGACTGATGTGAAGCTTAACGTGCAGACGCTTTGGCAACTGAAAAAAAAGAGGTGAAGTTTCCGATTGTCAGTGTTTGGCTGAACCGCTGCGGAATTTGCCGTTCCGATGCTTGCAGTTTTGCATACGTTGTGCAGAATGCCACGCGCGACTGGTCGGCCGCACAATTGTAATTCTTAGGAACAGCCACATGCGCTGCGCTGATCGATCGGTTCTTTCGATTGCAATATCGGAAGTCTCAGAGTTTTGTTTGAGCTTGCCGCGGCACTTCATGTGCGTGCTTGCCTGCAGGCTGCCTCACGACTGTTCCACGCGATCGGCTCTGCGGCGTCGCTGACCACTGCGGTCTTCCAAGTCAGTGAGCCTCGGATGCGCAAGCGTTTTGCCGCTGCGTGCCCGAACTGCTCGCTGGGCTGAATTTTTTGTGTCTCACCGTATCACGCGATGCGGTCGCTCTGCTGTCTTGGTTTTATGCAGGAGTTTCATTGTGAGAAGAAGCGACTTTCATGCGCTGTATCTGGTATTGCTGACGGGCCTGTTCTGCAGTTGCCGATCGCTCTGGGGCGTGCAGCCAGACCCCGGATGGACCAGCTTTCGCAACGGAGGTTCGTCCGTAGCAGACGGCAGCTTTCCTGTGACATGGTCACCGGCCACAAATGTTGCCTGGCAGCTCGAGTTACCTGGATATGGACAGTCCAGTCCGGTGATCCTGAATGGTCGAGTGTTCGTCTGCAGCGTCATCGGGCCGCAGAAGGAAGAGTGCTGTGTCAGTTGTTTGCAGCTGACCAGTGGAAAAGTGCTTTGGTCTTATCGGCAGGCGGCATCCACCACCGGGCCGTCCAACTATTCGGCTTCTCGCGCTGCCCCGACGCCTGTAGTCGATGCCGGCGGCGTGTACTGTTTCTTTGAGGGTGGCGATGTTCTGGCCTTATCGCACAGCGGCGAATTGCTGTGGAAACGCGATTTGGTTGCGGAATACGGGCGTTTTCAGAACAACCATGGACTGGGCAGCTCACCGACGCAGACTGACGATCTCGTTATTTTGAATATTGAGCACCGTGGTCCCTCATTTTTACTGGCGTTGCAGAAGCGGACAGGTGCCACAGTCTGGCGGTCAGAGCGTCCCTCAGGCACTTCCTGGACGTCGCCCATTGTCGCGGAGTTTGGCGGAGAACTGCAGGTGATCGTAAGCTCCGCCGGTTCGGTGACCGGCTGGAGTCCACGGGATGGAGTGCAACTTTGGACGGTTGGCGGTCTGGCTGGTAATTCCGTTCCATCACCGGCAGCGATCAATGGTCGACTGTTTGTTGGGGCTCGTGTGCCAGAGTTTGGCTCGACACAGGATGCAGCACAGTCGAATTTGTGCCTGACACCGGGTGAGAATTCTCGCCTTGCGCCAGCGGTACTGTGGCGGGCTTCGAAGTCGTTCTGCGATTACGCCAGTCCTGTTGTCAACGGCTCGTACGTGTACTATCTGAACAATGTCGGGGTGTTGTCGTGTCTGCAGGCCGAAACAGGCCAGCTGCAGTACATGGATCGACTTGGCACCACCTGCTGGGCGACCCCTGTCGTTTCCGGCGAGAACACGTGGTTTTTCGGGAAAGATGGCAGCACCCATGTAGTCAGACGCGGAGCCGACTTTAACAGGGTCAGTACCAATCTCCTGTGGGATCCGCTGAATCCGCCGCAGCCGGAGACTTATCGGGAAGGTGAGGGCAGTGCCTACGGTTCTCCGGCAGTGGCTGACAGCAGCAGGTCGGGTGGTACACCCGCGGCATCGGTTGAAACTGCTGCATCAACGGAAAGAGGTCGAGGCGGTCCGGGCGGGGGAATGGCGGCTATGCTTAAAAAAGCCGATGCAAATGCTGATGGCGTGGTCAGTGAGCAGGAGTTGCCGGCCGAGTTTCGGGAAATGCTGCCTCGGGTAGATCTGAACGGTGACAGGTCACTTGATGCCGCTGAGCTGACAGCAATGGAGGAGAGCTTTCGGAAGCGTCGCGAAGGGTCGCGAGAATCCGCTCGCGATCCGATTGTGTACGGCGTTGCCGCGTCCGACGGTCTGTTCGTGATCCGCACGGGGACGCGAATCTATTGCATTCAGGGCGAACAGTAATCGACGATGCAATTGTCCATCACGGTTAATTTCCAGATACTCGCAGCGGTTATTTCGCTGATGTTCGGAAAACCTCGATGGGGCATAACTTGTGCTGAATCTGCCGCTGAACGAAAAGTCCGCTGCTGCCGCCGTCTGCAACCGCCGTGTCGTGATTGCCGGCGGCAGTGGCTTTATCGGCCTGGCGATCGCCACTCATCTGAACAGCCTCGGGGCTGAAGTCATTCTTCTGTCTCGTACCAGTCCTGCTGCAGGGCCGTGGCGACACGTGGCCTGGGATGGTCGTTCACCTGGGGCGTGGCAACAGTCGCTGGATGGTGCCTGCGGGCTGATCAATCTGGCCGGACGCAGTGTCGACTGCATCAAAACGCCCGATCATCAGGATGAAATATTGCGGTCGCGGGTGGAGTCAACCCGAGCACTGGGAGCAGCGCTGCGAAATCTGAAGGCCGCTCCGCCCGTTTGGGTGCAGATGAGCACAGCGCATATCTATGGGGACCCGCCGGTCACGTGGTGTGATGAAGACTCTGCGACCGGTTACGGGCTCGCTCCCTTCGTCGGCAGGGCCTGGGAAGACACCTTCAG
>JBJTPZ010000011.1:0-1814 GCA_046075365.1 Planctomycetaceae bacterium
TCTGTTTTTCCACCTCACGAATTTCCAGCTCGGCCATGCTGTTGATACCGAGTGCTGACAGGTCGCGGGTGCGTTCCCAGGACTCCTGAGCGATTGTGGCGGAATCCTGACGCAAAATCACATCACCGTGCAACTGCCGCAATTCCTGATCGGCCTCGGCTTCATGAAAGGCGGTCCATTGATCCCTGGTCAGCTGAGCCTGCTGCTGATTGGTAGTGAGTCTTCGATCATTCTTCAACTGTTGCAGAGTTTCACCGGCAACCGCCGTTTGCCAGCCCGCTCTTGCTCGAATCAGCTGCAGTGACAGATCCCGCAGTTTTGTTCGGATTTCGGCCGAGTCCAGTTCGCACAGAATGTCGCCCGGCTGCACCTGAGTTCCCTCAGGCAGCAGTTCGACTATTTTTCGAGGCCAGTATCGGCAGTCGTTGTAGACGATGCCGGGCTGATGAGTGGCTATCTCGCCGCGGACGGGTACGGTCCGCAACAGTCTGCCGCGTCGGACAGTTTCACCAGGGAGCCCCGCGGCTTGTGCGGTCGTGCTGGACAGAGGTCTTCGAGTGTCGGCGTCCGTCAGTTTCCATGGCAAATACAGGCCACAGAACAGCACCACTGCCGCGGCTGGCAAAATGAGTTGCCGGACCGTGCGTGGAAGACGAGCGAAAGGCGGTGCTGCGACTGCACGGTCTGATGTTTCAGCAGGGACTGATGGTGGCATAGGGGCGGGGTTTGGAGGGAAGCTGCAGGCTGTCAGGCGGCATGGGTACAGGCTGCGAGGAACACAGATACGCTGCTGATGATAACGATTAGACGAGCTGGCACCTGACGAAAACTTTGCAAACAGTCAGATTGTCAGTGATTGCTGCAGCGGGCAGCGGAATGAGGAGGCGCGGTGTTCAGGGATGACTGTTAATTTACGGTGTTCCATGGCGGTTTCATTCGGATACCGGTCGGAAGGGGGTATTCTAATGACCAGCACCGTACAACTGAATGAGAAGTCTGCCAGCGCCGCCGTCTGCAACCGCCGTGTCGTGATTGCCGGCGGCAGTGGCTTCATCGGCCTGGCGATCGCCACTCATCTGAACAGCCTCGGGGCTGAAGTCATTCTTCTGTCTCGTACCAGTCCTGCAGCAGGGCCGTGGCGACACGTGGCCTGGGATGGTCGTTCACCTGGGGCGTGGCAACAGTCGCTGGATGGTGCCTGCGGGCTGATCAATCTGGCCGGACGAAGTGTCGACTGCATCAAAACGCCCGATCATCAGGATGAAATATTGCGATCACGGGTGGAGTCAACCCGAGCATTGGGAGCAGCGCTGCGAAATCTGAAGTCCGCTCCGCCCGTTTGGGTGCAGATGAGCACAGCGCATATCTACGGGGACCCGCCGGTCACGTGGTGTGATGAAGACTCTGCGACCGGTTACGGGCTCGCTCCCTTCGTCGGCAGGGCCTGGGAAGACACCTTCAGGGAAAATGTTCTGCCTGAACAGCGGCAGGTGATTCTGCGCACCAGTTTTGTTCTGGGCAAAGATCGGGGCGCTGGTGCGAGTGCCATGAACAAGCTGCTGCCGCTGGCACGCTGGGGGCTGGGAGGGCGAGTTGGCAGCGGTCAGCAGGGTTTGAGCTGGATCCACGAGACGGATCTGTGTCGCCTGATGACTCTGGCCGTCGGGGACACTGCAATGAACGGTGTGTTTGTGGCGTCAGCTCCGCATCCTGTCAGTCAGGCTGAATTCATGCGACAGCTTCGAAACGTGGTGGGCATGCCTGTTGGGTTGCCGGCTGCCGAGTGGATGGTGCGATTCGGAGCTCGCTGGCTG
>JBJTPZ010000012.1:0-6512 GCA_046075365.1 Planctomycetaceae bacterium
ACCTACGTCGCTTTGGCCGTTGCTGCTTCCGTCATTGCTTCAACTGGAGGTCGCGATGGTCCGGTCGTGATCATGGTTCCCAGTCGCTTGCGCAGAAAGTGGCAACGAGAATGGAAACAGTTCAAGCACCACTGCACTCCCCCTCGTTCGCTCGACTGGGTACGCACCGAATACGCTCACACTCCAACCGAGTTCTTCAGGTTACGGGACGATCCGGGCACGAGACGCTGCCACCTTGTCTTCATAACAACTGGTTGCTTTTCGCTGGGCCTGCAGGACCCCTGGATCAAGCTGGCCTTCATCCGTCTTGCCCGTCGACACACCAAACTGTCTCCGCAACGCAAACGACGTATCGGTCGCTGGGCCGCAACTCTGGTGCGCCAGGTTACGTCTCGAAACCTGACAAGCGAAGTCGTTGAAGAGTTGATGCGTAAACCATTGACTGTTTGGAAGGGAATTCTTGTTCAGAATGGCTTGTTGACTGAAGAAGATGATGACCCGATTCCTGAACTTCTGGCTCGATATGAAAGCCGTGAGCGAGATCGGCTGAATTGGCGACCACTTTGTGACTTTGTCCGTACGGAGTTACCGTCCTGGAGTCCTGACAGCATCAAGTCCGATCGCCGCACCGCACTTCGCCAAAAGTTCAATGAGATCTGTCGCGGCCTTTATAAAGAATGGCTGCGAGAGGTTCCCTGGGAAGCTCCGCTGCTGATTCTTGATGAAGCTCATCACGCCAAGAACGAAACAACACGGCTGGCGAAACTCTTTCGTGAAACCAGCGAATGTGACCTTGCACTTCTCGCCGGTAAATTTCGCCGCATGCTGCTGCTGACGGCAACACCGTTTCAGCTTGGGCACCACGAGCTGATTCAGGTACTGCGGACATTTGGAGCGGTGCTGTGGGATAATGATCGTGCACCACCTGGTACTCGAGAAGTGTTTGAGAAGACGATTGATCAACTCGCAGAGGCCTTAGATCGCAATCGGCTCGCCGGTCGAAACCTTGACCAGCTGTGGGGCAAGGTCACTTCGAAGATGCTCGGCCAGATGTCGGCCTATGAATGGTGGCAACAGCTTGATGCCAATCCCAAAGACGCCTGGGAGCGACGGCTTGTGGAAACAGTTCAGCATTGTTGCCAGACTCGCAACGCTGCCCAGGATTTATTGCGTCCCTGGGTAATTCGTCACAATCGGTCCCCGTATTTTTCGCTCAGAGATGGTGGCGTACCGACGAATCGCCGCGAATCTCAAGCTGGGCGTGCCATGCTTGAAGCAGCGTTTGAGGGGAAAGACGCAGGATTGCCCATTTCGAATGACGCTGTGCTGCCTTTCTTATTAACTGCGAGGGCTCAGGGAGAACTGGCCAGTCATTCTGGTGCCAGGGCTTTTTTCGCAGAAGGATTGTCGTCGTCGTACGAGGCGTTTCACCATACGAGGGATGCCCGTGGAAAGGCTCGTGACATCGGAGATGACGGGTTGCCCGTTCCTCCAGACGACAACAGCTCAGATGATGCGATTGCCGAGACGACAGGCTGGTACGAACGTCAAGTGGCCGCGTTGATTCCATCGAAGACGGCAGAACGGCGGGCCCGTGTTCTTCATCCCAAGGTGTCGGCCACGGTTAATCGAGCGATTGACTTGTGGAGTAATGGCGAGAAGGTGCTTGTGTTCTGTGTTTATCGTGAGACAGCACGGGCTTTGTACGAGCACCTCAGGGAAGAGGTTGAAGAGCGGATCATTGCACTTGTCGGTAAGCGGCTGGGAATTGACCCGGTACAGAGTCGCACCGAGATTGAGAATCGACTTGAGCGAATTGCTCGTCGTCTTTCGGAAGAGGGGCGCCCTTTTTCCATCGAGGTTCGCAACCTCCTTTCGGAGCTTTTTAGGGATGAGAAGTTCGCGGTACTGAGCCCCTTTCAGCCGCAACTTGTCGAAGTCCTGGCGGCCTATTTCCGCTCCCCGTCTTTTATCGCCCGCTATCTGCCCCTCGATGACGCTGATCTTCGAGAAGCCTGGGAACGGGGTGAGGGACGGCCAGAGGTGATTAATCGCGGGCGGGCTGCGTTACGTCGCTGCATCGAGGAAACCACCGATCAATCGGGCCAGACCCTCGTGGACCGCATGGTCGAATTCCTGAAGTATGCAGCCGAACAGGCGGAACGGGTGGAACAGGCGGATACCAAAGCCGAGGATGGTTCAGATGAAGCCGATGATGAGGCAAACGACCCTCTGCAGGAACTCATTCGCTCCGTCTCCGTTTATTCTCGTCCAAGGCGACGTGCAAACGTTGATCGAGATGATATTTCGGATTCGGAGGAAGACGATGGCAGTTATCGAGTGATGCCGCTCGTGCGGATGGTGTTCGGGGAAACTCCGACCGAGACGAGGGATCGTCTGGCTCAGGCATTCAATAGTCCGCTCTTCCCAGAGATATTGGTTAGCAGCTCTGTCATGGGAGAGGGCATTGACCTGCACCGCTTTTGTCGTCATGTGATCCATCACGATGGCTTCTGGAACCCCAGTACTCTTGAACAACAAACCGGGCGTCTTGACAGGATTCGCTCCAGGGCCGAACAGGTGCGTCGCCCCATCTGTATTGCTCAGCCCTTTATTGCAGGCGGGGCAGATGAGAAGATGTTCCGTGTGCTCCGTGACCGCGAGCGATGGTTTCAGGTTGTCATGGGGCAGAAGTTCGAGTTCGACGAAGCTGCAAGTGAGGAATTGGCTCAGCGGGTTCCGCTGCCTTTGGAGCTTGCGAGGCAGCTGACGTTTGATCTGACGCGCTGGCGCCCCGAACAGTCTCGATGATGGTCGTAACTTTAGCAGACTGACCATTACTGCCGGAACCATAAGGTTAGATGTCACCCGTGGGGTTCGTTGTGAGAGCCCTGGGGCGGTGGACGGTACGGGCGTGGAGCCCACGGGATTACGGGGCGGGGATGATGTTGCGGTCGGCGCCGCCGAGGAGGATCGCGCCGGTGATGCGGTCGGCGGGCATCGTCAGCAAAACACAGGTGTTACGCCCGTCTTCAATGCGGACTTTCACCGGTTGCGCATGGACCGGATATCGTTCGCTCAGTGGTCGCGTCCACAGGTCAAGATTGTATTCGCCAGACGGCAGCTCTTCAGCTGCTATGCGGACCGCGGACGGCAGGGTGCTCCAGGATCGCGTATCCGCTTTCTCAAGGGCTTCCCAGGCGACTCCGATTGCCGTCATGGCCAAATCGGCTTTCCAGTCGAGGCTGTCGCTGGACATGGCTTTGGCTGCAACGACGGTGCCCTTTTTGACGACGCGGCGGACCACCGCGTCGGCAATCGCTTTGTCACGCCCGGCCTGATAGGAGGCGTCGGCAACTTCACGAAGGTCGACGATGGTGGAGAATCCCAGCTGGCGGCGTTCGCTGCCGATTCCGCTGCCCGCCACGGCGGCTCCCGGCGTCAGTTCAGCTCGCCCCTGATCCCGCGACTGCGGTCGGGCAATCTTGATCGAAAACAGAGTGGGCGGCAGTTTGTATTTGCTTTGGGCCGAAAGGATCTGGTCGGCAATCAGCAGAGCGGCCGAGGTTGGTTCGCACGATTCCGAAACCCACTCGGGCGCCACCCCGGCAAGCACAATCACGTGCAGCGTGCCGTGCGCTTTGCGGCACTGGATCCCCAGCGGTGTCAGTTTGTCGGCAGCAGCGGTGCTGAATCGCGGGTTCCAGAGCCGGACGTCCTGCAAAGCCTGCTCGGTTTCCGCCGTTTCGCTGGGCTTTTCTGAATGCACGATGGCGGAAAGGTAGGCGGCCAGTGCCAGCGGCTGATCGAGTGTTTCGGCGGTGATTTTCGGGGGGGTGATTTTCGCGGGGGGGCTTTTCTCGAAGCTGGCGGGTGTGACGGTCTGAGTGCCGGCGGTTGTGGCGGTGCTGTCGTCGGCGAGGACGGCGGTGCCGGAGTTCTTTGTGAGGGCGGCTGTGAGTGTGTCGCGGCGTTCGCGGGATGTCTGCATGGCCTGCAGTGACCAGGCCCAGGCATCCTGTCCGTCATTGACGAGGCTGGAGAGCATGGCGACGTTGACCAGCATGGCGCGTTCGAATTCGCGGCCGGACCAGGCGACGGCGCGGGAGTCGGAGAGTACGGCGGTGGTTTGTTCGACGGCGTTTTTCTGTTTGAGGTAGTCGAGGCGATCGCGGGCGGTGCGGAGCCGGGATTCGGCGACGGCCGGTTCGCCGCTGGCCAGATCGATGATGGACTGGTCGAGCAGGAGGATTTCTTTTTCGGCATTGAGGGGGCTGGAAGCTTTTTGCAGTCGTTTGGCGGAGCTGTGCAGGTCGCCGGAACGCCATGCCTGCAGGCCGGTGCTGTGCTGTTTGTGCGGGCTGCGGCAGCCCTGGGTGAGGCAGCAGGAGGCCAGCAGCAGTGCCGTCAGGACTGAGTGGGTGGTGGAGCGTATGGAGCGTTGCACGGCCATGTTGGACGCTCGGGGTCAGTCACGGTTTGGGCTGGGGGTGAAGGGGGCGGGCTTTTTTGGGGTGGGCTCGGGCTGGAAAGCCCGAGCTACGGTTGGGGGTGTTTGGGGGTGTTTTTGTGGGGTGTGCTCGGGCTGGAAAGCCCGAGCTACGGTTAGGGGGTGGACGGGTGGAGGGGGTGGGGGCGGTTCAGTCGTCGTCGTCGTCGCCGCCGTAGTGTGCCCAGCGGCCCCAGCGTCGTTTGTGGTAGCCTTTGCGGAGCATGGCGGATTCGCTGACGGATTCGCCGGTGTGGATGTTGAGCAGTTCGAGTGTGAGGAGGTAGTCGCGCTGGTAGTCGCCGTTGCTGTTGGTGGTGCCGGAGGTGATGCGGGCGAACAGCAGGTAGTCGATGGGCTGGCTGCTTTTTTCGAGCACCATCTGGAAGTCGCGTTGTTTTTGGGGGAGGACGAGGCTGTCGGGTGAGCAGCGGAGTTCGGCGAGTGCGGCGTCGACGTAGCGTCGGCTGATCATGCGGTACTGGGGGTCCTGGCTGACGAGTGTGCTGATGTGTTCGTAGATCTGGTCTTTGAAGTCGCCGATGGTTTCACCGCTCTTGTTTTCGACTCCGACAAAGCAGACGGAGCGTGCGAGGCTGCCGTTTTCGCGGATGGTGGTGTGGGAGGTCTGCAGGATGGTCTGGCTGGATTTTCCGAGCAGCCGTGCGACGGATTCGTCGATCAGCGGCTTCCACGTTTCTGCTCCGGCGTTATGGCTGCCGACCATATCCCGATCGTTCTTTTTGAGAACGTGGGCGTATTGTTTTTTTCGGCAGCCTGTCAGCAGGCAGCAGAGGAGGAGGGTGAGGAGCAGTAATTTTCTGTGGACTGCCATGGCAGGGGATTCCCTTCCGAATGCTGGGCAGACTGGTGGCTATTCCGGCGCGCAGCGCGGTCGCCGGAGACTGTGTGTGCAGTGTACGCTGGCGGGCAATTCCGGGTGTAGAGGGATTTTTGTGATGGTGTGCGGGGGTTGGCGGGGTGAGGTGCGGCGGCGGTGTTGCGGCCGGAAAAAACGGCAGGATGGTGGGCGGTCCGGCACAAAACTACCGGTTTGAGCAGGGGGGGGGATGGGGGGGCTGCCTGAGGGCGGGGCGGTTGGGCGGCTGGGCGGTTTGGGTCTCACGCGAAGCCGCGAAGCCGCGAAGGAAGGTGCAAAGAAAGGTTTTTGGTGTTCGGTTTTCGGTTTTCGAGCACGAGCACGAATCAACGATCAATGCTCGTAGTTCGCGCCCATTCGTAGGTCAAAAACCGCCACCCCCTGCGATTATCCGTGGCAATCCGTGTTCATCCGTGGCAGAAAAAAACAGCCCGAAAAAACTTCCGTGGCACCACTTCGCGGCTTCGCGCGAGATCAAACACTCTGCAAATCGACTGACCACCAACCACCGTTCCGCTCCCTCACGGTCGCGGCTCACCATGCAGGCACAGTAGCTGTGACGGGGGGGGGGACACACCACATTGAACCGCCTGCACCCTCGCGGCGGGAATGACGCCCACAGTACACACACCCGCGGACTCCCGTCCGCGGCTCGCCTGACCGAAAACCGACGCCAACTCGTACTCGTACTCAGTCCGCCCTGGCGGACGGTACTCGTACTCGTACTCGAAAAAACACCCCTGTCGCCCCTGCACACCGCCGCTGCCGTCTCACCCCGCAGCTGCATGCACCGCACGAGGCTGCTCGCTGCACACCCACTCGAGCACGAGCACGACAAATCGCACGAGCCACTACCGGAAAGCTGCACTCAAAAACTGCCCCTGCCTCCAACTTCGCGGCTTCTCTGCTTCGCGTGAGATCAAACATTCCCCTGTTTGCCACCCGCTGCGATTATCCGTGGCAATCCGTGTTCATCCGTGGCAGAAAAAAACAGCCCGAAAAAACATCCGTGGCACCCCTGCACACCGCCGCTGCCTTCTCACCCCGCAGCTGCATGTACCGCACGAGGCTGCTCGCTGCACACCCAGTCGAGCACGAGCACGAGCAAATGCACGAAAAATCGCACGAGCCACTACCGGAAAG
>JBJTPZ010000013.1:0-4789 GCA_046075365.1 Planctomycetaceae bacterium
CCCTACCCCCTCGGATGGCATTTCCGGTGCACCGCCTTCAGCCGACTGTGCTCAACATGGGTGTAAACCTGAGTCGTGCGGATCGAGGCGTGCCCCAGCATCTCCTGCAAAGCTCGAATGTCGGCCCCGCCAGCCAGCAAATGAGTCGCAAAGCTGTGACGCAGAGTGTGCGGACTAATGTCCGGACAACCCGCCCGACTCGCATAACGACGCACCAGCGCCCAGATCATCTCGCGATTCATCCGACGCCCGCTCCGCGACAAAAACAGCCAGCCCTCGTCTTCACCACGCACTGCGGTCTGAGCCGGTCGTTCGGCTTCCTGATAACCTCGAATCGCCGCCGTCGTCAGCGGATTCAGCGATACCATCCGCTGCTTGTTGCCCTTGCCCGTACAGCGACAGTAGTTCTCCTCAAACGCAATATCGCCCAGACGCAAATGCACAACCTCAGAAACGCGACAGCCCGTCGCATACAGCACCGCCAGCATCGCTCGGTCACGCAAAGGAAAGCGATCGGCACGAGCCACCGGGGCTGTCAGCAGACTGTCCACCATCTCCGGGCTCAGCACCTTCGGCAAACGCTCCCACAGTTTCGGTGAACTCACCAGATCCACCGTGCTCTCAGCAATAATTCCCTCCAGCATCAAATACCGAAAGAACATTCGAATCGCCACCAGATTCCGCCCCGAACTGCTGGCAGCCAGCCCCAGCTGCTGCAAATACTCCAGATAAGCCGTCACCGTGGCCACACCAATCTCATGCACGCTCGTGCGACTGGAATTCTGATTCCATTCAAAAAAACGTCGCAAATCCCGACCATACGCAGCCAGCGTGTTCTGCGACATGCCGCACTCGGCATCCAGATAACTCAGAAATCCGTTCAGCCACGACGACGGATCACGGAATGAAGACACAACGAATGCCCGACCCTCAGGCGGTCTTTTGCGTCGAGCCATCTCTGGATCCCCCCCCGTTTACACCAGCCCGTTACCGCTGCCTGCACCCTCAAGGCAAATCGACCCCCGGAACCGTTTATCTTCAGCGATCCCGCAGACTTTGCCGCTCCTCGGCACGTCGCAGCCCCAAATCCGCCCCGATTTCAGCGCTGCTTTTTCACAACAAACCCCTAAACTCAACCAAATTCCAGAAATCACAGCCGATTTTTGCCCCTCACACTCGCTTTGCCCAACCCTTGTCCCCCCCCGCCCGCAACCCTCCATGTCCAGCCACCACGACGACAACCCATTCCTTGTCTCAGACTCCCTGACGCCGGCCGCCAGCCAGCCCCAAAACCCGCCGCACGGCCCCTGGCTAATCGCCAGACTGGCACTCCGCGGCGCGACCTTGCTGGCCTTCCTGCTGTACAGCGGTTTCACCACTCTGCTCCTCACAGCCGGAATCGCAGACCGCTCCGCCGGCTACGCCTTCCTCGGAAACGCCACACTGCTGCTGGCCTTCACCATTGCCTCCTGGATCTCACTGCAGGCCACCTTCTTCTTCGGCTGCAGCACCATCACTGTTCAGACAGTCATCACACTCCTCCTGCTGCTGTCCCAGGGCGCCAACCACTTCCGCATCCTGCTGATCAACGGTGCCATCCTTCTTACCCTCCTGTGCCTCACCCTGCTCGCACGCAAACTCGCACGCGAGGCCCACACCCACCCGCGGACTCCCGTCCGCGACTCGCCAAACTGACCACTGACCACTAATTCCTCCCCTCGCCCCCGGGAAACTGAGGAGAGGGGTCGGGGGTGAGGGGGCCACAGCCACCCTGAAATGCTGCCGTTCAGACGGTCAAATTCGCACGGCACAGATCTCGGGCTGGAAAGCCCGAGCTACGTAGTCGCCACCGGGCGAACCGGGAACGGAGTGTGCAAAATTCGAGCACGAGCACGAGCACGAGCACGAAAAACGCAAAAACATGATCCCCCAAAGTCCTCAGCTCGTACTCGTACTCAGTCCGCCGTGGCGGACGGTACTCGTACTCGTACTCGAAAAACGCCCACCACCCTTGGCGCCTTCCTTCGCGCCTTCGCGGCTTCGCGTGAGCCAAACCGACCAGTGCCCACTCTTGCTCCCCTCGCCCCCGTGAAACGGGCTCATCGTACCACACAAGTCATTCGGTGTTTTCTGCCGGTCTTCAGCGAGCTTCCCCGCATTCGAACGCCAAGGCCACAATCCCCACTCCTTTTTTGCTGGACTGCTGACCCGTGATTTCGAACGATGTCAGTGACCATGCAAGGATTGCATGTGGCGTATCTCTGCACACTTTATCAGGATTTCGATTAGGTGTTCAGCGTCGGTGAATGGAAGGTTTCACCATGACTGTTTCTCTGCGGGATGAAGTTCGCACCGCCGATTTCGGTGATAAGCGGATCAATTATCGATACGAAGACGTGGTGGAGGTGCTTGGAGAAAGTCCGAATAACAGTATTCCGGCAGCGACAAAGTCGCGCGCAGCAATGGAAGCCACCTATCGGTTCTTTCGTAATGCCGCGGTGACTCCAGAGAAGATTCTGAAGCCGCACGCCGATGCGACGATTGAGCGAATCTCGCAATGTGACCGCGTTCTGCTGGTGCAGGATACGACTGAACTCGATTTGACACGCCCCAGTCAGCAGGTCAGCGGTGCCGGGCCGATGGATTCAGAGGCTCGTCGCGGCGCTTTCGCGCATCTCATGGTTGCCTTCAGTTCAACCGGTCTTCCCTTGGGGACAGTCTGGCACAAGTTGTGGGCTCGTGAGCGAATCGAGACATCAATGTCAGACGCAGCACGCGTTAGCAATCGTCAAAAAATCCCGATCGAACACAAGGAAAGCATACGATGGATTGAGGGTTTGCGGTGTGCTCGCGATGTCGCTGCTGCGTGTCCAGACACGCTCTGCATTTGCGTCAGCGACAGCGAAGCGGATATTTATGAGATGTTCAGTGAGCCGCGGTCGATAGGGGATGACGAATCATCGCCGAAAGTTCACCTTCTCATTCGAGCCTGTCAGACTCGATCAACAACCACGGGAAATTGGCTTGAGGATGTGCGTGCAACACCATGTTTACTGGACAAGCCAATACGCGTCAGTGCACGCAAAGCGAAAATCAAGATCACAAAACAGAAGCGAGGGCAGTCGCGAGATGCTCGATTAGCAACCGTCGAGATCCGAGCTGAGACCGTAACATTGTGTCCGCCACATCGGGTTGATCGAGTGCTTCCTCCGGTCACAGTGAATGTGGTACTGGCTGAAGAAAGAAACGCACCAGAGGGTTGCGAACCCATTCGGTGGATCCTGGCCACGACGTTGCCAATCAGCACTGCGGAAGAGGTGCAGATGATTGTGGAGTCTTACTGTCAGCGGTGGCAGATCGAAATTTTTTTCAGGACTCTGAAATCAGGGTGCCGCATTGAAGAGCGACTGTTTGAGCACCTGCATCGTCTTCTGAATTGTCTTGCAGTGTATCTGATCATTGCCTGGCGTGTGATGTATCTGTGTCGTCTTGGAGGTGACTGCCCGGACCTGGACTGCGAAGTGGTCTTCTTGCCGAGCGAATGGAAGTCTGTTTATATGGTGGTGCATCGTACTCGCAACCTGCCGAAGAAACCTCCCCGCATGAAAGAGATGATCGATATGGTGGCGGGTTTGGGCGGCTACATCAAACGTCGCAATTCGAGGCCAGGCACGAAGACGCTTTGGACTGGACTGGAGGAGGTCTGCTACCTCGCTCTTGCGTGGGAGACGTTTGGGCCCGATGCCTGATTTTTTTTCCCTCGAGAAAGATGTGTGGTACAGTGAGCCCGTTTCACGGGGGCGAGGGGAGGAATTGGTGTACGAGCACGAGCACGAGAAATCGCCGGGGGGAAGTCTTCGTAGCTCGGGCTTTCCAGCCCGAGATCTGTTCTCTGCGTTTGGGCTGCGAGGAGATCGCTGCACGGGGCTGGGGGCGGTTGGTTTCACGCGAAGCCGCGAAGCCGCGAAGCCGCGAAGGGAAATGCACAGGGTTGTTGTGGTGTGTTTTGAACTGCCTGCTCTCCTTTCAACTTTCTCAAATCTACCCTCTATGGCAAGGATGCCATGGCCCCCTCACCCCCGACCCCTCTCCCCCGTTTCACGGGGGCGAGGGGAGGAGTTAGTGTTCGGCGTTCGGCCTTCGGTGTTCGATTACGATTACGAGCACGATTACGATTACGAGCACGAGCACGAGGAATCGCCGGGGGGAAGTCTTCGTAGCTCGGGCTTTCCAGCCCGAGCACTGTGCTGGGGGGGTTGGATTGCCTGAAGATCGCTGCACGGGGCTGGGGGCGGTTGGTTTCACGCGAAGCCGCGAAGCCGCGAAGCCGCGAAGCCGCGAGGGTCAGTGTTCAGGCGAGCCGCGGACGGGAGTCCGCGGGTGTGAATGCGGTGGGCGGCTGGCGTTCGACGGCATCCATGCCGCACGACCGGGTAATGCAGCTGCCGGCGGGCCTAAGAGCCTTGGCGTGGGGGCGGTATAAGGGTGGTGTTGCCCCCTCACCCCCGACCCCTCTCCCCCGTTTCACGGGGGCGAGGGGAGGAATTGGTGTTCGGCGTTCGGCCTTCGGTGTTCGATTACGATTACGAGCACGAGCACGAGCACGAGGAATCGCCGGGGGCAAGTCTTCGTAGCTCGGGCTTTCCAGCCCGAGATCTGTGCTGGGGGGTTTGGATTGCCTGGAGATCGCCGCACGGGGCTGGGAGGCGGTTGGGCTCACGCGAAGACGCGAAGCCGCGAAGAGGAAACGCACGGGTGGCGTTGTGGTGCGTTGGCAGTTGCCTGAGCT
>JBJTPZ010000014.1:0-1250 GCA_046075365.1 Planctomycetaceae bacterium
GGTGCGATTCAGATTTTGCTGGTCAACACAACGTTTCTGCCACCGGCGCTGCGTCCGCCGATGTGGCGTCGAGTGTGTCTGGCAGCGTGCTGTGTGGTGTATGGGGTGCTGGCGGTTGTGTCATTGACCGCGGAGTACCGAAAGTGGACTCAGCCACCGCAGCAGCCAGTATCTGCGAGTGCTGCAGCGGCGGGAACTGAGAGCAGTGCTGGTGGGGGTGATGAACCGCAGGCTGACACAAAAAAGCGAGTAAACCGATGAAATAACGCGATTTGTGCTGTCTCAACTGCCCTGAACCTGGTTGTCCATTCAGCGTGATAATTCTGCGCCCGGACGGGTGACCCGGTCCGTGTTTGTCTAAAGGAGAGGCCTGGAGAGACACAGAGAGAGAATCACAGGTCTCGACCGAGCGGGCATTTGTAATGGAAGCCGAACCCTGGTCATGCTATTTCGCTGGCCCATGGGGTTCCTGTTTGTATGGGAGCTGGCAACCTGGAACTTGTTTGCCCTCTGCTTTCGTACCTCGCCGAGTCTCTGCGTCTTCGTGAGAAAACCGGTCGGAAGTGTCTGAACATTCCGGAGCATTAGCTGTGGGGTGGAGGAATGAATGGTGGTGGAACTGGATCAGGCGTCGCGGTGACTGAACTGTTGCTGCAGTTGAGTGAGCATGTGGTTTAGCTGATCCAGATCAAAGGCAGCCAGCTGTTCGTCAGTGCTGACGGGCACTTGCAGCAGCTGCTGTAACAGCACGACTTGCCCCTGCAGCAGTCCTTTGCGAATTCCACGGGCCTCACCACGAGCTTCACCAATTTCGATACCGCGAGCTTCGCCAATTTCGATACCGCGAGCCTCACCGATTTCGATACCGCGAGCTTCGCCGATCTCCAGTCCCTGCTGCCGGCCGAAAATGATCCGAGCCTCTTCGTCACGCTGCGCTTTCAGGCGAGCATTGTATTCCTGCAGTTGTTCTGGTGTTTGCGCAATCATATCGAGGACTTTGGCGGCTTCGGTGAATTCCTTGTCTGGCATTAACACTGCCAGTTGTTCGGTGGTCAGATCCTGAGCATGTCGGAGAAACCAGCACCAGCGTTCGACCGGCGTTGCATTATACAGCGTGTCCGCAGTGACCTGAAGATGATTTAGCTGCAAAAAGTGGATTTGCAGATGGTCGGTCAGTGTCAGGGGCAGAGTTTTCTCACGGAGCCGGAAGTCCAGATGCAGCTTTGCGGGGTCTTTAATCAATGCTCCCG
>JBJTPZ010000015.1:0-4609 GCA_046075365.1 Planctomycetaceae bacterium
CCCGGCTCCAAATCAAACATCTCACCACGATCCTGTAACGAAAAACCCAGCCCCGGCGGACAAACACCCGAGCCAAATCCGCGGTAATTGCTCTGGATCAGCGACACCATGTTTCGCTCACTGTCAGCCGTCGTCAGATAAATCGTATCGCCTTCCTCCACTGACGTCGGAATACCGACCGGATAACTTGCAGCCGCCCGCCCCGCATCAATTAGCGCCCTGCGACCATCCGCATACTCGACCGATATCAACTCAGCTGTCGGCACTGCCGCAAACTTCGGATCCGCGTACAGCCGAGCCCGGTCTTCAAAAGCCAGCTTCTTCGACTCCACAAAACAATGCACATGATCCACGCTGCCGAAACCTGCCCGCCCCAAATCAAAACCCCTCAACACATTCAGCATCTGCAGTGCAGCAATGCCCTGCCCATTCGGTGGCAACTCCCAAACATCGTAGCCACGATAGTTCACTGAAACCGGAGCCACCCAGTCCGACCTGTGCTGCTGCAGATCCTCAAACGACAAATAACCCCCGTGCTGCCGCACAAAATCAGAAATCCGCTCGGCCGTCGAGCCTGCGTAAAATTCGTCACGCCCATGCTTCGCAATACGCTCCAGCGTCTCCGCCAGACCCGGGTTCCTGAATACATCACCCTTCCGAGGCGCTCGCCCATCCAACAAAAACGTTTCCGCAAATCCAGGCTGCTCACGAAACACTGTCTCGCCGCTGCGCCATCCGTCAGCTATCACCTCACTCACAGGTATGCCCTCACGAGCATATCGAATCGCCGGCTCCAGAACTTCAGACATCGGCAAACGCCCAAACTTGCCATGCAGCTCAAACCAGCCATCCACACAGCCCGGTACGGAAATCGGCAACACCCCAAACGAAGGAATCTTCTTCAAACCACGGCGACGAAACTCCTCTGCTGACAGTGAACGAGGAGATCTGCCACTGCCGTTCAATCCATGCAGCTGACCACTCTTTGCATCCCACACTATCGCAAACAAATCGCCGCCAATCCCGCAGCCAGTTGGTTCCACAACCCCCAAAACCGCATTCGCCGCAATCGCAGCATCAACCGCAGAGCCGCCTCGCCGCAAAATATCGACCGCCGTCATCGTCGCCAGTGGCTGACTCGTGGCAGCCATGCCGTGGCGAGCAATCACTTCGGAGCGAGTCGCGAAGGATCGTCCTGTCGGACGATCCCCCGCAACAACACCAGCGCACTGCACGGAATACAATAAACACAACAACACCAGAGCCCCTGTTCCTGATCTCATGAATCGCTCCTCTCAGTGCAGAAACTCTGGCCACAACTCAATCCGTGCAACTTCAACGAAAATCACCAGCGCGAATCACCACCAGCTTCGCTGGATCGATGTGCCTGCGAAATGCGTCACGCACCATTTCCGGTGTCAAAGCCGCGATCCGTCGCTCCTCCTCCGCATCACGCGCGAAGGTCCGCGAAAGATGCAGATTTGAAACTAACTGGCCTGCAATCGCACCATCGCTCGTACGAGAAACCTTGCGAGACTCCAGCCACGCTGTCTGAGCATCAGCCAGTTCCCTGGCAGACGGACCGTCCTTCAAAAATCGCTCCAGCTCCTCCATCGCAGCCTGCTCCACGGCATTAATATTCGCCGGATTCGTAATCGCATTGATCCCGAATCGAGCATCATTCCCGGTGCTCGGAATACTCACCGATGAATTCACGCCATACGACAACCCCTCATTCTGCCGAATGCGGTCTCCAAGGCGAGAACTCAATGTCCCGCCCCCCAAAATAAAATTCCCCAGCTGCAGCGCCGCTGCATCCGGATGATCGTCATTCATCGCAAATGACAAACCAGCCAAAAACACAGCATTCGCCTTGTCCGGCGTCACGATGTCCTGCTTCCCAGCCTGCACGTCCGCACGAGCCTCTCGGGAAATTTCCTGCCAGCGAGTCTCAGACTTCCAGCCCTTCAGAACCTCTCGTACCGCTGACAACGCAGACTCCACCTCAAAATCACCCACAATCGCAATCTCGGCATGACTTGCCGACAACTGCTGCTGATAAACAGCCTTCACCTGCTCCAAAGTCACAGACTCAAGCTCGGCCTTTCTCTCCTGCATCGACATCGAATAACGCACGTCACCTTTGGGATACTGAGAAAGACTGCGCGACAGCAGCTCTGAACTCAGCGCTGCTGGATCAGCATCCATCGTCGCAATCATCGCTGCACTCCGCAGTCGCATCTGCTCAAACTCCTCAGCCGGAAAAGCCGGTTCCCGCAGAATTTCACCCAGCAGATAAATCCCCTTCTCCAGAGAATCACGCCGCGCCTCTATGGAAAATGACAGAGTTCCAGCTGAACCTCCGCCACCGCCACCACCACGCCCCACTCGACGACCAAGACCACTGCCACAACCACAACCGATCTGGACATTCAGTCGATCCATCTCCTGCTGCAATGCCTGCCTGTCCAGACGCCTCGTGCCGGCCATCAGCATCGACGGAATCATCCCCGCTGCTGTGCCCAAATCTTTCAGAGACTCTTCATTGCCATAACGCAGCGACAAGGTCATCGCTACCGTCTCACCCCGATTCTTCTTCGGCAACAGCGCAACCCGAACACCATCCTCCTCAATCACCTTCGTGCGTGCGTCAAGATTCTCCGGAGTCGGGTCAAATGCCTCTCCAGCAGCGACTGCCGCCCCGCCCTTGTAGTCCTTCACCACAGCAGCGATTGATGGCACCGCAGGTACCGTCAGTCGACGCGGAGCATCCGATGGAATAAACACGCCAAGAGTTCGATTCCACGGCTTGAAATACGTCGCCGCCACTCGATTTACGTCGGCTGCTGTCACCGCCTGCACCCGATCCCGCTGCAGGAACAACAATCGCCAGTCACCCAGCGATGACGCACCGCTTAAAGCCGATGCCATCGATGATGCACTGGTCATCAGCTGCTCGGAACTCCGTTTGGACCGCAACTTTGCCCGGTCCACTTCCTCAGCCGAAAATTCTGCACTTCCCAGCTCGTCAATCGTCTTCAACAACAACTCGCGAGTCTCATTCAGCTTTCCTTCAACCGGAGATGCAGAAAATGTAAACAATCCAGGGTCATGGGAACTGTCCGAACGACCCGAAGCACTGGTCGCGACTTTTGTTTCAACCAGAGCCCGGTCCAGCCGGCCAACCTTCGTCTCTGATAACACACTCCCCAAAATCGACAGTGCCGCCCAGTCCTCATGGGCCGCAGCCGGCATGTGATAGGCCGCAATGACCGAACCAACACCGCCTACACGCCGCAAAATTACCTCACGCTCACCGTCCTGAGCCGGCTCTTCCGTGTAGGTTGCATCCAGACGACGCTCAGGTCGCGGAATTGAACCCAAATACTTACCCACAATCTCCAGAGCCTTCGGCTCTTCAAAACGCCCCGTCACAATCAGCACCACATTGTCCGGCTGATAATATCGGCGATAAAACGCCTGCAGATTCTCAATCGGCACTCGCTCGATGTCAGAACGGTTGCCAATCGTAGTCTGACCATAGTTATGCCACTCGTACGCCGCTGCCATCACCCGCTGAAACAGAACTCCCTCCGGACTGTTCTCACCTCGCTCAAACTCGTTTCGCACAACCGTGAATTCCTTCAGCAGGTCCTCACGATCTATGAAACTGTTCACCAAACGATCACACTCCAGATGAATCGCAAACTCCAGATTCTCTTCCGTTGCCGGAAGAGTCTCGAAGTAGTTCGTTCGATCCTGGTTGGTCGTACCGTTAAAGCTGGCGCCATGATCACGCAGCGCCTTCGGAACATCGCGAAACGTTGGAGTCCCCTTGAATACCAAATGCTCCAGCAGGTGCGCCATCCCCGCCTCACCATATCCCTCATGTCGAGATCCCACCAGCACTGTCATGTTTACCGTAATCGTCGGTTGTGACGCATCCGGAAACAGCAGTACCCTCGCTCCGTTTCCAAATCGATATTCCGTAACACCCTCGATCGCAGCGACCTTCTCCGGAGGCTCTGCGGCACCAGCCGCCCCTGTCAGAACCAGCATCAGTGCCGCCCAAATACAACGCTTCAAGCCCATCACACACCACACCTTTCGCTGCACAGCCTGTCGCCCGCCAAAACAGCCAAAAACACACACCCGAAATCTAACATCCTTAGCGGTCGGTACAAACCAACCCACACCTCGCAGGCATTTTCCAGCCCATGAGTCCCTGCTACAATCAACCGGAATTCGGTCACCAGCCGCGTCCGCGGCGCCACACCTGCCGCTTTTCACCGGTTTGCACCACAATGGCCCGCAACGAATCCGAACGCGAAGACCTGATCAACGAGGCCACAGCCCTGCTCCCACGCGCAGAATTCCTGCTGCCGTCCCTCACGGAACCACTGACCGTCGGATTCCGCGACTCAGCTCCCAGCTTCTTCTTCGGTCAAAATCAGGTCTACCACTTCGACCCCTGCGGCAGACTGCGACGCGCGTTCGTCGACGGATTCCTGTTCAGAAGTCAGCATTCGGGACTCGCTCGACTCGAAAGAACTCGCTCCGAATCTCAAACGACACTGCTGCGAACGGATCTCGACACCGAACAGCAACA
>JBJTPZ010000016.1:0-23130 GCA_046075365.1 Planctomycetaceae bacterium
GACGGAAACTGCTTCACAATAATCATCAGGCCGATCGAGCACAGCATGCCCTCAACCACCGCTATCGGGATGGCCGCTGCGTAACGAGCCAGCCCGGCCAGTGCAATCAGCAACTGGGCACACCCCACCAAAAAGATCACACACAACAGCCACGGATAACCTGGCCCCAGTGTTTCTGCATCACCGGCACCACCCAAAGACGTCATCACAGCAACCAGCGCCGGAGCCAGACCGGCAGCCGGACCACTGATTGTCATATAGGCCCCGCCGATAAACGGAAACAGCAGACCAGCAATGATCGCCGACATCAGACCGTAAATCGGCGGCACACCCGACGCAATGGCAATCCCCGACGACAGGGGCAAAGAGACCAGTGACACGACGATCCCGGAAAGAATGTCGTGCCGCAGATGAGCAAGGCCCTTCAGGCCGTTTTCGGGCTTCAGCCCGGCTGGTACCGTAGATGCGGTCATCGATTGTCTCACCTCAAAACAGGAAAATACTGCATGGCTTGCCTGAGGTGATTGCGAGTTCCGTGCCGATGGGCGCGAAAGAGGCCAGTTTCAGAACTTCAGCTGCCGACACAAAGTGCTGCAATTAATAGCTTTATGAGAAAATACGATTATCATTCCAATCCGGGCGACAACTGGGAATAGCTTCCGGCAAGACCCAAACCCACAGGTCACACCCGCGCAAATTGCCAGATTTCAGCCAACAGTCCGGCTGCGTCAAAAACTGGTGGCCAAATTCTGGCCACCAGCCAACAAACAGGGGCCAGTCAGATGAATCGAACCAGCAGTCATCCCCCAGTCGCCTTCAAAGCCTTTCTCTGTAATGCAGACGGTGTGATTCAGCAGGTGGCCAGCGGCGGTCCGCCGGACTGCATCGGTCGGCCTCTGCTGGATTGCCTGTCTGCATCCGATCTGCCCGCTCTGCGACAGCACTGGCACGAAATGCTGCAGTCCAGAGCCGGATTTCAGATGCAGGCAGAATTCGCAGCAGTCCCCGATGATGCCCCCGTCATCTGGGCTGTGCACGTGTCGCCGCTGCGTCTGGCAGATGTCGCAGATTTGTATCTGGTGGCCCTGCACAGCGGACTCGGACCCCCCGCATTCGAACCCGATGAAGTGGTCCGCTGTCGCGCTGTCCTCAATACTGCAGTAGATGCAATTATCACCATTGATGAACACGGGATTATTGCCTCTGCCAATCCGGCAACCGCTCGATTATTCGGGTACTCCGAACCCGAACTGAAAGGCAAAAATATCTCCATGCTGATGCCGGAGCCCTGGCGTTCCGAACACGACCACTATCTGTCTCGCTATCTGCAGACAGGCCGGGCACGCATCATCGGCATCGGTCGACAGATCAAGGCCCTCCGCCGCAATGGTCAGGAATTCCTCGTACATCTCGCAATCAGCGAATTCAGCGTCGGCGGACGACACTACTTCACAGGTATTGTCCGCGACCTTTCCGACCTCGAACGTGTGCAAAAACAACTGCTCCAGTCCGAAAGGCTCGCTGCCATCGGACAAATGGTCACCGGACTGGCACACGAAAGCCGCAATGCTCTGCAGCGCGCCCAGGCCTGCCTCGATATGCTGGCACTCGACCTCGAACATCAGCCCGAACAACTGGACCTCGCCAAACGAGCACGCAACGCCCTGCAGGATCTGCATCGGCTGTACGAAGAAGTACGCAGCTATGCAGCACCAATTCACCTCGAATTCCGGGATTGTGACCTCAGCTCAATCTGGCGCAAGGAATGGGACAACCTGGCGACAGCCCGCCGCGATCGTGCAGTTTCCCTGCAGGAACAAATCGCTCAGGAATCACCGCGCTGCGAGGTCGATATTCACCGTATGGAACAGGTGTTTCGCAACATCCTTGAAAACTCCCTGCACGCCTGCGGTGATCGGGGCTGCATCACTGTGCAGACACAACTGGCTGAACTGGACGGGCGACCGGCCCTGCTGATCCGCATCAGCGACAACGGCCCCGGATTCAGGCCGGAAGCCGTCCAGCAGGTGTTCGAGCCGTTCTTTACCACGAAACAAAAAGGCACCGGACTCGGTATGGCCATCGTCCAGCGCATTCTGCACGCACACGGCGGCACAATTACCGCAGCCAACGGGCAACATGGGGGGGCCGAAATTTCGCTGCTGCTGCCGCGAATGCACTCCTCCCGCGGAGGCCACAACGCCTGATGCTCAAAACAGGGCCGCCGCACCAGCGATTTTCGTGGTTTGGGAATGCCGTTCGCTGACAGAAAAATCGCGGCTGCAAGCCAGTAAATCCCTGACTTTTGCAACCAAACATGTGACACAAACGCACACTTGTGCGCCGTTTGGCACACAAGTGTGATTTTCTGCTGGCTGGGCGGTCGTCAGGACTGTCAGAAGGGCTGCAATCGCAGCGGGACGGAGGCATCCATGTCATCACCGGCATTCAGTCTGCTGATCGTTGAGGACGATCCTGATTTTCGCGAGACTTGTGCGCGGTGGATGGTCCGCAAGGGACACAGCGTCGCTACGGCCGCCAATGGTCATGAGGCTCTGGAATTATGTGACCGCCGCACTTTTGACGTAGCGGTTGTGGACATGAACATGCCGGGACTCACAGGTCTCGAAGTGCTGGAACGAATGAAATCTGCCCAGACAGAAACGGAAGTGATCATCCTGACGGGGCAGGGCACGATCGAAAGTGCCGTAAATGCCATGAAGCTGGGTGCCTGCGACTATCTGACAAAGCCGTTTCCGATGGACGAGCTGGAGCAGCGCTGCCTGATGGCGTGGGACCGCAGTCGCCTGCAGCGCGAAAACCGGCAGCTCCGAGCAATTATCGAACGTTCGCACGCCCCGGTGAAGATCCTCGGAGAATCGCTGCGGATGAAGGAGGTCTTCCGACTGATCGAACGGGTAGCACCGACTGACAAACCCGTGCTGATTCAGGGCGAAAGCGGGACGGGCAAGGAACTGGCAGCACGGGCACTGCAGCAGCAAAGTCACCGGGCCGGACGCCCATTTGTTACGATCAACTGTGCGGCTTTGCCGGAGCAGCTGGTGGAAAGCGAGTTGTTCGGGCATCGCAAGGGCGCCTTTACGGGTGCCACAGAGGATCGTGCCGGGCTGTTTGAAGTGGCCGACGGCGGGACTTTGTTTATTGACGAAATCGGCGAGCTGCCAGGAGCACTGCAGCCCAAACTGCTGCGAGCTCTCGAAGATGGCTCAATCCGCCGAGTCGGCTCCCACCGTGAGCGACGGGTGGACGTGCGCCTGATCGCCGCCACAAATCGCAATCTGGCGGACGAGGTTGCTGCGGGCCGTTTTCGGGAGGACCTGTATTATCGAATTAACGTCATGTCGCTGGAGCTGCCGCCGCTGCGAAAACGTGAGGGTGATGTGGCTTTGCTGGTAAAAAGCTTCCTCGGAGCCGGCTGGACGGTCACTCCCGAAGCAATGGCCGCGATTGAACGCTGCCAGTGGCCCGGCAATGTTCGCCAGCTGCGAAACGCCATTGATCGGGCTCAGATTCTGGCAGACGGGCATGTGATTACGCCGGATGATCTGCCGTCAGAGGTTTTGCCGGGGTTTGAGCCGGTGAACGGCAGCTTAGCCCCTGCCCCCGCAGGCTTCCGGATCTCGCCGCCACGTTCTCTGGGACCGGAACGCAACGGCGGCGGAACGGTTCCAGCAGGCTCCGGAGGCGGTGAACTGCCATTTCGTCTGGAGGATCTCGAGAAGGCTCATATCCTGGAAATTCTGCGACAGCAAAATGGCAATAAGGCTCGCGCGGCACGCGTGCTGGGAATTCACCGTCGCAAATTGTACCGGCTGCTGGAACGCCATGGCCTGCACGAGGAACGTCCGGTGATTTGACCAAACAGGCTGCCCCGCCCGAAAACTCCGTAAACACTCGCCAGGAAACCACGATTTCCCCCCAAAATTCCCCGGGATTGCCGGCCCTGACACGTTAAAGCGGCTAGACTGATGGCAGCAGCGGTCTTTGAAATCTGAACTGGAAGCTGCGCAGCGAGTGGCCGGGGACGTGCATGCGACGCATCAGGCTGGGTGCCGGAATTCTTAATCAGACGCCACTGGACTGGCAGGGCAATGTCCGGCGGATTGTGCAGGCGCTGACGACAGCCCGCCAGCAGGGTGTGCAGGTCCTTTGTCTTCCAGAGCTGTGCCTGACCGGATACGGCTGTGAAGATATGTTTCTGGCTCCGCACGTCTGGCGCACGGCGTGGCAGCTGCTGCAGGATGTCATCCCCCACACTCGCGGCCTGCTGGCGACAGTCGGTCTGCCGCTGGCGGTGGGAAATGGCGTTTACAACGCGATTTGTGTGGCCGTCGACGGACAAATTGCAGGATTTGTCTGCAAGCGACATTTGGCAGGTGACGGGCTGCATTATGAGCCTCGCTGGTTTCGACCGTGGCCGGCTGGCCAGCGCAGCGGCTACACCGCGGCCGGCAAAGAATGGCCGATCGGCGATCTGCTGTTCGACTGCGACGGACTGCTGATCGGTTTCGAAATCTGCGAAGACGCCTGGGCAGCCGATCGACCGGGGGCCGAAATGTCGCGCCACGGCGTTGACATTATTCTGAACCCCAGTGCCAGCCATTTCGCCTTCGGCAAGCACGAGGTACGTCAGCGGTTTGTGCTTGACGGATCACGAGCATTCGGCTGCGGATATGTCTACGCCAATCTGTGCGGCAATGAAGCGGGTCGGGCTATTTATGACGGCGGCGCTCTGCTGGCAGCCGGTGGCCGGCTGCTGGCGGCCGGCCCGCGATTCAGCTTCCATGAAACCGCTGTTGTCTCAGCCACAATCGACGTGGATGTGCTGCGTACCAGACGCGCTGCCGTACACTCCCTGCCCGTCGATCTGACGGGTCGAACTGCCGGCAGAATCATTTGTGTTCCGGAAACAGCCATCTTTAACGACGCGGCGGGCCCGGCCACTGCAGCTGACGCTCAGTCGGCGGTTGACACAGAAATCACTAAAAACTGCAGTAAAGAAGCAGAATTCGTCCTCGCCGAAGCCCTCGGACTGCACGATTATCTCCGTAAAACACGCTCACGCGGCTTTGTAGTCAGCATGAGCGGCGGAGCAGATTCATCGGCCTGCGCAGTCCTGATCCGAGCCATGGTTGAACGCGGTCTGCAGGATCTGGGTGCAGCCGGACTGCGGCAGCGGCTGTCGTATATACCGGGACTCGCCAACGCAGAAACAGCCGCAGATTTTATGCACACGCTGTTTTCCGGAGTCTATCAGGCAACTCGCAACAGCTCCCGCACAACTCGCGAAGCCGCTGCCGGGGTGACTCAGGCCGTCGGTGGCCGCTACCACGAAATCAGCATCGACGAAACTGTCGAAACATACACTCAACTCGTGCAGCAGATGATCGGTCGACCACTGTCGTGGCAGACGGACGACGTGGCCCTGCAAAATATTCAGGCTCGCAGTCGGTCTCCCGGTGTCTGGATGCTGGCAAACGTCACCGGCTCCCTCCTGCTTGCCACCAGCAATCGTTCAGAAGCTGCTGTTGGTTATGCCACAATGGACGGCGATACCTCCGGAGGGCTCAGCCCGCTCGCAGGCATCGACAAATCGTTTCTGCGACGCTGGCTGATTCTGATGGAAACTTCTGGTGTTCCCGGCATTTCACCACTGCCGGCTCTGCGCCTCGTAAATGCTCAACAGCCCACCGCCGAACTGCGTCCCGAACAATCCGGGCAAACCGACGAAACTGACCTGATGCCCTATGATGTGCTGGAACGCATCGAAGAGCTGGCCATCCGTGATCGACTCAGCCCCCAGGAAATTGTCTCCACACTGCAAATGTCAGGCACAGCCCAAACGGCTGAAAAAACAATCGAATGGGTTCGCAGATTCTTTGGATTATGGTCCGGAAATCAGTGGAAACGAGAACGATTTGCCCCCTCTTTCCATCTTGATGATCGCAATCTGGACCCGCGATCCTGGTGCCGTTTTCCCATTCTTTCGGGCGGTTTTGCCTGGGAACTGCAGCACCTGCACGCTGCGGAAAACCCCAGCACTGATTGAACAGACACACACTGTCCAGGCCTGCATACAGAACAGAACCTGTATCTGTTAATTCCGAGACATTGCCATTTTTAAGCGGAATTTGCAGAACTCTGGTTTGAAACACTCTCAAGTCAGTGCTAAGAAATGCATAAGTCACGACGACATAAATTGACATTGCAGGGCAGCAAGTTTACTTAGGGGGCGGCTTTCCCCATGCCGTACTCCAGCTTATATGGGGTGATTTAAGGATCAGCAAATGGCCAAGCGTGCCGCAGCCGGCAGAGACGATGTAAACGTCTCCAAAGAAGTCCGGGCACTGGTTGAAGGAAACAAAGAGATTCGTGGACCGGAAGTCATCGCCATCCTGAAGGAAAAGTATCCTTCCTACGCATTCAATGAAAACAGCGTCCAGGTGGCATTTGCCAATGCTCGCCGCAAACTGGGCCTGACTCGCACAATCAAAAAACGTCCGGCCAAACGTAAGGCCGGTCGTCCCGCTGCCGTCGCTGCACCCGCTGCTGCACCTGCAGCACCATCAGCAGGCGTCAACATGGCTGCCCTCACCGCTGCAAAGGATCTGCTGAAGGCCTGTGGTGGTGATGTCGCCGCCGCTCAGACCGCTATCAAGCAAATTGTTGTGCTGATGAACTAAAGCCAGCGCAGACATTACGGCCTGTCTTCAGGACAGGCCGTTTTTATGCGCCTGTGAATTGTCAGGACAGCCACGACTGCATAACAGTCCCGCCAACGTCTGTCAGACGAAAGTCACGGCCCTGAAATCGGTGGGTCAGCTTCAGATGATCCAGCCCGAACAGATGCAGCATCGTCGCCTGCAAATCATTCATGTGGACTGGCTTCTCCGCCACTCCCCAGCCAATCTCGTCGGATGCCCCCCAAATCTGACCTCCGCGAATACCGCCTCCCGCCATCCATAAGCTGAAGGCAAATGGATGATGATCGCGACCGGTATTGGCTGCTCGCCCCTTGCGATTTTCACCCAGTGGCGTGCGTCCAAACTCGGCACCCCACACAACCAGCGTTGTGTCCAGCAGACCGCGCTGCTTCAGATCCCGCAGCAGGGCAGTAATCGGCTGATCCACCACCCAGCAGTTGTAGGGCAGGTCCTTATTCAGGTCACTGTGCTGATCCCATGCTTCATAAATGATATTCACAAAACGCACACCGCGTTCTACAAGTCGCCGAGCCAGCAGACAGTTGCGAGCGTAAGTACGATGAGCCTCAGCGACGTTGCCACGCCCCGTCGCCTGCGGATGCTGTGCCCGCTCAACACCATACGCCTCCAGAGTACTGCGGGACTCACCCGCCAGATCAATCAGCTCAGGAGCCGCAGACTGCATCCGAAACGCCAGCTCGTAGTTTCGAATGCGACTGTCAATTTCCGGATCCTGAACCTCGGCGGCTCGCGACTGATTCAGCCGCTGCAGTGCGTCCAGCGTCCTCCGATGCGCAGCCGCTGATACACCCGACGGATTCGCCAGATTCAGTACGGCCTCCCCCTGATTTCGAAACAGAACGCCGGCATAATGCGACGGCAGAAAACCGCTGCCCCAAAGCGATGCACCACCGCTTGAACCACGCCCGCTGGTCAGCACCACATAACCAGGCAAATCCTGCGATTCCGAGCCCAGACCATAGTTCAGCCAGCTGCCGATCGTCGGCAATCCAAATGTCGCTCGACCACAGCTCAGCAACAACTGACCCGGATGATGGTTGAACTGTTCGGAAAACATCGAACGAACCATCAGAATGTCATCCGCACAGGTGGCCAGCTGCGGCAAATAGTCACTAAAATCCATCCCGCACTGACCATGCTTCCGCCAGCGCCGCGGTGATCCCAGCAACACCGCAGACTCCTTTTGAATAAAAGCAAACCGCACCTTTCTGACAATCTCTTCAGGCAGCGGCTGACCATTCAGCTCCGCCAGTCGCGGCTTGGGATCAAACAGGTCCAGATGCGAAGGAGCTCCGGCCTGAAACAGAAAAATGCAGTGCTTCGCTCGGGGAGCAAAATGAGACAGAGTCGATTGCAGACTGTCGCTGGCATCCCCTGGCTGGCCGGCAAGGACTCCGTCCCTCTGCAGCAGCGCAGCCAGTGCCGCTGACCCAATCCCACTGGCGGATGAAGTCAGCCAGCGTCGTCGAGTTTCAGCAGCATGCCGGCAGTTCAGCCGCTCCAGCTCCGCCTCGAAATTCGTCATGGTTCACTCCCGCGTAATGAATTCATCAAGGTTCAGCAAAGTCCGACACAGGCCGCGCCACGCAGCCGCATCAGCATCGGCTGCGGACATGTTCTCTGCCAGCGCCAGCTGAGTTAAATCCTGCTGCAACTGCCGCAGCTCACCAAGCTCAGACACGGCTGGTGACCTGCCAAGACACAACTGAAAAGCCCGTTCGATTCGCCCTTCAGCTGTCAGCTGATCAGACTTACCCAGCCGCTCAGCAAATGCGGCCGCACATTCCGCAAACACTTCATTGTTCAGCGTGACCAGCGCCTGCAGTGGTGTATTCGAAACCCCGCGTTCAAGGCAGGTCAGGTTAGCATCCGGACAGTCGAATGCTGTCAGACTCGGATGCGGTGACGTACGCTTGAAAAACGTATACATCCCACGGCGATAACGATCCGCCCCGGAGGACTCCACCCACTTGAAGTTCCCGGCATAACTCAGCTCAGCGATCCCCGCGGGCAGCGGAGGAAACACACTGGGGCCACCCACACGATCACTCAGCAGACCCGCAGCCTGAAGACTGATGTCACGCACAATTTCTCCCTCCGCTCGCAGTCGATTCTGACGTGCCAGCAAACGATTCTCAGGATCCACCGCCTGCAGATCCCCTCGATGACGAGAGGACTGCTGCCACGCAGCAGACAGCAGAATCAGTCGTATCAGCTGCTTTCGTGACCACGGCTGCGCCGCTCCGGAAACAGGACTCGACTCCGCAACAGCGATCCCGGCAAATCGAGCAGCCAGCCAGTCCAGCAGTTCCGGGTGCGTGGGAGCTTCTCCGCGAACCCCAAAGTCGCCCAGCGTTCGCACCAGCCCCCGACCAAACAAATGCGCCCAGATGTGATTCACGGCGACTCGCGGTGACAGCGGATTGTCCGACGCAACAAGCCAGCGAGCAAAATCGAGTCGGTCCGGCTGACGGTCAGCAGATCGTGATGTCAGCGGGGGCAGAATTCCCGGCGCAGCCGGTGTCACCTCCAGATCCGTTAACGGATTAAGAAACTCGCCGCGGTGCAGCACGAAGGTACGACGCGGAGACTGACTGCGCTGTTGTAAAACACGAACCGTGATCTCTGGTTTTGCCGGCTGTGTCTTCAAATGCTCATCCAGTCGAGCAGCCAGAAGCTTCAGATCAGCCTGCTGCCGATACCAGAATTGACGCAGCGACTGCTGTTGCGCAGCCTTTCGCCTGGCTGGAGCAAGCTGCAGAATCACCTGAATCTCTTTGGGCAGCTCCGCAGGCACCTGCTTTGACTGCAGCAGTTCACGCTGCTGCTGTTGCCAGCCTTCAAACTCGGCAATTCTGGATTCGCCAGCCGCAGCAAGTTCCCGCTCCAGTTCACTGCGACGACTCTCAAACGCCAGCTGCAGCGCCGGCCAGGCCGCCACATCCGCCGCAGCCGTCGGTACCGCCGCTGTTGCCTCATCCGCATTATTGAATACGGAAAACAACTGATAATACTCTCGCTGAGTCAGCTGCTCATACTTGTGGGAATGACAGCGAGCACAGCCCACCGTCAGCCCCAGCCAGACCTGCCCCGTCGTTTCTGTTCGATCAAAACAGGCCTCAACCCGAAACTCCTCCTGATCCGTACCCCCTTCGGTATTCGTGAGCGTCTGGCGATGAAAAGCAGTCGCCAGTTTCTGCAGCGGTTCCGACTCAGGCAACAGATCACCCGCCAGTTGCTGAATCGTAAACTGATCGAACGGCAGATCCTGATTGATCGCATCGATCACCCAGTCCCGATACCGCCATGCATCAGGTCGAGCATTGTCCTTTTCATAGCCATCCGAATCCGCATAGCGCGCCAAATCCAGCCAGTGGCGGCCCCAGCGCTCACCAAAGTGCGGCGAAGCCAGCAGTCGGTCAACCACCTGCGGCCACGCATCCGCTGATGTGTCGCTGACAAACTGCTGCACCTGCTCAGGAGTTGGCAGCAGACCGGTCAGGTCCAGCGAAGCACGGCGTATCAGAGTCTCACGCGACGCAGGCGGAGACGGCCGAATTCCCCTGGCTGACAGCTTCTCCGCGACAAACAAATCAATCTCATTCCTGCTCCACCCCGCAGCATCAGCCGACGGGGCCGGTGGGATCTGCTGCCGCCTGACTGGCTGGTACGCCCAGTGCAATGCAGCCGCAGACGGCAAAACAGATTTTGGCCACGGCAAGCCACGCTGCAACCAGTCTGTCAGCAGTTGAATCTGCTGCCCGGAAAGTCGCTCACCCTCCGGCGGCATTTGCTCATCCGCACTGACACTGCGAACCCGCTGCAATAAACGGCTGGCATCCGGCTGACCCGGAACAACCGCAAGGCCACTGTCACCGCCATTCAGAATCAGAGCGCGGTCATCCAGACGCAGACCAGCCTCCCGCCGCTCTGCACCATGACAGGACCAGCAGCGAGCCTGCAGCAGATCACGAACGGCGCCAGCCAGCTGCTGATCGTCCGCAGGCGACGCCACACTCGACTGCCCCGGCTCATCCTGACAGACCATCGCAGCACATTCCGCAGCCAGCAACAGGCACAGAATTCCCGACACGATCTTCCGAAACAGCATACAGGACTCCCCTGAAGCAGCACCTGAACTTCGCGCGAAAAAAAGCCCGGCTCTGTTGGCCGGGCCGGATTCCTGATGCTGACGCGGCATCCCGCGAACCCCGCTGGCTGCCCTCAGACAAATGGCGTGCGGCCAGGAATGGCCACCGGCGGCGTCGGCACGTCCGCCCATTCATACGCTTTGGGACTGAGGTCTTCCTTTGAATTCAGACAGGCTTCCCAGGTCAAACGCTGTCCGGTATACGCAGCCATGCGACCAGCAATCGCCAGCAGCGTCGATTTGCACATGTAGTCACCGTTATTGATGACCTTGCCGGCGCGAATCGCAGCAAACAGCTCGTTATGCTCGATCTGGTACATGTCGCCGTCCGGACCACTGTACTTCCAGATCTCGTTGCCCGCCAGATCCGTGATGCGGTGAGACATCACATCCACTCGACCCTTCGTGCCGAATATATAGTCTTCCACTTCATTTTCACAGTTGGGCCAGTGACGGCAGCGAGCAAATGCCTTCACACCGTTTGCCCACGTGTAGACAACATCAAAATGATCGTAGATGTTGCCATAGCGAGCATCAGTGCGGGCCTGACGGCCACCCGAGCCACTGATAACCGTCGGTGCCACATCATTCATGGCCCACATCATCTTGTCGAGACTATGAATGTGCTGCTCAACGTTGAAGTCACCCGACAGCCACGTGTAGTAATACCAGTTGCGCAACTGGTACTCCATTTCGCTCTTGCACTGATCACGCTGACGACGAGGATCCCAGACACCGCCTGTCATATAACTGCACTGCATCGCGACAATCTCACCAATTGCCCCGTTGCGAATCTGCTCGAAAGTTGCGCGCTTGCCCGGGTGGTAACGCCAGCACAGCCCGGATACCAGATTCAGATTCTTCTGCCTGGCAATCTCTGAGGATTCCATCACAGAACGAACGCCCGGACCGTCCACCGCCACAGGCTTTTCACAAAATACATGCTTGCCGGCATCCACAGCAGCACGCAGATGCTGCGGGCGGAAATGCGGAGTCGACGCCAGCAATACGACGTCGCAACTGTCAATCACCTTCTTGTAAGCATCAAAGCCGGACACACAGTGAGCATCATCCGCAGTCACCCGAGCCGGCTGGCCATCTTTGTTAAACATGCGACCAAGCTGACGACGGGCACGGGCCACTGCGTCGTCAAATACATCTGCAATTGCCACCAGCTCAGTGCCAGGATCTGCATTCAGTGCCTGCTCAGCGGCACCCGTTCCGCGACCACCGGCACCCACCAGACCAACCTTCAGCCGATCACTGCCCCCGGCCCACGCCCCGGCAGACACAGAAGATGCCGTCGCAATAACCGCTGCGGCAGCCGTAGTACCGGCAAGAAAGTCACGGCGGGATGCCGACGAAGATGGTCCAGGTGAGGTCATGTCAGAATGCCTGTCGCAGGAAGTTTTCAGGGAGGATATCGCACAGGTCAGCCGGAATTCCGGAGTAAACCTGAACTTCGCAGATGCTGCAGAGTGACCTGGGAAGGGCGAATGGTCAAGGCAGCAACCCGAAATGCTGTCGACCGCCCGCAAAATATTGCCCCAGACCCCGGCAGGCTGCAGCAACCGGCGAAAACAGACCACCCTGGAAAACCAGGCAACACGCAAAGCCCCCGCACACAGACCCGCGCCAGACCCCTGGACGGGAAAAGACTGCGAATCTGTCCTGAATTGCAGGATGCCGTTGCAGTTTCGCCCGGCGCATGCCATATTTCAGGAGCAGGCTTCGCTTTGTCGCTCCTGTTTCCTGCAGAAAACACCATGCCTATACTCGGCCGTGAACCGGACCTGTATCCGGAAGATCTTTTTAACAGCTCCCTGATACTGCCCCAGGACGAATCCTGGTTCGCCATGTACACCATGGCACGGCGGGAAAAGGAGCTGATGCGCCACCTGCGTTCACTCAAGATCGCGCACTACGGCCCCATCACAGCCCAAAGAACTCGCTCACCGCAAGGTCGCATTCGCACAAGCTATGTACCCCTGTTCACAGGCTATGTGTTTGTACGCGGCGACGAAGTGCAGCGGCACGATTCGATTTCAACCGGCTGCGTCAGCCGCTGCCTGCGAGTCACCCAGCCGGACGAGCTGATCGTTGACCTGCAGCGGATCCGGATGATGCTGCAGCAGGGCCAGGACGTTCGCCCTGAGCCCAGGCCGGTGGTTGGCCGCACGGCCGTGATCCGCCGCGGTGCCATGACCGGCATGCGCGGAATTGTTACCAAAATCGATAATGCTCATCGACTGACCGTGATCGTGAATTTCATGCAGCAGGGAGCCTCCATGCTGGTGGATGAGGCGGACGTGGATCTCGAGTAAAACGGGGCAGGGGCCTCAGTATTCCTCTCTGACCGCTACGATCGTCAGAGTCGACAGCCTGTTGAGTTGTTCCGGCTCATCGCGTGAACTTCCCCCGAGAATGAAAAACTGCAGCAGCCGAGATTTGATCCGGAAATGCCGGATTGCTATCCTTGGCGTTTTTCCGCTTTCGGACAGTAGCTTTCTGGAGACCACCGGCTCATGGGCACGAAGAAGACAGGCAAGGGGCGACGCAAGATTGGACGCAAGAAGCGCAGAATGCGTGCGCGAATTCGCCACCGTAAAGGCTGATAAAGCCCGGCCGTCTCTCCGGATCGGTCTCCTTCATATTGCTCTCCGTCAGCACAGCAACAGCCTGGATGGCTCAGCCATACCGGGCTGGTTCGCCTTACGCACTGACGTCGCCTGCTGATCACCAAAATCGCTCGCCGCTCGCTGTTCGCCCGCTCAAACCCGCTGGATCTCGGTATCCACCCAGAACTCAACTGCAGACACAGGGCTGGCACGTGTTGATGTGCCAGCCTTTTTGCTGCGCCGCAAGTTGCATTTGTCCAGTACAGCACAGGTCCGAACCCCTACGCTGACATCGATTTGGCGAATGCGGGACTTTGCGGGCTGCGTAAAGCTTGACATCTCGGTAAACAGGTTGAATCTTACTGCGTTGCGAATTGTCACCATCCCCGCCCCACCCCGCCAGGCAGCAACGAGGTCCTGCGATGATTTTATCCCGCTTCCAGATCGCTCGCCTGACCACAGTTTCCGCCTGCCTGGTGCTGCTCACTTTGCCGGCTGTGGTATGTGGCCAGAACGCCGCGACTCAGCCAGCCGTACCCTTCAAATCAGCTGCCGAACTGCGACAGCAGATCCAGCAGTTAAAAAACGACCGGCAGCTGACGGATCGCCAGTTTTCGCTCAAACAGGCGGCTGCCACTGTTTCTGCTCAGCGTGCGGAGGAACTGAAGAAGCAGCTCCAGGCTGTTGAAGCCCGGGCAGCCGCCGAAGCCGCCGAAGCTGCAAAACTTCGCGAAAAATCGATGCAGCTCGAACAACAGCTGGTGCGTGTGACCACAGACCTGCCGGCTCACGAGGCTGCCGACACAGCCGTGGCTGCTGCAGACCGAGCTCGGTCCAGACTGGATGCACTCCAGGTTGCACGTCGCGATTTGCAGACTCAGCTGGCTGGCCTGCGCAAGTCTGCGGTGGAATGGCGCAGCCGGGGTGCGGAAGCTGAGCAGCAGGCAGCAGCACTGGTCGCACAGCGACCGGAACTGGAAAAGAAGTCCGGGGAAGCAAAAGCAGCACGCGAGAAGGCTGAGCAGGCTGTCACTGCAGCAAAGACAGCCGGCGAGGCTGCTGCCGTCGCTTACACCGCTGCTGCGGCGGCTGTCGCAGAAACAGAAGCACGAACTGCTGAAGCCACCGGCTCAGCAGAACGCATGCTGCAGTCAGTCGGATCGCTCGAAAAATCTCTGGCCACCCTCCAGGAAGCTGCGAAGCAGACGGGGGTTGATGCTGCTGCCGCCGTCCAGGCACTCCAGAAGACAATCTCTGACTTTGCCCCCGTCAAAGCGGCAAATACAGCACTGCAGACGGAACTTGCAACTGTTTTGGCAGAGCGGCAGAAACAGATGGCTGCAGCCAAAGCCGAACAGGACAAAAAAACTGCAGAACTCGCCATGGCTGAGCAGGCCGCAGCACCGGTAACAGCAGCAGCCACAACTGCAGCTCAGGCGGTTGCCGAGTCTGTCACGAAAGAAGCACAGCTGAAGCAATTGCAGGCCGACAGCGGTGACTGGCAGCGAACCCTCATTGCTCAGCTGGATTCTCTGGAGCCCTCGTTGCCAAAGCTTGATGCGGAACTGCAAATTGCAACCGCAGAGACTCTGGTGCTGCAGCGTGCAGCCGAGCAGGCCCTCGAACCGCTGGGGCGTTTCGTCTCATTCTCCCGCCACGTCGCACCAATTTTTGCAAAGCGCTGTGTCGCCTGCCACAATACCCGCAGCCCCGGTGGTCGCCTGAACCTCGACTCATTTGCCGCTCTGCAAAAGGGTGGCGAATCCGGAGCTGTTGTCACCGCCCACAAATCTGCGGACTCGCTGCTGATTTCAGAAGTGGAATCAGGATCCATGCCGAAGGAAGCAGAACCACTGCAGGCCTCAGAAATTGCCATTCTGAAACACTGGATCGAAGTAGGTGCCCCGCTCGATGCCGGCATTTCACTGACGGCCGACCTGTTTGATGTGGTGCCTGAGTTTTCGCAGCCGCAGCCACCTGCTGAATATCGAGCACCGATTCCGGTGACGGCGATTGCCTTCAGCCCGGACGGCAGCCAGCTGGCGTCTTCAGGTTACCACGAGGTACTGGTCTGGAATACCGCCGATGGAACACTGATTCGCCGCGTGTCCAACCTTGCCGAACGAATTCACGATATTGAATACAGTGCCGACGGTACTCGACTGCTGGTCGCCTCAGGCACACCCGGGCAACTCGGGGAACTCAAACTGTTCTCAGCGGCGGATGGAACACTGATCCGGACGCTGGTACGGTCACGCGACTCCATCTTCGCCGCCGCCTTTAGCCCTGATCAGACCCGCGCTGCCTGTGCCGGTGCAGATCGAGCCATCGTGGTAACAAACCTGAACTCCGGCGAACAAGTGCTGAAAATTGAAGACCACGCGGACTGGGTGATGGATATCAACTGGTCACCCAACGGCCAGCGACTTGTCAGTGCCAGCAAGGACAAGACGTGTAAGGTCTTCGACTCAGCCACGGGAAATCCTGTGGTGACATTCCCCGGTCATGGTGAGCCAGCCTATACGGCAGCATTTCTGGCAGACGGGAACACCGTTGCCAGCGGTGGTGGTGACAAGCGAGTTCGCATCTGGCAGGCCGCAGACGCCAAAGAAGTCCGTGGCATCGGCGGGTTTGGGGGCGACGTGTTCCGAATTCAGGTTGCTGCCGGCGATCTGCTGTATTCCGCAAGCGGAGACGGTAACGTGCATCTGCACAAAGCGGCTGACGGGGCGGCCGTGCGGAAATACGCCGGTCATCGTGACTGGGTGTACTCAGTGGCGGAGAATCCTGGCCGAAAACTGGTCGCGGCGGGCAGCTATGATGGTGAGGTGCGGACGTGGAATGCTGAAGACGCTGCTCCAGCCCTGTCATTCACGGCAATTCCCGGTACGCGAACCGTGGCGGCGGCCGGACAACAGACGCCTCCTGTTTCACAGTAGTCCCACGAAGGAGCAGCAGGCATGAACGCCGAACAGCCGACAGAAAAAAAAACGATTGTGCTGATCGAAGATGATCGGGACATTTCAACAACAATTCAAAGTGTCCTGACTGCGGCCGGATATCGGGTCGTCTCCGCCTCTAATGGACAGGACGGGCGACGCCTGATTCAGCAGCAGCGTCCGGATCTTGTGCTGACCGACATGATGATGCCTCGCATGGGCGGATTTCCGGTGCTTGAGTTTCTCGCGGAACTGCCGGATGCCCCACCCGTCATTATGATGACGGCAAACGAAGGCAGCCGTCACAAAGCCTATGCAGAAATGCTGGGAGTGGTCGATTATCTGCGGAAGCCGTTTGCCATGGAGGTCATGCTGGATTCCATAGCACGAGCCCTGGCAGGTTCCTCAGGCAATTGATTCTCACAGACCCCTGAAACAGCAGAAACTGGAGTGCGACTGATGCTGCACGCCGTCATCATGGCGGGTGGAAGTGGAACCCGCTTCTGGCCCCAAAGCCGCAAGAAAACTCCCAAACAACTGCTCAGCCTTGCCGGCCAGCGCACCATGATTCAGCAAACACTGGATCGCTGCGCCGACTGGGTGGCACCAGAAAACTCATGGGTTGTAACAAACGCCGTGCAGGCAGATGCCGTCCGCGAACAGCTGCCAACACTGCCGGCAGCGAATGTGCTTGTCGAGCCGGCAGCCAGAAATACGGCCCCCTGCGTTGCACTGGCAGCCCTCGAAATCCTCCGCCGGGATCCCGAAGGCATCATGTTTGTCATGCCGGCAGATCACGTGATTCGCACCGATGAAGCGTTCGGTCGAGCGGCACTGCGAGCAGTCAGCATTGTACAGTCTCGGCCGGAAAGCCTTGTGCTGTTCGGAGTCATTCCGACGTTCCCGGCGACGGGCTATGGATACATCGAACGCGATGCTCGACTTGATGACGCCACACCACCGCTGTTTCAGGTCAAAAACTTTCGTGAAAAGCCCCAGCAGTCTGTCGCTGAACAGTATGTTCGAGATGGCAGATATTTCTGGAACTGCGGAATCTTCTGCTGGAAAGCAGCGACCATCATCCGGCTGCTGCAGCAGTTTGAACCGGAACTCTATGCCGGACTGCAGGAGATTGACGCTGCTGCCTCTTCTCCGGCTTACCAGCAGGTTCTGGAACAAAAATTCCCGCTGCTGAAGAGTATCTCGATTGACTACGCCGTCCTTGAACGAGCTCCAAACGTGTGCGTCCTGGAAGCTCCCTTCCAGTGGGATGATGTGGGCAGCTGGCTGTCTCTGCCGCGACTGAATGGCAGCGATGCTCAGGGAAATACTACCGACGGACTGTTTGCCGGCGTAGATACTCAGGGCTGCATCATTCGCACCTCCTCTGACCATCTCGTGGCAACTCTTGGCCTGCGAAATCTGATCATCGTGCATACTCCCGACGCAACACTGGTGGCTGATGCCGCTCAGTCGGAACGTATTAAACAATTGCTGGATCTGCTGACCGAGCAGCAGCTGCAGCGATACATGTAAACCACAGACTGCAGACAGAAAGCCAATGCATGCCTGCGGCCGTTGATGAAGCGACACCAGATTCCGACCTGACAATCGCAGTGCTGCCGGGTGACGGAATTGGCATCGAAGTCATGGACGCCGCTCTGGTCGTCCTGCAGCAGTTGCAGCTGCTGGTCCCCGGGCTGCAACTGCGACTGCAGCATTGCCCCGCTGGCGCAGCAGAGTACCAGCGCAGTGGAACCGCCCTGCCAGCCGAAACTCTGCTGGCCTGTCGCAACGCCGATGCAGTGCTGCTGGGAGCAATGGGCCTGCCCCACGTCCGTCAGCCAGATGGTCGTGAAGTGACACCACAGATTGATCTGCGCGAGCATTTTCAGCTGTATCAGGGGATCCGCCCCGCATATCTCTACCATCAAACAGACACACCACTGCGGTCTCTTCAGGCCGGCGAAATAGATCTGATCGTTGTGCGGGAAAGCACTGAAGGCCTGTTCCATTCGCGCGGACAGCAGATTGCAACAAATGCTGAAACCGTGGATGACACCCTGCGAGTGACTCGCAAGGGAAGTGAACGACTTTTCCACTCAGCCTTCCGGCTGGCACTCAAAAGACGGCAGAAACTGACCCTCGTGGACAAAGCCAATGTGCTGCCCTCGATGGTGCTGTTCCGTCGTTACTTTGATCAGATTGCAAAACTCTATCCTGACGTTCAAACCGAACGCATGTATGTAGACGCCGCTGCTTTACACATGGTGCGACGTCCACAGTCCTTCGATGTCATCGTCACCGAAAACATGTTCGGAGACATTCTCAGCGATCTCGCCGCCGCACTTGTTGGAGGCATGGGAATGGCCCCCTCAGCAGACATCGGCGAAGATGTGGCCGTCTTCCAGCCATGTCACGGAACAGCTCCGGATATTGCCGGCAAAGGCATTGCCAACCCCGTCGCCATGATTCTGTCACTCGGAATGATGCTCGACTGGCTGGATACACCAGCAACTCGCTCTGCAGCTGTACTGCTAAGAAACGCAGTTTCAGACGCACTGCAGGATACCACTGCGCGAACACCCGATCTGGGCGGCAACTGTACCACGGCCCACGTGACTGATGCTGTCCTCGCCAGCCTGCGGAACAGCTGACCACGAAACAAATAATCGGAGATCAGCACGGAAAATGCAAAGGATCGACCGCGACCGCAGCGGCGGCTTCAGCAGGAGCTGCCGCTTCCGCTGCCGGAGCCTGCGGTGCTTTTTCCGGGGCAGCCGTAACCGACAGCCACGGAGCAATCACCAGTGCAGCAACCGACACCAGCTTCAGCAGAATATTCAACGACGGCCCGGATGTGTCCTTGAACGGGTCGCCCACTGTATCTCCTACCACCGCTGCAGCATGTGCCGTGCTGCCCTTGCGATACTCCACACCGTTAATCGTCACACCGCCCTCAATCATCTTCTTGGCGTTGTCCCAGGCACCACCGGAATTGGACTGGAAAATTGCCAGCATGACTCCGCTGACCGTCACACCAGCCAGCAGTCCGCCAAGCATCTCTCCACCGCCCAAAAATCCCGCTCCCACCGGACCGACAACAGCCAGAATACCAGGCAGAACCATCTCCCGCAGCGACGCTTTTGTGGAAATCGCGATACAAGAATCACTGTCCACCTGCTCCAGAGCCTGAGACATCACGGAACGATCCGCGTCACTCCACGTGTCCATCGCAGAATGCCCGTTTCGCTGACAAACCTCCAGAGCCTGCCGCAGGATCGGAACTTCACGGAACTGACGTCGCACTTCCGCTATCATGCTGGTCGCTGCACGCCCCACAGCTCGCATCGCCATCGCCGAAAACAGAAATGGCATCATCGCCCCGATAAACAGTCCACACATCACTCGAGGGTTGGCTATATCAATCGTCTTCAGCCCCGCTGTTGTCATGTAGGCACTGAACAGAGCCAGCGCCGTCAAAGCTGCTGATCCAATCGCAAAGCCCTTGCCGATCGCTGCCGTCGTGTTACCCACCGCATCAAGCTGGTCAGTGCGCCCTCGCACCTCTTTCGGCAAACCGCTCATTTCCGCAATTCCGCCAGCATTGTCAGCAATCGGACCGTACGCATCAACCGCCAGCTGGATACCCGTATTCGACAGCATACCCACTGCCGCAATTGCGATTCCGTAAAGTCCGGCCAGCTCGTAAGCACCCAGAATCGCAAAGGCAATCAGCAACATCGGAATGGCTGTTGACAGCATCCCCACACCCATACCCGCAATCACATTCGTGGCCGCCCCGGTCACCGACTGCTCCACAATCTCAATCACAGGTCGACGACCGGTTCCAGTGTAGTACTCGGTCACAAATCCAATCGCCATTCCCGCTCCCAGTCCAATGATCGACGACCAAAAGACGCCCATCCTGGTAACCGTGAATCCCTCTGGCGCCACCCATTGTTCCGGCAAGACACCTGCAATAATCAGGTAGCTGGCAATCAGCATCGCTGCCGCAGCCAGCAATTCCCCGCGATTCAGTGCCCGAGCCGGATCAACAGAGTCATCACCAGTCACAAAGAATGTGCCAAAAACACTGCACAGCACACCCGCCGCACCAAGCAGCAAAGGCAGGACCACCGCACTCAGCCCGCCCATCGAACCGCTAAACTCTGACTGCATCGCCAGCGTCGTGCCCAGCACCATCGCGCCGATAATTGCACCCACAAAACTCTCAAACAAGTCGGCTCCCATGCCCGCAACATCACCCACGTTGTCACCAACGTTGTCCGCTATCGTGGCCGGGTTCAGCGGATGGTCCTCGGGAATGCCCGCCTCAACTTTACCCACCAGGTCTGCACCCACGTCAGCCGCCTTGGTGTAAATTCCTCCACCAAGGCGAGCAAACAGAGCAACCGAAGAGGCTCCAAACGAAAATCCCGTCAGGACGGTTGTCAGTCGAGTAATCGAGCTGGCGTCAGTACCCAAAATCCGACCAAAAATCAAAAACAGACCACCCAGCCCCAAAATCCCCAAACCCACCACCGTCAGTCCCATCACAGAACCGCCACCAAAGGCGATCAGCAATGCCGGAGCCAGTCCACGTCGAGCTGCAGCTGCAGTGCGCACGTTCGCTAACGTAGCCACACGCATCCCAAAAAAGCCAGCCAGACCGGAAAACAAAGCTCCAGTCACAAACGCCAGAGCAATCAAAGGGTGCGAACCTTCCGACAGCCCTGAAAGATACATCAGTCCCGTCACAACCAGCAGAAAACCCAGCATCACCGAATATTCGGCTCGCAGGAAAGACATGGCACCGGCTCGAATCCGAGCCGCCAGCATCTTCATTACCTCTGTACCCGGGTCTTCAGCCGCAATCGCACGGTAACGAATGACACTGAATGCCAGTCCAATCAGCCCGGCCACAGGGACCGCATAAATAAGCGAATTCATAGTCTCTCCGCGATCTGAACACCTGCGCCAGCCTGCAGGGGCTTTGGAATCAAATGTTCCGACGGTTTGAGTTTCTGCCAGTGAACAACCGAATGCCAGTTCCGGAAGCAGGAATTCTTTCGGCGACCTTAGCCACCACGAAACAATCCCAGTCTTCGCTTTCGACCAATGCCCCCAAAGATCACGCAGCAGCCCTGCAGAAACCCGAAAATTCCACCAGGTGCATGATCCTGGCGAATTCACAAATCTCTGCAACATTCCGGCTGTTTTACACGGCGGAATTGCTCGTTTTCCCGATCACATCTGGAAGTCTGGGAAAAACCGGAGAAACAGGAAGCCCCTGCAGCCGTCAGAATCGTTCCAACAGGCGGTTCAGCTGCTGATTTACCGTCCGGTCAACCTTGTCACCAAGGCGTTTTTGCAGCTGATCGGCCGCTAAAGTCTGCACCAGAGCAGCCGTATCTGGCTGCGGTCTGGTGATCGTTCCGCGAATCGGCAGCCGAGCCGTGCGACCACCACTGGCAACCTTCTCCAGCGGGACATCAAGCGTCAGCTGAAGTTGCCCTGCCAAACCAACGGAACCTGAAGTCGCCAGCCGATAACCGGCTGCCTCCAGTTGCAGACCCTGGTGAGTCACCATCCCCTGCTCGACTCGAAACGGAATCCGCTGCATGGGCATTCCCACCTGAAAACGGCTGGTATCCACTGTCGCTACAGCCGCAATGTCACGCCGCCGCGCTGCTTCCAGCACCGCCAGCAGGGGCGTCAATCCGCCACCCGGGGCGGCAGCAGCTTCGTGAATCGTCAGCTCACCCGTCGCATGACAGTCTCTCAGCGAATTAAAATCCCACAACAATTGCTCAACTCGCACCGACAACGCCCCCTGCACTTCCAAAGCATCAGCCAGCAGCGGGTTCACATAACTCAGCCACTCCTGACAAAAATCTTTCGTCAGCTGCAACTGCTCGACACGACTGCCTGCCCCCAACGCCAGCCGACAGCCCCAGACATCAAACTGCGGCGTCAGAACTGCATTACCGTTGTTGAAACTGCACTGGATCGGAGCCGACTCCAGCAGATAGTCGCACAACTCCAGTTTCGCTTCTCCCGGACCCAAAGTCACACCCCGACACGCCACTCGCTGCCATGCCACTGTCCCGGCACCCGTAAATCGCACCTTCGCCGCGTCAGGCGGAGTTGTTTCTGTATAAACCAAAGGGTCTCCCGAAAATGTCAGCAGCGTCGTACCAGAACCAACCAGCTCCACACCCGAACCAGAAGTAAACACTCGCCGCTGCAAAACCCCAAGGTCATACTGCGTCTGTGCCGCAGCCCTGACAAACAAGCCTTCCTTCGTAGCCACACTGCCACTCAAATCAGCCACCAGCCCCGGCAACTGCAATCGGCCGGCTGTAATCTCGTAGTCCGTTCCCGTAGACAGCGGCAGCAGCGACAAATGCAGCTCTGCCTCATCCACTATCAACGCATTCTCTGAAATCATCCCGCTCTGAGCCTGAGCCTGTACTGGTGGCCGTCGACTTGAAACTGCTCGCACTGCAGCCGCCGGTGCATTCGCAATCTGCAGCGGAACAATCTTCAGCTGCAATCCGAATGGCTGACCGCTGGCCGCTTCAAAACGACCCTCGACATTCGCTTTCTCCGCAAGCCACCAGGCGTCATGCCACGGTGCCGCCAGCGTCTTCACCGCTCCCGCCGTACCCTGC
>JBJTPZ010000017.1:0-11947 GCA_046075365.1 Planctomycetaceae bacterium
CCGCGAAATCCGCCGCATCCTCGCCCAAAAATCCAAACAGCTGCTCGCCAGCTACCGCAGCGGAACCACACCCGACCCACACTGCCCACTGCAATCCGCTCTCCGCCCACGGACAACTGACAACTAATCCTCCCCTCGCCCCCGTGAAACGGGGGAGAGGGGTCGGGGGTGAGGGGGCCAAACTCCCCAACACCGCTGCCCTCCACCCAAACTACGGAAAACCACACACCACACGCGAACGGTCCAAGCCACCATCCTCGCCTGCTGCACCGCACCCAGTCACTGCCGCCCACATACACCCCGCACCCGCAGCCACCCCTCCACAACTCGCCCACCGAACACTGACTGCCCCCCCAAAAGAACACCACACCTCGTACTCGTACTCAGTCCGCCCTGGCGGACGGTACTCGTACTCGTACTCGAAAAACGCCCACGGACCACTGCCCCTGATACCTCCCTTCGCGGCTTCGCGGCTTCGCGTGAGCCGAACCGCAAGCAGCCCCCCCCCGCCCCCTGCGGCATTCTCAATACATTCCAAACGCAGCGAACAGATCTCGGGCTGGAAAGCCCGAGCTACGAAATAAACCACCCGCACCCACCGCGCATACACCCGGCACTCTCAGCCCCCTGCCTCCGCGGCTTCGTCAGAGACCCCAGGCCCCGGAAAATACTCAGTAACCCGCAGCTTTCGCACCCTTGGGCTCCCGCCCACGGCTCGCCTTTCCTCGCCGAACACCGAACACCGAACACTGTCCACTACTCCACCTGCACCTTCCGCACATTATCTGCAGGAATCCGATCAACCAGCAGCAGGAATGGGTCAATTCCGGCAGTCTCCGGTTTTCCAGACGTCACAAACACCACCCTGTTCAAACCTGTCTTCACACGCACACGCTCCCGGGCCAAAACTGCGCCATACTCCTTGCCAGAACCCGCAGCACCAAACGCCCCCGCTTCCATCAATTCCTCAAATTCCACTTCCGTTTCCTCACCCTTCTCGTCAGCCTCAAATTTGCGGCACTCAACCTCCAAAGTTACTTCCCAGCGATCCTGCGACAGCGGCTTCATCACCGCACTCACCGTACGATTGGAATACAGCACTATTCTGTCAAACAAATCCTCCAGCAACCCATGATGCTCAGCCGGAGTCTGCTCGCGCAACGCATCGATCAGATCCACAGAGGTCGGATACGGAGGCTCACGATACGCAAATCGATCCACCAGCGTTCGCAGCGCTGCATTGACCCGCTCTTCGCCAATCACTTCCTTCAACTGATACATCACCACACTTCCCTTGCGGTAATGAATGTACCCCTGGTTTGCCTCCACACGCCGCAACGGACGCTCTTTCAACATCTCCATTCCACGAGACCCCAGATAACTGTCCATTTCATACCGCAGGAAACGACGCATCATGTCCCGGCCATACTCCTGCTCCATTACCATCAGAGCCGAATACTGCGCCAGCGTCTCAGACAGCAACGTCGCACCCTCCATGTTGGCACCCATGACCTGATGAGCCCACCACTGGTGAGCCATCTCGTGAGCCACCACGTAAAACACCATGTCCAGATCATCCTCATCCCGAATGTCCGCAATAAATCCAATGGCCTCGGAATACGGCATCGTCCCGGGGAACGCCTGAGCAAACTCGGCCACACGCGGAAACTCAATAATCCGCGCCTGACGATGGCGGTAAGCACCAAAATTCTTCGAATAATACTCCAGCGATTTGTGAATCGAACGCATCATATTCGGAACATTCCACGAATGCTCCGGATGGTAGTACACCTCGGTCGCTACACCGTTCCATTCATCGCGAGCCACTTCATAGCGAGCAGAAATGAACGAATAAAAATTCAGCGATGGATGATCCACCACATAATGAAAATACCGGCGACCGTCCTCCTCCCACGAACGCCGCAGCGAACCCGGTGCCACAGCAATCTGATCTGCCGATGTGCTGATAACAGTCTCCACTTTCACCCAGTCGCTGCTGGCACTGATGTAGTTTTTCCCGCGAGCCTGCAGGTTGCCGGGGTCCAGCTGCGGCATCAGTTCCGGCTCACTCAGACCACGCTTCCTTCGCTCATTCCGATCAGACAGCTCCCACTCAGACAAATACCCAATCTGCGGACAGATCTGGTTATTGAAAAAGGTCCCGTTTTGCACTATCTCTCGACGACTGACAGAATTCTCGATCCCTCGCGATGCATACTTCACCGTGTATTGCATCTGCAGGCTGGCCCCCGGTTCCAGCGGCGGATCAATCGTATAAACACGATATCTCAGCTCTGGCAGATCCTCACTCAACGTTCCCCGCTCCAGCTGCACTTCAGTCTCATAACCGTCCGCCAAATTCAAACACAATTGCGTCAATGGCACGGATTCACGATTCAACAGCGTCTCCGTACCACGCAGCTCAATCGCACGCTGCTCAGGATACAGATCAATCTCATAACGCACCTGCACGGTCCGCGGCTGCAAACGCCCCTCATGCTTCGCCTTCAGCTCACGCTCATACCGTTCCCGAAGGTCCTCACGCTCTTCCGCTGTCTGGTACGCATTCAGCACCTGAGTATTATACCAGATCCACACTCCGGTAAATGCCCACCCCGACAGCACCAACAGACTGGTCCAGCGAATCGGACCGCGCCAACGAGACAAGGCCGCAGACAGCCGCAGACGCACCCGAGTCTCACGGCCACGCTGCCAGTACAAAGTTGCACCAATCGAAACCAAAACCGCAAACAACAGCCAGTACACAGCAAAAACCCGTAGTCCCGCTGAAAAAGGAGCAAACAGGTACAGATCAGAATAGGTGTAGTCCGGCAAAGACCCAAAATTCACAAGCTGCGATTCCACACCCAGCATCAGCCACACAAATGAATCCGCCAGCAACAGCACAACAAACAGAAAATAACCCAGATACTTGTTCGGCGCCACGACATGAGACAACATCGCCAAAACCATCAGACAGAACATGCGAAACAAATCCAGTCCAGGCAGTTCCGTCAAATACAAAAAGACCTGAAACCGCTGATAGCCGTTCGCAGCCTGAGTCACCATGCCGGCAAACATCCCCGTCAACAACACCAGCAACACTATCAGCGTCAAACACAACAGCTTTCCCGAATACATGATCCACGTCGGAAAGGGCAGGGCATCATACACGTCGTCCAGCCGAGCCTCCCGCTCCTTCCATACCAGTACCCCGGCAAAAAATGTGATGATCGCCACCAAAAACAAAGACATCGAACCGCGAATCAGGTCAATCATCCTGTACGTCACCGGCAGCGACTTCAGACCAAAACCTTCGTCGGACGAGAAGATGAGTGTCGCCAGAGTATTCACCAGTGCAAAGGCCATAATCACCACAAACACCGTGCTCTTCACTGTACTGAAAAAATCAATTCGCACCTGACTCAGCAGCTGAGATAATGTCACCCCCACGCCCGTGCGGCAGATCAGCACGGCCGGCCGCACCACACGACCGCGACCCGCAGACGACGCCTGCTCCACCACCGCACGCCCTCGCGCAACACGCTCAGAAAACGAAAAACGCCAGCACGAGACTCCCAGAATCAGTAACCCCACCCCCAGCCAGATCAATCGGTTCCACAGCATCAGACCCGTCAAAGTCAGATACTGCGAATTCTTTTCTGCAACAGTCCAGTAACGAGTCTCCAGACCAAACGTGCGAATACCAAACGGATCCAGCAGCCCCGCCAGCTGCTGATTGTCCAGATCACTCAGCAGGCTGGCCGATACGCTGTAACCCACCAGCAGCAGTATCACACCCAAAAACGACACAATCGTGCTGCGAAACCACGTCGCCAGCGCAAAAATTAAAGCCCCCAGAAAGATCGTGTTCGGCAGCGCAAATAACAGATATCCCCAGACATGAGCAGACCACGAAATCGGCCCCCAGCGATCCGGATCATTCCCCGGCCCCCAGCCAGCCAAAATAATTCCCAAAGAGACCCCCAGCAGCGGCAGAGTTGCCGTCACCGTCGCACCCAAAAAACGCCCCAGCAAATACGACAGACGGCCAATCGGCTTGCAAAAAATCAAACCGCTCGTGTGATACGAAAAATCCCGCGTTGCTGCGGAATTCACAAACGCAGCTGTCATCAAACAACAAACCAGCCCCATCACACCATAAAATGTCTGAATCACATGCGGCGCATTGCGGTACGCGTTGTCCAGCGTGCCCCCAATCCGCACGTTGTCAGAGTATGTCGCCGAAAACGCCAGCAATGCGTTCACCAGCAAAAACACATACAACATGAAACCACGCAGCCAGTACCACAGCTCAAATCTAAAGAATGTTCCAAACATGCCGGCACCTGCCCCCATCAGTCTCACACACAGCCATCACACAGCCATCACACAGCCTGCTTAACCAGCGAAAAAAACACGTCTTCCAGATCAGGGTCCACCTGCGAAAAACCGTCCCCCGGCACCGACTCACTCAGCACATGAATCAAGGGACGCCCCGCAACCAGTTTTGTCGAAATCACCCGATACTCCCGACAATGCTCGTCAAGTTCCTGTCGAGCAATCGATTTTTGCCAGATCTTTCCTCGCAGGTTCTGCTCCGCCTGTACCGGTGCCCCCGCATACACAACACGCCCCTGATGAATAATCGCCATGCTTGTGCACAGTTCCTTCACGTCCTGCACAATGTGCGTTGACAGGATCACCACCACATTCTCTCCCACCTCCGACAACAAATTGTAAAACCGATTACGCTCGCCAGGATCCAAACCGGCCGTCGGCTCGTCCACAATCAACAGCTGCGGATTCCCCAGCAAAGCCTGTGCAATCCCGAAACGCTGCTTCATACCGCCGGAAAATCCGCTGATCGCCTTCTTCCTGTGCTCAAACAGATTCACCCGCTCCAGCATCCCCTCCACCACCTCCCGACGCTCTCGCGAATTCGTCAGCCCCTTCAAAATCGCAATGTGATCCAGCATCTCCAGCGCCGACGTCCGCGGATACACACCAAACTCCTGCGGTAAATAGCCCAGCAAACGACGAATCTCCTGCTTTTGCGACAACACATCCAAATCACCCAAATACACCCTCCCGGAATCGGCATCCTGCAGCGTGGCCAGAGTTCGCATCAGTGTCGATTTGCCGGCACCATTCGGCCCCAGCAATCCGTACATCCCGATCGGGATCTCCAGACACACATTGTCCAGCGCCTTCACACCATTCGCATAAGTCTTGCACAACTGCTCAATTCGCAAGGTCATCGCCAGCCTCTTTCAAATCAACAACTCTGCACCGTGTCCACCCCCCATGGCACACTGCTTCGCCAGACTCAGCCGAATCCTGGCGGAAATCACTTCGCAACGTCAAAATTCCTGAATGACGTCGACCGCGGCCTCAATCAACCCATCGCACCTTGTACGGCTGCGCATCCGTAAACTGAATCGCTCCGCCGGGCCCCAGCAACTGCACCCGCGATGACCACCGACTGATCACCAGCCTTCCACTCACCGGATGCACATCCGCAGACTTGACCTTCGACTCGCTGCCCAGTTCCGGATGGACTCGAAACAACCCACTGTCCCGGTCAAACAGCAATACACTAACGCCTGTCGTCAGCAACAGCTCACCTGAACCCGGTACCGCCCGCAAATCATGACCATCGTCGTCCGGCAGACGCCACGATCTGCTCAGCTCCAGTGCCGGCTTGTCAGATGACCAGTCGACCAGATGATAACGACGCAACTCATCAAAACCCAGCGCCCACAAACACCGCCGCGACTCGTCCCACAGCACCCCATGCGCAGAATGCAGCGGTACCCGAATTACTGGCGCCGCAGGCACCCCCGTCGCAAACACCTCCAAATGATCACCACCCAATGAACTGGCCACCACCACCCGATCACCCGGCAACAGATCCAGCGAATGAGCATTTCGGGAGGTCGCACGCCACAAGACCTTCCCAGTCACTCGCTCCAGCACCGCACAACCACCGTTCGACGCACAGACCAGCACCCGACGACCACCGGCCACCACTTTGCACTCATCCATGTGATGAAACTGCTTCCGCACCTCCTCAGGAATGTCGACCGCCTCCTGACCACTCCAGCGCCACAGCCTCTTCACCCGCCCGGCCTCAGCCTCACCTGCATCCAAAATAAACACCTCATCCCCACCAGCCAAAATCAGCTCATCAGCACAAACAACGCCCCTGCACATCGCCAGCAATAACAGACCCCAACAAACCCGTCGTAAAAACATCGCAATTACTCCCGCACCAACCACCAACCACCGAACACCGAACACCGAACACCGATCCCTCACCCCCCGAAAATCTCCAGACGATTCGACTCAGTCAGTAACGGCGCCTGCAAACGTCGCGGCGGATGAATGTCCCGAAACAATAAGTCCCCATGCCCCAGCAGCTTCTCCGCACCAGATACCCCCAGCAACATCCGCGATTCCAGATGCCGCCCCATCTTCAGGCCAACTCGAGCCGGTATGTTGGCGTCCAGCGGACCCCGAATCGTGTCACGACTGGCCTCCTGAGTCGCCAGGATCAGATGGATCCCCGCCGCACGTGCCTTCGCACCCAGCCGACAAATCTGCGACTCAATCTGCATACGCTCCCTGCGACCACGACTGATCAAATCCCGATACTCATCACATACACACACAATACGCGGCAGACGCCGCCCCGACTGCAGCGCCGCTTCAGCTATCGTGTCAGCACCATTCATCATCGCGTAGCGAGACTCCATCTCGTCACACAGCCGCTCCAGAACTTCTCCCGCCGACTGCTCGTCCGGAAACACCAGCGGCTGCAGCAAAAATGGCGAACTCCGCAACGCATGAAATGCATTCCGCTTCGGATCTATCACCAGCAGACGCAATGTCTCAGGAGTATTCCGGAGCAACAAACCCGCGATCGCCATCCGCAGCCACTCACTCTTCCCACTGCCCGTCGTCCCCGCCACCAGCAAATGACAATGCTCTGGCTTCGACAAATCCGCACACACCAGCTCACCCGAAAAATCCACACCCACCGGCACCAAAGTACTGCCCAATCCCAGCCGCACAGCCCCCAGACTGCCACGAATCTCGTCAAAAAAAATCGTCTGACGATCCGGTCGCTGCACGTCCAGAACCAGACGTCCCTGGTCACGACTGATGAACGGCTCCGCTGAAAAACCCAGCCGAATCTGCAGCTCCGCCGCTCGCTGCTCAATCGCCGTCACCCGCGTGCCCACACCCGGTATCACCGTAAAACGAAGAAATGCTGGCCCCACCACCACCTCATCCGCCAAACTCACCTGCACACCATACTCACGAAATGTCCCCACAATCCGCCTGCCCAGCTCCGCACAGTCCGTCTCGGTCTGCAGATTCCGCCGTACCGCCGCAACAGGTGCCCCAGACACTCTCTCCGGCCCGGCCACATCGGCTGCCTCACCCACGGCACCACACGAAACACCCGCCAGACGCCCAATCAGCGCCAGCAGACGAACTCGCACCACACTCAGCTGATCCGCCGTCAACAACAACTCCGTCCGCTGCGGACTAAAACGGATCAGAGCCAAAGCGCCGCTGTAACCCGCTGCCAAATCACCCGATCGAGATAACTCCTGCAAAATCAGATGATACAAACACACCTGCCCCAGATCCGCCTCCGGACTGCCACGCCCCGTCTTGAACTCCACCACACACCAGCGATCAACTCCCGTCGGACGACAAACCCAGTCCGCAATTCCCACCAGACGAACCGTGTCACTCCACAACGGATCACTCAACTCACACTCCAGCGGTACCTCCGACGCAAAACACTCCGACAGTTGCTGCCACGCCGGCTGCAGGACTTCCCGCCGACCCCGCTGCAGCCCCGCGTGCGACCGCCACGCCAGCTCCGCAAACCATTCAGCAGCCTCTCGCATGGCCTGCCAAAACAACAGCACCTGACCAGCCGACTCCTGCAGCAAGGCACAATTGCGAGTCAGTCGGGGACCAACAACGTCTTCGTACAATCGCGCCGTCGCCAGCGACTTCCAGCTTTCCAGATCCGCCGGACCAGCCGCCAGCACCCCCAGCAGACCACCACGAGGCTCGCGCGACACAAGATAACTCAGTGCCTCATGAAACCACCGCCCCAGCAAACCCGTCGTCGCCGCCGCCGGCTCACTGCCCGCCGTACGATCGGCCCGATACAAAGCCTCGCGAATCTGACTGACCGTTACAGTCACTGGCATCGTCGTCTTCCTCAGCGAACTTCCGCAGCATCATCAGTACCGGCTGCCACAACACGAAACACCAGCAAATCATCATTCCCCAGCACACCAATCGCATGCGAAAAACGCCGCGACAACTCACCCAGACGCTGCTGACTGACTCCCAGACGCTCCGCTGCCTGAACCAGCGACAGCACCGGGTGCTCAGCCAGCAGAGCCTGCAGAGATTCAAACAGAGCCGTATCCTGCGACGTCTCGTCACCCGCTGACGCCGGCTCCAGCACCTCCCGCACAAACTCCTGCAACTGACTCGACATCTGACCGCGAAACCACTCCTCAAATACACCCGGCGTCACGGTTTCACCGGCACAGGACAGATCGCCGGAACGAGCATCCGAGAGCAGAGCACGCAGCGCATCCAAAGCCGCCAATACCTCCACCGTCGGATGCACCACCTTCGTCCGACCATCCTCCTGCAATTCACGCAAATACTGCTGAGCCCTCCGGGCTGTCGGTGACAATGGCACACGCCCGTCCCGAATCACCACCAGACGATCAAGCTGACCACTGCCCGCCTGATCCCGCAGTCGCCTGAGCCGCGCTGCCAGACTGTTCATGTTGGACTGAGCACAAATGCTGATACCCACTCGCCCCGCTCGCCCGCGGAAAACTGCCGCCACATCCTGCATCCCCGCAGCAGCACCCACCTCCAGATCAGGCTCCAGCAGCCGCACCACCATCGGCAGCGCATGCCGCATAATCTCCTCCGACTGCTCCGGCCGACTGGCTTGCAGCTTCTCCTCAACAACCGTCCCCCACACCTCCGCCAAAAACTCCGACACACCACGCCGCGAAACCCCCGTCGCCCCAGCAACCACCCCCGTCGCCCCAGCAGCCACCGCCGTCGCCCCAGCAGCCACCGCCGCCCCAGCCGCCCCAGCAGCAGCACCGGCCTCAGACGCCGCCCCCCCTGCAGACATCGGACTGTCAAAACGCTCCGCACAACGGTTCAGCAGCATTCGCGGAGTCACCCCGCCGTGCTTAAACAGCTGCGACACATCAGAATCATAAAGCGGCCAGAATGCCTGCTGCCCGGCCCCCGCCGGAACCACCTGACCACAAGCCTGCAGTCGCCCGATGATCAGCTGCCCCGCCTGCTCGCAAGTCAAAGTAGACAAACTGATTCGCCCCGCAGAAGTCATCCGATCATGATCAGCCGCTCGCGCCTCACGCTGCAGACGATCCGCATACGACGACTGCACCGCCGAAATCAACAGCACATTGCTCGTCGCATCATGCAAAGTACTCACAAGCTGGCCAAAGGCAAACAACGCTGTGCGATCCTCTGGCCCCGTCTCCAGCGCCTCCACCTGATCCAGCGCGATCACCACAGGCAAACTCTGACCCGCCAGACGACACAGCATCAATATCGTACGCCGCGCCTGATCCTCACGCTCCTCGTCACCCTCGTCCGACTCCTCCAGCTCCAGACGCGCAAGTGCCGCCTCCGGCAGCGAATCACCACACAGCCACGCCTGCAGATCCCGCCGATGACGACCAAATACCAAATGCTCAAGGACCACATGAGTATTCCGGTCGAGCTGCAGTTTGCCGGAAATCTCGCCCACCAGATCTCTCAAACCCTCCCGATGCTCGTCCAGCATATATTCATGCCACGGCTCCAGATCACCCTCCGCCACACGTATCTCCGCCAGCCGGTGAAACAAAATCCGGTCAAACTGCGAACGCCCGTCCGGCAGCCGACGAAACCAGTCGTTCACCAGCGTGCGACGAACCGTCCGCCAGATCATCCGCGGACTCGTCTGCAGCCGCACCCATACAAACAACGCCTCAGCACGGTCCGATGCCGTCGGCTGAGTCGGTGCCAGCTGAGAACGCAGACGACTCAGCAAATGAGTCTTCCCGCTGCCAGCCTCGCCGTGAATCAGCAGCGCCGTAGAACGCGCGGCCGCACGCACCGATTCCAGACCCTGCAAACACGCCCGAAACTCAGCCTCATGGATCGTCGGAACATCTCCCCCAGGAGTCTCCCAGGGATCCGACATCACCGTCTTGCGAAATGGATTCATCACACCACCTGCCCGGCTCGTAAAGCCATCCCCACGAAATACTCACCAGCTCCGTCCGTCACCAGCTCATCCCGCTCCGCCACACTCAAACTGCTCGCAAAGTCATGCCGATGCAGCACAATCCTGCCGGCACGAGCTGACTGCAAAGCCAATTCGTCAAACTGCCGCTTCGGCAATCCCGCAGCAGCCCGCAAGACTCGCGCCGTCACCAGCGCCCCACGATCCGCACCCGCATCCAGCTCACGCATCAGTCGCACCAGATCCACCGTCACCCCGGCAGTCGCCGTAACCGCTGCAGCAGCACCGGCACCAGCGCCGGAACCGGCACCGGAACCGGTCGCCCCCAGCACAATCCCCGCAGCCTCCAGCATCTCCACTGCCGCCCGCCGCAGATCCGTCGCAGATACCGCAGCACCCCGCAACTGCAGGACCACCTGACACAACTGCTCACGAATCGGTCGCAGCCACGGCTCAGGCGAAGGCGGACTTATTCCCCACACAGGCTGAGACGACTTGACTGCCGTCATCGCCGGATGACGAAAGATCAGCCGCTGTGCCGCCAGACCGTCCAGCAGCTCCGTAAATCGAACCTCGTCCAGCCATTTCACCACGGCACGCAGCTTCGCTGTCGCCAACGTCCCGCGCTGACGCAGCTCGCCCACCACACTGGCCCCCGCAAACTCCAGCACATCCCGACCCCAATACCGCACCCCGCCCGCCGCCGTCTTCGCCGGAATCTCAAAAATCTCACCCCTCGACTGCAACTCCCCCAGCAATGAAAGCAGCTCCGCATCACTCAGCCTGAACGCAGACTTCCAGAACTTCCTGATGTCCTTCACCGATAACGGCACAGCCGAACTGCGGACCAGATCCCCAACAACTCCCAAACCAGCCGCCCGCAAATCGCGGTCCCAGTAACGCGGCTTGCCAGTCGCTGTCTTCGCCGGCCACTCCACCACCAGCCCCGCCGACAACAGCGACTGCAGCAACACAACCAGCTCAGCCGACTTCGCCGGACGGCTGGTGACCACCTGCTTCAACAGCTTCGCCACATCCAGCGGCTCCGCCGACTGCCGCAACACCCGCAATAACTCCTGCTCATCCCCCGTCGTCAATGCCGGTAACTCAGGCTTCTGCCTCACCGCCGACTTACCCATACCCGCTGCGCTCACTTCCCTCAGGTCTCAACTCCGTCACGAAACAGCTCCGGTGTGAAAAATACCAAACTGCGAGCAGTCAATCACGCCACCGGCAGCCCCCTGTTTCCACAACACCTGCCGCAACCACAGCCCCCACCCCCCAAAAAAGGTAGCCAGCTGCCATTCGCCCCCCGTTTCACGGGGCACCACAGGGCCACGAAGACCCAAATGTCCCGTATTTTCGACAATTCACACTCTTCATAACCACAATTCAGAAAACCAGTTGCAACCCGAACAATTACAAAATAAAATTTTATTACCTTATTACGCTCACAATTTATTACTCAAAGGTATCCGCCATGGACTGGAAGTTCTACGGACGCTCGCAGCTGCTCGCCGAACTGCAACTCATGCTCAGCCGCAAACGCTGGTTCTTCGCCAAAGTCACCGGACGACGACGCATCGGCAAAACCACACTCATCCGCCACGCCATCCAACT
>JBJTPZ010000018.1:0-3089 GCA_046075365.1 Planctomycetaceae bacterium
GTCCGCCACAGTTGCTCAGGCCAGTCACGGCTTTGTTTCACTGGCGCTGCATCCCGGCTGTAAGTGATCAGACAACCAGGGAAGAATGCAAGCCAGGTGCAGGCGTTCCGGGTGCCAGGCACAGCGGCCGAACGCTGCAGAGAATTCGAATTCGAGCACGAGCACGGGCGCGAATTCGAGCACGAGCACGAGCACGACGGGCGACGGGCGACGAGCGACGAGCGACTCGAACCGGGCTCCACCTCATTTGCATTCATCAGCGTTCATTAGCGGTGTAGAAACCGCCGGCCAATGCCTGCACCGCGCAGAGATTTACGAATCCCTGTGCCCATTCGCTTCGCGTCTTCGCGTGAGACCTCCAGTGTGCTGAGTCCTTATGAGTGGTGAGAGTGGTTTTATACCCCTCACCCCCGTCCCCTCTCCCCTTCGAGGGGCGAGGGGTGCTATTGCGTTTAGAGGACAGATCTCGGGCTGGAAAGCCCGAGCTACGGGAAGGGGTCTTCAGGCGATCTTTCAGGCGAGCCGGGCACGGCAGTGCCCGGGTGTGCGGCATGGATGCCGCCAGTCCCATCGCTCCCCGCCCCTTGCGATTCCCTTCGCGTCTTCGCGTGAGACCACCAGTGTGCTGAGTCCTTATGAGTGGTGAAAGTGGTATTATACCCCTCACCCCCGTCCCCTCTCCCCTTCCAGGGGCGAGGGGTGCTATTGCTCTTAAAGGGCAGAACTCGGGCTGGAAAGCCCGAGCTACGGGGAGGGTCGTTCAGGCGAGCTTTCAGGCGAGCCGGGCACGGCAGTGCCCGGGTGTGCGGCATGGACGCCGCCGGTTCGCCCCACAGCTCTCACACCCGCGGACTCCCGTCCACAACTCGCCTCCACTGACCACTGACGCTTGATCCTGGTCCCGGCCCCTGCGATAGTGCGGGGCTGCTTATCTGATTCCTCTTGCTGTCAGCTTTCAACTGCCCGTCCCGCGGAACTTTCATGACTCAGCCATATCCGGCAGGCAGCCTGCCCACCGTTCATCAGATGATTGCCGAGCTGGACAGGTTTGTTCGCGGTCAGGTGCGAGCCAAGCGGGACATTGCCACCGCCGTTTACAATCATTACCTGCTGCAGGCCGAACGCGAGAACGGCGGACCGGACCCGGGACGTCACCACATTCTGTTGCTGGGGCCCACCGGCTCCGGGAAAACCTATATCGTCCGCACACTCGCCCGGTTTCTCGGAGTGCCGGTGGGGTTTGTGTCCGCTAATTCGCTGGTGGAAGTCGGTTACAAGGGGCAGTCCGTTGAATCGATCGTCCGCACGCTGCTGGACCGAGCCGGCGGGAATCCTCGACATGCCGAAAAGGGCATCATCTTTCTCGATGAAATTGACAAAATTCGCCGTCAGGACAGCGGCGGAACTCGCGATGTCAGCGGCGAAGGCGTACAGAATGCCCTGCTGACGCTGCTGGATGGTCGAATTTCTGACAATGTCGACAGCCAGTCGCACGCTGCTGTCGACACCAGCCGCATTTTGTTCATTTGCACCGGTGCCTTTGTTGGACTGCAGAAGATCGTTGCCGACCGCCTGCACACCGGCCGCGGCGGTTCCATCGGCTTTCATGCTCGCCACCCCGAAGAACTGCAGCAGGTCCCCGATCAGCCGCTGTACCAGGCGTTTTGCAGCGTCCAGACTGCCGATCTGGTCGAATTCGGCATGATTCCCGAATTCATCGGCCGGTTTGCCACCGTCACCGCGCTGCATGAGCTGGGGCACGGCGACATGCGAGCCATCATCAGTGAATGCACCGAAGCCTCGCCGCTGGCCACTCAGCAGCGACTGGCCGCACTGCATGGCATCGAACTGGTGCTGACTCCCGAGGCACTGGATCGCATCGCCACGCTCGCCGTTGAACTCGGCACCGGTGCGCGCGGACTGCATCGGCTGATTGGTCGAGCGGTTGATGCGGTTGACTATCGCTGGAGCGAACTGGCCGATCAGGGAATTACGCGAGTGGAAGTGCATGAGGGATGTGTGGAAGGCAACGCCGAGCCGCGGCTGAGTACCGGCAAAGCCAGCCTGTCGCGGCGCGACCTGCAGCTCAGAAAACAGTGCCTCTCCAGCCTGCCACCAGCTCCCGCACCCGTCATCAGCCGACACGCTGATTCCGGCCTGCCGCCCGGCATCGCTGATGTCCGGGACTGGTCCACAGAAAAAATCCTCGATGACTTTGAACGCATTAAGCTGGAACACCTCGACTGGAAACTGACGACCGGCAGTGCTCGCGAATGGTGGGAAGCCTTCGAAAAGGAAAACCAGCAGCGTCCGGCACTGATGCATCGACTGGCGCAGGAGCTGAAGCTGCGGCAGTCCAGCATCACCGAATTCTTTTTGGCCTATGTGTACAGCAACACAGACAACATTCAGGCCAACCTGCACTACCTTGACTACCTGCGTCTTAAAAAACAGGGCACAGGCGAAAAGCCACCGGACGACAGTGCCGCGGACGATGACGCTGAATAATCCGCCACCCGCGGCAGCCGTGGGGCGTGTTCCGTGGGGCGTGTTCCGTGGGGCGTGTTCCGTGGGGCGAGCCGCGGACGGGAGTCCGCGGGTGTGGTCCCTTGGGCGAGCCGCGCACGGAAGTCCGCGGGTGTAGTAGCTGCGGGCGAACTGGCGGCATCCATGCCGCACACCCGGGCACTGCCGTGCCCGGCTCGTGCGCCTGTGAAGGCGATTGAACAGACAGGTGAAAGTCCTGTTCAGAGCTGTCGTTACCGCTCTGTAGCTGAAGGTAACTGCGTTTTCAATAGAAAGGGTGGGAAGCAACTGGAGGCGAATGAACAGTCCGTAACACAAGTGAACGCGATTCGGCCAAGCCTGTCGGGGAGCGTGCGAGCAAAGCGCGAACCTCTGACCTCACACCACGACCCAGACGCGGCCCGACTCCGGGTGGCGGATTAACTTCCGCAGGTCGGTGAGGCGACTCGCACGGTAAACAAACAGTAACGTGTCAAACCGAGGCGAGTGAAATGGCAGTAAGGTGCCTGGCGACGGAATGTTCGGAAGTTCAATCGAGATAAGCAGGGAGACCTCAGTGGTGC
>JBJTPZ010000019.1:0-3279 GCA_046075365.1 Planctomycetaceae bacterium
GTAACCGGCTCGCCTTTCCAGTTGCTCGAGTCTGCGTTCTGTGGCAGATATGCCATGGTCCGTTCTCTGATGCAAAGGGCTTCCGGTTGTTTTGCTGGCGATCCGGTGCTGGCATGGAGTCGCAGAGGGGCGGGCAAAAAATTGCCGCAGCATGGGCCTTCCAGAAGCCGAGGACGGCATTGGGAATGTGCCGTGAGCAGCCACATTCGGAGTTCAAAAAAGGCGTGTTTTTAGGGCAGATCTCGGGCTGGAAAGCCCGAGCTGCGTTTGGTTCTTGTTGTCGGTCCGGCCTGGGCCCCAGTACTGTTTAACTGCACAGCATGCTGCCACGACACTGCCCACGGCAGCGCCGGTCAGATGCGCCAGCGGCAAGGGCACAAACGAACGGTCACTGACAAACAGTGTCTGCCCCGCATAAATTTCAGCGGCAATTTTCAGAAACTGACAGATGACGGCCAGTCCTGCAAAAGTCGCCCACCAGCGACGACCGCTGCGCCACTCCTCCTGCAACAGCATGCCGGCAGCCAGGGCAAACAATGCCGAATCTGCCCCGCTCAGGCCCCGATAACACAGCAGCTCGGGCTCAGCCAGCAGCACTGCCAGCGGAATCAGAACTGCCGACCAGAACAGCACTCGTCGACAGGCTCCCGGCCAGCGACTTTCACACAGCACGCCAGCCGAAACAAACACCAAAACGTCCCAGCCGCAGTGGTTCCATGACCAGTGCAGCAGATGGCAGGTTGCCAGACGCCACAGGGAAACACACTCGAGCCTGGCAAACCGCAGATCCAGCAGTGTCTGCAGTTCCGGGCTTAGTTGCAGCAGCAAAGCGGCTGTGCTCAGCAGCAGGATCGCCGGAGCTGCTTTGAGCAGGCCCTGCAGTTCCGCTGTGAACGAGCTTACCAGGTCAGAAAAGCGGCGACCGCTCAGTTCGCGGCCGCCGCAGGTTTCCACTGTACTCATCTCAGCAGTTCCTTACTCAGTGTTGCACCGGAGTACGTACACCTCGTCGCCGTGCAGCCCATGCAGCACCGGCAAATCCAAGAGCTGCCAAAGCAGACACTGGATCGATCGCGCCACCGCCGCCACCCCTGTAGCTGACACTGCTGCCGCTGTTCGGGGAGGAAACAAACGGTGTGCCGGATGCCGGCGAGGGTGCCGCTGAGTTGTTCCACACGAGATCTCCGGGCTGTGCGACCGTCGGAGTGGCGGCCTGAGTCGAGTTGTCAGCCGAAGTTGTCTGCGGTGCTCCGGCTGCCTCCGTCGGCACGGCTGATGTCGCAGGCTGCCGGTCACCGGTCGGGGTCGGGCCCGTGCGGGCCAGTGCCGCGTCACGCAGTGATTCCAGCTGCTGAGCTAGTCGAACTCGTGCTGCGTCGTCTCGCTGAAAACGAGTCGCATTGCGGCGAGCGATCTGCCACCGCTGAAACTCTGAGTCATTCTCCAGCACCAGAAACGAAGCATATTCGCTGACGATCGAATATCCCTCACACAGCGAAACAATGTCCGCTGCAAGCTGAGGAGTTTCGCCGCTGCGACGGATTTCAGCCATCTTCTGCTGCACCTGCTCATACGCCCACATCCGCTCGATCTCCGGATTACGGTCGTCCTGCTCTGGCAGCTCGACATCCAGCGTCTGATTCATCGGCTGCCCCAGGATCGTTGCTGACACCCGCAGTTTGGCTGGTCCGGATTTTCGGTAGCGACCGTAAATTCGCAGCGGAGCCCCGTGGAACAGGTCCGGCAGTTCTCGAGGAGTCACGTCGTAGACTTCACCACCCTCAACGTCAATCTTCACGTCGATCGCTGCCGGACGCGTCAGTTTGCGGCGGAACAGCTGGGCCTGGCGAGCAAAATCGTCTTCCTGTGACACAAACGCGGCCAGCCCGCCTGCACCTTCTGCCATCTGCCTGAGCAGTGGCCGGTTTACTTCATTGCCAATCCCGACACAGAATACTCGCACACCTGCAGGAGCCTGGGCGATCAGCTGCACCAGTTCAGACTGCTCCTTCGCCTCGGTCATCCCGTCCGAAAGCAGTACCACATTCAGCGGTCGATCCGCATTGCGATACTTGTAAGCCGTCTGCAGTGCCGGTCGCAATACCGTGCCGCCACGCGCTCTTTTCGATGCCAGAAACTCACGAGCCGACTTGCGTGATGTTTCACTGACGGCAGACATGGCGCTGAAATGCAGTTGCGGTTCAGTGCTGAATGTCATGACTTCAAAACGATCTTCGTCACTGAGAGCATCCAGGAATGATTCCACCGTGTTGCGCGACTGCACCAGTTTCCCCTCAGACGCCATGCTCCCGGAAATGTCCACCAGAAAAATATAGTCCATGCCGCCTGCCGTCTGTTCCAGCTCGGTGCCCGCGGTCATGGTCATCAGAAAGTAGCCGTCCGAGCCCGACTGCTTCGAAGCAATCAGGTCAATGCCTGTTCGCGGACGTTCGATGTCAAAGCCCAGGACCACATCCCGCTCCAGACTGCCCTCCGCCGTCTCCAGACTGGCTCGCACGTATTCCGGCGAATGCTTCGTGATCACGAAGTCGTCTGCATGAGACGTGCTGAACATTCGCTGTACCGGAATCTCACTCTTGACGTCCACAGTCATCGAAAAGCGGCCGTGTACTTTGGCATCGACGTTTGGGCGAGTCGTGGTGGCGAGCGGATATACCCAGGTTGCAGTGTCGTGCTCAAAGTCCAGCTGCTGCTGCCATGTCAGCCAGATCTCCTGCTGGGCACCCGCCGCAATCGGAAAGATCCGCAATTCGAATGTGCGGAAATCCGTCTGCTCCAGCAGCCCTGGATCCCGTTTCACGGCCTTGTAGCTGTTGTAGATTTCTCGGGCGCGCTTCTTTTCCACCACCTCCCCCGTCATCTCGCGACCGCCGATCATCATTCGAAAGTTGCTGACGCTGGCGCCCGCAGGAACGGGAAATGTGTAGAGTGCTTCCACAACACGCAGTTCCGTGTTGCGAAAGACCTGATGCACAGTTGTCACGGCAATGCCGTTGTTGATCACAACGCTCACATCGTGCTGCTCGATCTGCAGCACACCCCCGAAGCCTCCGTCGGCAATCAGCAGTCCCGACGCACTGGCAGACTTGCTGCCTGCTGCCGTCAGCAGCAGACCCGCCAGCAGCACCCCCACTCTCCACACACACGCACTCGGCCATGTCCAGCGCTTCATCGCTCTCTCTCCCCGAACAGAAGTTGCGGAAAAACTCACATTCAGCGACATTGCACGCAGGATGCCAAATCGAAACAAACGGTCAC
>JBJTPZ010000020.1:0-8032 GCA_046075365.1 Planctomycetaceae bacterium
GGGAGGGATGGTTTTGTCGTCAGCGTCAGCAGCTTCATTGTCACCAGCAAGCGTGTTTCTGGAACACGAGGGCTGGCTGCGCACTGTGGTCAGCAGTCGTCTGGGCGAGACGGATGCGGTGGATGACGTGATGCAGAACATCGCGATGGCGGTGGTTCGGCAGAAGTCTGCCTTGCTGGAAGTGCAGCGAGTGGGTGCGTGGCTGTACCGAATTGCCGTGCGTCAGGTGCTGATGTACCGTCGTTCCACAGGGCGTCGTCGCAAGCTGCTGCAGCGTGTGCAGTCGGATGCGGGTGCTGTGGTTAATGCGGCGGAGCCGCTGGCAGTGATGCTGCACGACGAGACTCACCAGTGTGTGCGACAGGCGCTGGGGCATCTGGGGGAAGTTGAGCGTCAGCTGCTGCTGTTGAAATACGCCGAGGGCTGGAGTTATCGGCAGATTGCGGAGCAGCTGGGTGTGCAGGAGGACACTGTTGAGTACCGTCTGCTGAAGGCGCGGAAGAAGCTGCGGCGTGAGTTGAGTGCATTGAAGGTTGAGGGTGCAGAATCATGAGCCTGTTGAGACAAGATGAACTGCTGATTCAGCGATGTGTGGATGACGAGCTGTCGTCCGAGCAGACTCGAGTGCTGCTGGAGCGGCTGGACACGATGACGGGTGGCTGGAAAACGCTGGCGTGCGGTTTCCTTGAAGATCGTTATCTGCGGAGTGCGGTTTCCGGTGGTTGTGTTGTGGCTGCGACGGCTGAGGCAAAACCGGCGCAGGCTGCGAGGGTGACCTCGGGCGTGGTCTGCGATGGTTCAGGGGGGCCTCGGAGCGGATCGATTCAGGGGCGGATCTGGCGTCATCCGCTGACATCGCTGGCACTGTGTGCGGCGATTGCATTTGTGGGCGGTCTGCTGATTCCGGACGGGGTGTTTTCGGGGACAGGAGCTGCGGTAGCCGGTAGGATGTCGGGGACCAGCGTTTCCGATGGTTTGGATGGGGGGCGGATGGAGCTGCAGATGCGTGGCAAGCCGTCGGTCAGGGTACCGATATATTCGGATCCAGCGGAGTGGGCTAAAATCAGCGGCCGTGAGGTGTGGGTTCCCAATGCAGACACTCAGTATGTGATTATTCCTACATCGAATGGCCAGGCTGCAGTGGTACCTGTCTCCAAAGTGTCTCGTAGTGGTCTGCAGTAAGGTCTGTAATCAGGGGAGGATGTTTCGGATGTCAGCATTCAGGATTTGTGCCGGGCAGGCAGTTTTCACAGGGTTGTCTCTGGCGGTCTCGGCCGGGGCGCTGGCGGATGAGCCAGCGGTTGCTGGTGAGCAGTCTGGCAGTCGTGTGGAAGTGCGGGTTGAAGCGTCTCAGACGCAGTCGTCGCAGGATGGTGAGAAGACTGCTCCGAGGGTGACGCGGCGGTCCCGCATTGTCATCGTGGGGCCTGACGGTGTTCGCCGTGAATTTGACGGCGAGGACAAGGAAGGTCGTTCGATGATTCTGCAGATTCCAGACGGGGAGGCGCTGCTGAAGCAGCTGGAATCGGGGGACGTGGCGGGGGAAGTTGCCGAGGAGCCTGAGCGGCTGATGATTGGGGTTCGCTGCGAAGCTGCTGATGCGCGGCTGAAGAAGCATCTAAAACTGCCGGATTCCGGTCTGGTGGTGCTGCGTGTTGAAGAGGGGACTCCAGCGGCTAAAGCTGGCATTGAAGCTGACGATATTATTTTGAGTGTGAACAGTCAGACTGTGGCGACTCCGGTGGACCTTGTAGAAAAGATTGGTCAGTCGGAGGGTCGACCGGTCGAACTGTCGATGCTGCACAACGGCGAGCATCGGACAGTGACAGTGACTCCGGAAAAAATGAAGCCGGCAGCGTTTCCGGCGTGGGACGAGCAGGCGACTGGGGCTGATGGATTGCCGCAGATGCTGCAGGGGCGTGGAATGCTGCAGATGCATCCTGGGATCATGCTGAACTTACAGCCCGGGGCTGCTGCGACACCTGAGGAGATTGAGCGGCAGATGGAGAAAATCAGAGATCTGGCGGAGGGTGTTCGAGGTCGTTCAAAGCTTCGATCTGACGAGCCGGCAGCGGCCAGCAGCGAACTGGAGCAGTTGAAGCAGGAGGTTCGTGAACTGAGGGGTCTGGTTGAGAAACTGCAGCCTAAGCGCGAGTGAATTGTGTTTGGCACGGCAGGTCAGGTGTGACCTGCCGCTGGGTCAGGCTGCGAAGATGTGTGTGTGGCCGGTGGTGCGGGTGTGCCGGTGTGTTCGTCGGGCGGTGTTGTCGGTCTGTCCGGGATGTCGGTGGCAGTGGCAGTGGCGAAGGCCGTTGCGCCGGGCGGGGCGACCGCTGCATAGGCTTCGATGCGATCCACGGTGAAGGCCAAAAGTGCCAGCAATTGTGGGATCTCGCGTTCGACCAGCTGAGCCAGTTGTCCGGTGCGACTGCGAAACTCGTTGGCTTCCTGCCCTGCTTCAATGCTCCAGCGACGAACATTTGGCATCTGTCGCTGAGCCAGTTCCAGATTGCGAGTGGCCTGTTCGAAATCTTTCTGTTCTTCGATGCATGACGGGCGGAAGTCACCGAATCTTCGCATTTTGCACTGATGCAGGCGGACGCGAGCGGAGTTCATTTCCTGCAGGCAGCGTTCAGCTTCACGTTTCCAGAATCCCGGGCGTTCCTGTTCCAGCCACATGAGCAGCTGCCGCAGCTGGCTGTCGAGGACGGCAAGGCAGGTGCGAGCTTCTTCCTGAAAGCTGATGACGGCAGCTGCAAATCTGCGGATGGAATCCGTGGAGGTGACATTGGCTGAGCTGGTCATGCGGATGATCCTGAGCGGCAGGCGGCTGCGGGCGGGGAGGCGTGGGGGCTGATTACTGCTGCTGGAGATATTCTTCGATCAGCTGGGCTTTTCGCAGCAGGTATGGAATGAAGCGTTCATTGGACTCGACAAAGCGCCCCAGCGATTTGATGTTGGCGGAGAATTCTTCGGAGAATCGCTGGTGTTCCTGGTCTCGCCAGGACTGACCGAGGTGGCTGAGCTGCCCGCTGACGACGGCTGATTTTTCGCTGAGTTCTTCATTGAAGCGTCGCAGCAGCTGGGCAAAGCGTCGCAGTTCACCGGGGTCGACAATGGCCTGAGCCATGGGGGATTCCTTGGTGGCAGGAGGTGATTGACAGGGGAGTCACTGGAGCAGAAAACGGCGTCAGGCGACACGATCGGCCTGAATTCTTGCAGTTCAGGGCGGATTTTCCAGAAGGCGGAGGGGTCTGGATGCGCGGGTTTTGCGGGTTATTCTGCGGTCGGGTGTTGTTGGAATGTGGTTTTGGCGTGGTTTCGGGGTTATCGGGGATTTTCACAAGTTTGGGGGAAGACTGGGTTAAAGTCGCAGACATTTCTTGCGAACCATGAACTGTGAACCTTAGGATGGACGATATGCGCAGACACGGCGCGTCGTTTTTTCTCTGAGAAATGAGCGATCAAGATGACAAAGAAGCAGTTTGTGCTGTCAGCATTTGTTGCGGCGATACCGGCATTTCTGCTGATTGCGGTAGTGGTGGTCAGTCTGATGGATTCTGCCAGCGGTATCCTGACAGACGGGGCGAAGCCTTCGATTGCGCTGTGGGTGGCCTTCGTGGGTTCGGCTATTGGCGCTCTCGTGATGGGTGTGCTGCCGTTTGCTGTGATGATCTTTCCAGGGCTGTACCCGGTAGCAGCAGTGTCAGCTCCGTCTGGTCCTGTCACCGGTGGCGGCTCGCTGAGCCAGGGTTCGGGTGAGGACGACGGTGCAGAGGCGGGCGGTCTGGAAGACGATTTTGGCGGCGATGAATTCGCGGACGAATTTGCAGAGGATGCAGAGGCTGAAGAAGAGCCTGCACCTGCAGTCAAAGGCAAAAAGAAAAAGTGACGGCGTGGTGCGGAGTATCCAGTGATTCAGCCCCTGACCTGCCCTGTGTGTGGCAAGACCCCGGATCCTGGGGCCAGTTTGAAGGCGTCGCCATTCTGCAGTGACCGCTGTCGAAAGGTGGATTTCTTTCGCTGGTGGGATGGTCGGTACGCGATTGTGGAAGAGCTGGCACCTGGCGGTGCCCCGCTGGAACCAGACCTGGTGGATGCTCAGGAGTCGCAGCATCCGGACGAGTACTGATGCCGGGACTTAGGGTTCCTGAACATATTTCAGGAACTGCTGCGTGACTGTGCTGCCAGGGTTTTCCAGCACCTGCTGAGGTGTGCCTTCTTCGATGATGCAGCCGGCTGACAGCATGTGGACGCGGTGAGCTACAGAGCGGGCGAATGGAACGCTGTGCGTAACGACGATCATGCCCTGCCCTGCTTTGGCGAGGTCGCGCATGACATCAAGGACTTCAGAGGTGCTTTTGGGGTCAAGTGCGCTGGTGGGTTCGTCAAACAGAATGGCCTCGGGCGACATGGCAAGAGTTCTGGCGATGGCTACTCGCTGCTGCTGACCACCGGAGAGCGAACCTGGCATTGCATCGGCCTTGAAGCCCATACCGACTTTGTCCAGCAGCTGTCGCGCCAGTGCGACGGCTTCGGGTACGGGCATTTTTAGCACCTGCACGGGGGCTTCAATAACATTCTGCAGCACGGTCAGGTGCGGAAACAGGTGGAACTTCTGGAAGACCATGCCGACTTTTCGGCGAATTATCAGCAGTGCCGCGTCGCGCTCTTTGCCGGCTGTTCCTGGGAGTTCTGTGCCTGCCACCTGAACAGAGCCACGGTCGAAAGTTTCCAGTCCGTTGATTGTTCGCAGCAGTGTACTTTTGCCACTGCCTGAGCCTCCCAGCAGGACGCTGACCTGTCCGGCCGGAACGCTGAGCGAAACACCGCGCAGCACTGGTGAGCTGCCGAAGGATTTCCAGAGATCGGTGATGGAGATCATAGTGCGGGCTTATCTGCAGGGGAGTGAGGCAGAGTCCGTATCTTAGTCACAGGCTGCAGATTTGTGCAGCGGTTGAGCTGTGCCGACTCTGTAATTCGTTGCGATTGGCCCCGTTTTGCCTTGACTGCTGCTGAGTTGTCGAGAAAGTGGGGGGCTGTCGCTGTGGATTAGCGTATCGCCACAGCGGTTTCCGCCGAAACTTGATCACTGGCGTGGTGTCTGTTGTGGTCTTTCTCAGGAAAGCAGCTCATGTTGATTCGTTTGCAGATTGTGGTGGTTTCGCTGCTGTTGTGCAGTGTGCTGCAGGCACCGCAGTCTTTTGCTGCGTCGCTGCAGGCGTCTGAGGACAAGCCGGCAGAGAAGTCTGCGGAATCGTCAAAAGCTGCTGAGAAGCCTGAGAGTGAAGAGCTGGTTTCAACGGAGCATGTGGCGGAGATTGCTGGCCGACAGGTGCGATACACGGCGACTGCGGGCAAGCTGCTGTTAAAGAGTGATGCTCAGAAGTCGCGAGCGACGGTGTTTTTTGTGGCTTATACAGTGGCTGCTGAGAATTCTGTGCAGCGACCGGTGACGTTCTGCTTTAACGGCGGTCCCGGTTCGTCATCAGTGTGGCTGCATCTGGGGATGCTGGGGCCGAAACGGATTCGTTTTCCGGAAGATGCCAGTTATCTGCAGCCGCCGTATGCGCTGGAGGCCAATCCTTTTTCTTTGCTGGATGTGACGGATCTGGTGTTCATTGACCCTGTCAGCACGGGTTACAGCCGTCCGGCTGATGAAGTGAACAAGAGCGAGTTTCACGGCTATGAAGAGGATATTCAGAGTGTTGGGCAGTTTATTCACGACTACACGACTCGTTTTCTGCGGTGGGGGTCTCCGCGATTTTTGTGCGGGGAGAGTTATGGCGGGCTGCGTGCAGCCGGCCTGACTGCTCATCTGCAGGAACGTTACAACATGGAGCTGAACGGTGTGCTGGTGATTTCCGGCGCTGTGAACTTTCAGACGCTGCGATTTTCGACATCGAATGACCTGCCGAATCTCTGTTTTCTGCCTGGCTATGCTGCGACAGCCTGGTATCACAAGGCATTGTCTGCCGAGCAGCAGGCGCGGCCTGTGGCGGAGGTTGTGGCGGATGCCGAGCGATTCGCACTGGGCCCGTATGCACAGGCGCTGCTGAAGGGCACGGCGATTCCTGAGACGGAGGAGCGGCTGGTGGCTCGGCAGATGAGTGAGCTGACAGGGTTGTCTGAGGATTATCTGTTGCGCTCACGTTTGCGAGTGAGTATGGGGCGATTTGGCAAAGAGCTGCTGCGGTCTCGCGGTCTGACGATTGGTCGATTTGACAGTCGATTTACCAATCGGGATCGGGATGATGCTGGTGAGACGTATGAGTTTGACGCCAGCGGGGCGGCGATCTTCGGTCCGTTCACTGCGACTTTCAACGATTATGTGAGACGAGAGCTGAAGTTCAATGACGCTCGGGTGTACGAGATTCTGACTGGCAACGTGCAGCCATGGAGTTACAAGAGCTTTGAGAATCGTTATGTGGATGCTTCGGAGTCATTGCGTCGTGCGATGACAGCAAATCCGTCGCTGAAGGTGTTTGCTGCCTGCGGTTATTACGATCTTGCAACGCCTCATTTTGCGATGGACTACACGCTGGATCATCTGGGGCTGGCGAAGCCGCTGCTGCCGAATATCACGAAGAAGTACTACGAGGGTGGTCACATGATGTACATTCATGAGCCATCGATGGTGCAGTTACGGGCTGATCTGCTGCAGTTTTATGAGGCGGCGATTCCGCAGAAACGCTGATTTGCAGTCTGTTGTGATTGCTGTCTGAGGTTCTCGGGATGACTGTGACCGCCTATGTTTTCTCGCTTTTTTATTGACCGTCCAATTTTTGCGACGGTGTTGTCTGTGGTGATCACGCTTGCCGGCGGGATTGCGGTTTTTACGCTGCCAGTGACTCAGTATCCGGAGATTGCACCGCCGACCGTGGAGGTTTCCACGATGTATCCGGGAGCGAATGCTCGGGTCGTGGCTGACACTGTGGCTGCTCCGATTGAACAGCTGGTGAACGGCGTTGAGGACATGCTGTACATGTCGTCGCAGTGCACGAACGACGGCACGTACACGCTCACAGTGACGTTTGCTCCGGGTACGGATTTGAATTTGGCGCAGGTTCTGGTGCAGAATCGTGTGGCGCTGGCGCAGCCGGGGCTGCCTGATCTTGTGCAGCGGCGTGGCGTGACTGTGCGGAAGAAATCGCCTGGCGTGCTGATGATTGTGAATCTGTTTTCCCCGGATGGTTCGCGGGACAGCCTGTATTTAAGCAACTATGCCACGATTCAGATGCGTGACGAGTTGTCTCGAGTTGATGGTGTGGGGGATATTTCGTTTCTGGGGCAGCGTGACTACAGCATGCGTGTCTGGCTGGATCCTCAGCAGATGGCGATGCGCGGCATTTCCACATCTGATGTACTGCGTTCGATCGAGCAGCAGAACACTCAGGTGGCGGCCGGTCAGATTGGTCAGCAGCCGACGACGGACGGTCAGGTTTTTCAGTACACAATGTCCACTTTGGGGCGTTTGGCGGAGGAGGGGCAGTTCAGTGATATTGTGCTGCGAGCGGACAGTGAAGGTCGGATGGTGCGACTGAAGGATGTGGCTCGAGTAGAACTGGGTGCAGCGGCGTATGACCAGGTTTGCACTCTGAATTCTCAGCCGTCGATAGCGCTGTCGATCTATCAGTTGCCCGGTTCGAATGCGCTGCAGGTTGCGGATGAGATTCGTGAGCGGATGGCGGGGCTGAAGCAGCGATTTCCGGAGGGGCTGGATTATTCGATTGTGTACGACACGACACCGTTCATTCGCGAGTCTGTGAAGGAGGTGTTTGTTTCACTGCGAGATGCGGTGGTACTGGTGTCTTTGGTGGTACTGGTGTTTTTGCGTGGCTGGAGACCGGCGGTAATTCCGCTGGTGGCAGTGCCTGTGGCAATTGTGGGGACATTTGCTGCGATGGCGGCGTTTGGATTCAGTCTGAATGCATTGACTTTGTTTGGTCTGGTGCTGGCAGTGGGCATTGTTGTGGACGATGCGATAGTGGTTGTGGAGGCTGTGGAGCACAACATTGAGCATGGGATGTCG
>JBJTPZ010000021.1:0-4247 GCA_046075365.1 Planctomycetaceae bacterium
CTTTCGGACGAGCCCACAGAGGCGACAGCTCATTGTCGTAGAGCGTTCGGTATACCTCAAGCGGCTCGCACGACTCGGAATGAAGTGCTGTCCCTACCTTTAGGTAGAGCATTCCTTTTGTATGGCGATACAGGGTCCACATGGCGAGCTCCTGTCTAACAATAAATACCTCGGTACTGTAGCAGCGGGCTGAGGGGACGGCTAGATAAGGATGTCGCTCTTCGTAGCAACGTGAACGTGCTCGTAAACGTAAACGTGAACGTGCACGATAAAGTATCTCCCCTCGCTCAAGGCATAGCCTTGCCGTACCTAACCGTGTTCAAGGTCCTCGAACAGAATAAAGATGGCGCACTCATCTAGCTCGCACAGACACCCGTTATTATCCCGTATACGTTCACGTTTACGTGCACGAGCACGTTCATTCTCGCACTCGCACAGGAGCATTATCGCGAGTCGTAATGATGGTCTCACCCACCTGCTCAGGACTGGTGAACTGACCCAGCGTTCGCACCACATTCCGCTGCTTGCCCTCCGGAATGTCACCCGCCGATACGTTCTGGTTCTGCGCCGCCAGAGCCGCCCGCAGGTCGTCAATCGTGATCCCTAACGCCGCCAGACGCGGAGGATGCACCTCCACACGAAACTCCTGCTCCTGACCACCAAACACATTCGCGTTGGCAATCCCGGCAATCCGCTCAAACTCCGCCTCAATATACTCCTCAGCAAACTTCCGCATCAGCGCCGGATTGTTGCGCCCCTCCGTAAACACTCGCAAAACCGGATACTGCTCAGATAACAAATTCACCTTCGGCAGACTGATCGGACCAGGCTCCGCCATCAATGCCTCCAGCGGCTGCCGCAGCGCCGGATCCTGAGCAATCAGGTTCCGCAAATCCTCGCGACTGGGCGGAATCGGCTTCAAAATAAACCAGGCAATCGCCTTCGTGCCGGAATTCGCAGTCGATATCACCGGCTCGCGCGCGTCCGGCGGGTAATTCGGCACCTGATTCAGCTTCTCCGCGACTCGCGCTCGAGCATCCCCGAGATCCGTTCCCACACTGAACTTCAGCGTGATCGAACCCATCGAATCCGAACTCTCGCTCCGAAACTCCTCCAGACCCTCCACACTCTTCAACTGCTCTTCCTGCTCGTCCACAATCTCCTTTTCAACCTCCTGAGCACTGGCTCCAGGCCAAAAAGTCGTAATCGTAATCTCAGGCTCAGTCACGTCAGGAGTCAGCTGCACAGGAGTCGCCATGTAGGCAATCCCGCCAAACAGCAGCGCCAGAATCACACCCACCGTCAGCTTAACCGGATTCTCAATCGAAAATCGAATCAGATCCATGCCACACCCAACCCGTCTGCTGCAGCAAAATCCACACCGTCAAATCACACACGGCGACACAACCAACCGCTTACCATCACTTCCCGCCAGCCTCCACAGCTTTCGCAGCAGCAGCTGGCGGCATCACTGTCACCGTCTGAAATGCACGCAGTCGCTCCGCACCCTCAGTCACCACCTGCTGCCCGGCCGCCAGAGTCTCACCCTGCACCTGAATCCACAAATCCGAGCCCAGCCCGAGCGATACCATCACCTGCCGCACACTCAACGGCTTGCCCTCCTCAGCCGGATTCACCACAAACACAAAAGCACCCCGCGATGTCCGCACCACAGAATCCTTTGGCACCAGCAGCGCTTTCACCGAAACACCCCGAAACGCCGCTTCAGCCATCATTCCCTCACGCAAGGCCGGAGTCGGCGGGCTGGTGCTCTGGTCAATCTCATTGCGAATCCGAATGATCACCGGAAAACTGCGCGAACCCTGCTGCCAGTTACTGCGAGGCACCACGGCCGCCACGCGACCCGTCCACTCACGCACACCAGACACCGCACCCTCAGCCGCAGATACACCACTGCCACTCACTCGCAGACTCACTTCCCGACCAGCCGCGACCTGATCGATATACTGCTGGTCAATCTGCACCTCCACCTCAACCTCGTCCAGCCGAGCCAAAGTCAGCACCGGAGCACCCTTCGAAAGCCACTGCCCCACATACGTGTGCTCCTCCACAACAAAACCGTCAAACGGCGCCTTCGTCAGCCGCTTCTCACGCTCCGCTCGCAAAAACTCCACATGCTTCTGCTGCGACTCAAGCATCGACTGAGCCTGCAGTTTCTGCTCAGCACGCGCCCCGGTTGCAGTTCGCTGGTAAGCTGCACGAGCCGCGACAAGGTTCTGCTGAGCTGACTCAAACGCGTCCTCACCATCACGCAGCTCAGACTGAGTCGCCGCACCACGACGACTCAAGGCACGCAACTCCTCCAGCCGACGCTCGGCGTTCGATAACGTCACCTGCAATGCCTGAACACGCGCCTGAGCCTCCTCGACGTCCTCCTTTCGAGGCGTCTGGAGCTCCGCCAGCTCCGCAGCACGCGCCGCCGTCAACGCCTCCTGCTCCTGCAGCTCAAGCTCTGTCGATTCCATCCGCAGCTGCGACAACAATGTCCCGGCCGCAACAAACTCACCAACCTCAACCGGAAACTCAGCCACCACGCCGTCTGCACCCGATGCCACGATGCTGTAATGCCGAGGCCGCACGTTGCCAGTCGCACGAAACTCAGGAGCCACAGGCTCATCACGAATCACTTCCACTCGCACCAGTGCCGGCGGTGCAGCAGGAGCCGCCGCAGCAGCACCCGCAGACTGGTCAGCAGACGATGCGTCACGACCACAGCCAGACACACACAAACCAAACATCAACACCACCGGTATCACCCGGATCATCGCATCTGATCTCATAGCTTTATTCTTCAGAAACATGCGGTTTTCTCAGAGGCACCACCCTACCGAGATACTGCCAGGAAGACCACTGCGAAATCCGTAAAGACTGCCCGTTCTAAAGCACAAACAATCTTCAGCGCAGCAAAAAAGCGAGCCCCCCCCAAAGAATGCAGGCGGCTCGCCCGTGAATCCAGCACCGCCCACAAAGCAGACTCATACCCTGAGCCGCCACGCGAACGCCTTTAATCCAGTCACCCGCAGAATCAGGCCGGATCAGCCGGAGCCACAATCTGCAGACCTGGCACGGAAATGCCCGTGATCAGCACTCGAGTATGCTTCTGGCGGTGACCAGTGTGGCGACGGAAATTCTTGCGACGACGCAACTTCTGAATTTCCAGCTTGGGCCCCTTCTCAGTGGCAATCTTCACCCTGCCAGTAACCGTGGCACCTTCGATCAAAGGAGCACCAATCACGCTGGGACCACCACCGCTGGCCAGCAAAACTCGGTCGAAAGTAATCTCTGAATCCTCAGCGATACCCTCACGATAGTCGATGGAAAGGTACGAGCCCTGCTCTACCCGATGCTGACGATTACCGTCTTCAATCACTGCAAACATGAGTCAAACACCCTTCAGCCAGCACACCTGTACCGCAATACATCCATTTGCAACCGGTTACAACCGGCTTAACACCAGTCAGCCACCGCACGCAAACACAATCAACAAATCAAAAAACAAGCACGAACTCAGAAATGTGACTGTGCAGATGAACACCTGCCGAGCCTTCCGGAATTCGAACCGCGCAGTGTAGCGTTGATGTTCGGAATGTTCGAGCGGAAAACCGAAGAAGTTTCAGAGATGGCCTGAGGAATTCAGGCATTCACCGCGGTTTTCCCACGAAATCAAACGCTCCACACACACTGCCGTCCCGGATCCGGGAATTCCCCCACCCAACCCAGCCCGCCCTCCACTGGTTCACCAGGGCCAATTGGAAACGGCACAGGGGCGACAACGGCCTGCCACCCATTACCGCCGCCACAACGGTGCCCTGCCGACTGCTGGCCTGACGCAAATACGCACACAACTGACGCTGACTTGTGTGATGAATTGCCGGTCCTCCCACAGAAACACAGCGACACTGAACAGGAACCACGACGCCAGAAAAGGCGAAAAAATCGAGTACGAGTACGAGTACGACGGAACACGGACCACGGACCACGGACCAGACGCAGAGAAAAGAACTCGGGCTGGAAAGCACGAGCTACGAAAATCGCAACACCCGCGGACTCCCGTCCGCGGCTCGCCCACAATTCCTCCCCTCGCCCCCGTGAAACGGGGGAGAGGGGTTGGGGGTGAGGGGGCCACACTCTCCACAGGACACCAAAATCCCCCCCCCTCAAAGAAACGCCCAGAACTGCGCCACAGACGCCGCCGGCAGCAGTGCAGGGCACCACCCGCGGACTCC
>JBJTPZ010000022.1:0-5844 GCA_046075365.1 Planctomycetaceae bacterium
CAGCCTGGAACCGCCAGAGAAGAACAGCCACCAGCCGCTGAGGCTGACGATCATGATCCCGACGCCGTAGAAGATCGCGATGACCTGACCCGTGCGGCTGTCGGAAAATCGATTGCCCAGCACAGTGCCGATTGCAGTCAACAGGAAAATTCCCAGGGGCCAGACCCAGCGCGAACGGAGTTTGGCCCGAGGTGTTGCGGCTGACATGGTCGTTGCGGAATCAGAGTCGCTGGTCATGCGGTGGTGAATCTGAGTTGGAACAGGGCAGAGATCGGGCGGGGAAGCCGCCGAGGAAAAAAGTTCGATTGTGCCGTACGCGAGATTTTAGCGACTTGTGCCGTGATTTTGGTCAGTTGCTGTGTGAAATCTTTCACGAGGTGCCGGGAAAAGGCGGCGGGGCCCCAAATCGGGCCCTGTCAAGCAAAATCGCTGCCGATTTACACCTGTTCTGACCGTTCTGCAAATTCCCCGATTTCCCCCGTTTTTTTGCATCGTCCGACACGCCGATCTTCGATAGGATACTGAGTTTGTCCCCGCCTCAAATTCCCACCTGAACCACTGCGGCTTCACCCCGGTGCCTGCTTGAATCAACCGGCTCTCGCTGATCAGCTGCGCCGCTGATTTTCTGGATGTCTTATGCCATCACTCCGCCAAATCACGATCTTTTGCAGTGCTGTCTGCAGCACTGCAATGCTGCTGTGCACACAGTCCGGTGCAGTACTGCAGGCAGATGAACCAGCTGCCGACCGCCAGGCTCAGCTGGATTTCTTTGAAGCGAAGATCCGACCGGTGCTGGTGCAGCACTGTTATCAGTGTCATTCGGCCCAGTCCAAAAGTGTCAAGGGCGGACTGCTGCTGGACACGGCAGCTGGTCTGCTTGCCGGTGGTGACAGTGGTCCGTCGATCATTCCAGGTCGCAGCACTGAAAGCGTTCTGATTCATGCCTTGCAGTATGAAACCTTCCAGATGCCTCCGACCGGCCGTCTTCCTGCTGCGGTGGTGAAGGACTTTGAACTGTGGATTGAGAACGGTGCCGCAGATCCGCGAACGGGTCCTGCTGCTGCCGCGAAGAAGTCAATTGATTTTAACTCAGCGCGGCAGTTCTGGTCGTTTGTACCGCCGCAAAAGCCGGCCGTGCCGGTGGTTCAGCAAACGGCGTGGCCTGTCGGTGATGTGGATCGTTTTGTTTTGGCAGCGATGGAGCGGCAGGGCCTGCATCCGTCGCCTCCGGCCAGCAAGGCTGAGCTGATTCGGCGTGCGACCTTTGATCTGCTGGGGCTGCCGCCAGCGCCTGCTGACGTGGCTGCTTTTCTGGCTGACGATGCACCTGATGCCTTTGCCAGGCTGGTTGATCGGCTGCTGCAAAGCCCGCATTACGGCGAGCGATGGGGGCGTTACTGGCTGGATGTGGCGCGTTTTTCTGAAGATCAGGCGCACACGTTTGCAGTCAGCCCGAATACCAGTGGCTGGCGTTATCGGGACTGGGTGATTTCGGCTTTTAACCGCGATCTGCCCTACGACCAGTTTGTTAAGCTGCAGATTGCGGCCGATCTGCTGCCCATGTCCGAGGATCAGCGGCTGGTTGAGCTGCCGGCGCTGGGTTATTTCGGTCTGGGCCCGCAGTACTACAAAAACACGGATGCTGCCAAAGCGGCTGCCGACGAGCTGGACGACCGCATCGATACCCTCTGTCGCGGCTTTCTCGGGCTGACAGTCTCGTGTGCGCGGTGCCATGACCACAAGTTTGACCCCGTGCCGACTCAGGATTACTACTCCCTTGCCGGCATCTTCAGCAGCAGTCGCCTGCACACTGCTCCGCTGGTGCCGCAGCCGGAAGTTGAGGCATACAATCAGGCTCAGACGCGGCTGAAGGAACTGGATGAGGCCATTAAAAAGCGGATTGCCGAATCCGGGCCTCAGGTTCGTGAATCGCAGCTGCCGCAGGTCTCCGCTTATCTGCTGGCGGCCTGGAAACTGCGGGCTGGCGGCGATGTTGACGGTGCAGCGCGGGCAGCCGAACTGAATCCGCAGTTTCTGAAACGCTGGCTCGACCTGCTGCAGAAGCACAAAGACAGTCATCCGGCACTGCGGAGCTGGGCTGCGCTGCCGGATCCGGCCACCGGTGCCGCTGCAGGGGAAATTCCGGCTGCGGTGACGGCCGCTGCGGCGGAAATCCAGCAGCACCTGCAGCTGCTGCTGAAACAGAAACAGGGAACTTTGACTGCTGAGGAAGTGACTGAGCTGCGCAGGCTGGCTCCTGCTGGAAATGCCCTGTGGTCCAGCGATATCGTTCGCAAATCGAAGCCGTCTGCGGATGTTGATCTGGAACTGGCTGGTGCTCAGGAACTGCACCTTGTCGTGACAAACGCCGGCGACGGTGACAGCTGTGACCACGCAGACTGGGCGGAAGCTCGGCTGGTGACCGCAGCTGGCGAAACCCCGCTTTCCGAGCTGAAGTGGCGGGCGGTGACAGCCACCTATGGCAACGTCAATCTGAACCGCAACGTGCAGGGCGGTCGGCTGAAGATCGGCGGTCGCGAGTTCAAACATGGCCTCGGGACTCATGCCACTTCCCACATCATCTACGACCTGCCCGCGGGGACGCTGCGTTTTCGCGCTACCGCCGGGCTGGATCACAGCGGCACCGATCAGGGCGGCTGCGGTGAAGCTGCCAGCGTGCAGTTCCGCGTGTATACTCAGACGCCCACCGATCTGAACCTGATCGCAAGTGATCTGCTGACGCAGGTATTTGGCGAGCAGGGTGTGTATGCAGTGGATCTGCAGCAGCTTGAGAAGCTGTTGCCGGACCAGCAGCAGCAGCAGCTGAAGGCCAGTCGTGATGAACTGGAGCGTTTGCGAAAGGCGCATCCGGCGATGTATCCGGTAGCGCATGTCATCGCTGACGGTTCGCCGGCGGACATGAAAGTGTTTGTCCGCGGCAACCCGGCCAATCAGGGTGATGTCGCCCCACGACGTTTCCTGAAAATTCTGGCGGGTGATCAGCCCGCGCCCTATCAGCAGGGCAGTGGTCGACTGCAGCTTGCCGAGGATATTGCTGCTCGAAGCAATCCGCTGTTTGCGCGGGTGATGGTAAATCGCATCTGGCAGCAGCATTTTGGTCGCGGGCTGGTTTCAACCCCGGACAATTTCGGCAGTCTGGGCGAGCGTCCGACTCATCCTGAACTGCTGGACTGGCTGGCTGTCAGGTTTCAGGAACTGGGCTGGTCTGTGAAGGCTCTGCATCGCGAGCTGCTGTTGAGTGCTGTCTGGCAGCAGAGTTCCCTGCCAAGTGAGGCGGGCATGGCGATCGATGCGGACAACCGCTATCTGTGGCGGATGAATCGTCGCCGGCTGGACGTCGAGTCGTGGCGCGATGCCCTGCTGGCGGTTTCCGGCCGACTGGATCGCCAGCTGGCAGGTCCCTCGACCAATCTGGCTGAAGAAAACAACAGTCGTCGCACGGTGTATGCGTTTGTCAGTCGGCACGAGCTGGACAATATGCTGCGGCTGTTTGATTTTCCGGATGCCAATATCACAGCGTCGACTCGTTCTGAAACCACTGTGCCTCAGCAGCAGCTGTTTGTGATCAACAGCCCATTCATGCTGAACCAGGCGAAAGCGTTTGCGGCAAGGCTGCAGGCGGAAGCGGGTGATGATGCGACAGCTCGGATTACGCTGGCTTTTCAGCTGGCCTTTGGTCGAGCCCCCAGCGACGACGAACTGCAGCTGGGACTGGCGTATGTGACTGCTGAGGATGCCGCCGACGTGCGGGATGGAACTGCGCTGAACCGCTGGGAACGATATGCTCAGATTCTGCTGGCCAGCAACGAATTCATGTATCTGGATTAAGGACTGACAACGATGAACACCATTCAAACTGAGCTGGCGGGGCTGGCGGCTGGATTTTCACGGCGTGATCTGCTGCAGCGTTTTGGAACGGGGCTGGGAGCACTGGGTCTGGCGGGTCTGTTGTCCGGTGAGTGCGTGTCGGGGTCCGAGCGGACGGGCACAGCGCCGCTGGCTCCGAAGCAGCCCATGTTTCCGGCTCGCGCGAAGCGAGTCATCCATTTGTTCATGAATGGCGGACCCTCGCAGGTCGACACCTTCGATCCAAAACCGGCGCTGGAGAAGTATCATGGTCAGCGACCATCCGGAGCAGATCTGAAGACCGAGCGCCGCACGGGGGGGTTGCTGAAATCGCCGTTCAAGTTCAGCCGTCATGGTCAGTCGGGGCTGGAGATCAGCGAGATTTTTCCGCATCTGGGGACGTGTGCGGACGAGCTGTGTGTGATTCGTTCGATGCACACGAATATTCCGAATCATGAACCATCACTGCTGATGATGACCAGCGGCGAAACCCAGCCGACTCGACCGTCGATGGGTTCATGGCTGCTGTATGGTCTGGGCACTGAAAATCAAAACCTGCCGGGCTTTGTGGTGTTGTGTCCGGGCAAGCCTGTGGTGGGTCCCGCGCTGTGGGGAAATCGGTTCCTGCCGGGAATCTACCAGGGTGCTCAAATCAACAATTCGAACATCAATCCGCAGACCGTAATTCGGGACATTAACAACGGTCAGGTCTCGCGGTCGGCCCAGCGTGAACAGCTGGACCTGTTGAAGCGGATGAACGAGCTGCATTTGTCGCGGCGAGGCGGTCAGGACAATCCGCTGGAGGCGAGGATTCAAAGTCTTGAAATGGCGTTCAGGATGCAGACCGAGGCGCAGGAGGTGTTTGATCTGGCGCAGGAGTCGAAGACGACCATTGACGCCTATGGAGGCGGTGAATTCGCGAAGGGGTGTCTTGCCGCGCGGCGTCTGGTGGAACGCGGCGTCCGAATGGTGCAGGTATTTTACGGAAACGGTCAGCCGTGGGACGACCACGAGAACATTCCGGGGCATGCCGACAAGGCTCGCGCTGTGGATCAGCCGATTGCCGCACTGATTCGGGATTTGAAGGAACGCGGGCTGCTGGAGGACACGTTGATTTTGTGGGGTGGTGAGTTCGGACGGACTCCGGTGTCCGAAGGATCCAACGGGCGTGACCACAACAATCACGGGTTCAGTGTCTGGCTGGCTGGCGGGGGTGTGAAGGGCGGAATGGCCTACGGTGCCACTGACGAATTTGGATTTGCGGCACAGGAAAACAAAGTGCACGTGCATGATCTGCATGCCACGATGCTGCATCTGATGGGAATTGACCATGAAAAACTGACCTTCCGCTATTCGGGCCGGGATTTCCGCCTGACGGATGTACATGGCCGGGTTGTCAGCGATATTTTTGCGTGAGAATGGCATGGTCGTCGGGCGGACGGGTGCCCCCGCACCGTAGTTTAGTCTTCAGTGTCACGAAAGACTTAAGACCCCTAACCGTAGCTCGGGCTTTCCAGCCCGAGCACACCTCTCAAAAGCACGACATTTCCCACCCGATTGTGCCGCTGAAAAGCACACGCCGGACGCAACTGGCGAATCTGCCCGGCTATTCCGGTGCTTGTGATCCCTGCGAACTACGCTTTGCCGCGTCCGTTCTGTATGATCCCTGTGTCGTGGACGGTCCGGATTTCGTTTCCACTTGAAGTTTCCCATGCATATGCCTTTTTCGTCACCGCTTCGGATTGTGCTGGCCAGCCGCAATAAAAAGAAGACTCGCGAAGTTTCCGAGATCCTGCTGCCGTATGGGTTTGAAGTGGTTCCGGTGACGGACTTTGCAGAGGTGCCCGAGGTGGTGGAAGACGGGACGACGTTTGCTGAGAATGCTGCCAAAAAAGCGACCCAGACTGCTCTGCATCTGGGCCAGTGGGTGATTGGCGAGGACAGTGGGCTGATGGTGGATGCTCTTGGCGGAGCCCC
>JBJTPZ010000023.1:0-3737 GCA_046075365.1 Planctomycetaceae bacterium
CACGTCGATTCCGGGATCCCTGCAAAACCCCGCACCAACCAGACGTCTCTCAGTTTCCCCTGCCACGGTGTGGCTCCCAGCCACCACAGATGCCCGGCCACGCGAGTTTCCTGCATTCCCCGCAGTTTCAGCGTGGAATTCAAAAACGCTGCGATCTGCTCAAAGTCGAACACGGCAGTTGCGGATTCCTCCGCCGGCAGTTCGCGACAGCCGCATTCGCGACAGGTCGCTACGACCATCGTGCGACCGGATGGAGCCTCGATGACTGTGCAGTCTTCGGCAGCGAGATTGCAGTCGGGGCAGATGGCCAGCGAGCCTGCGACCTGCGGCCGCAGCCACCTGGCCAGCAGGTTGTCCACAGCGTCGTCAGGGATCCAGTCCCTGAAGACCGAAAAATTCTGGCATTCGGAGTGCCGGTCCATGAGAGTCCACAGCTTGCTGAGCCAATCAGTCATTGGTGATGCTCCACAATTTCAGACAGTGTTCGCCGACCTGTCGCAGGTCTTCAGGCTTCTCTTTCAAATCACATGTGTTGGGTGCACTGATGTGAAAGCTGAGCGACCGCGCACGGGCGTTATTGCGGGAGCGAAACTTCAGGCGGAACCCGACTGAGTGCACCATCAGCAGGTCCCGATCCAAATCGGCGTCCACCAGTTCTTTGCGGACACAATCACGAATCTGAGCAAGCGATTCGTCACGCCCGAATCCCAGCTCTTTGTAACGTCCGTCCGGCTTCACGCTGCGGTGGCCGACCCGCATGTGCGTCAGTTGAATGTGTGCAATGCTGTCAGTCGGATCCGTTTTGAATTCGAACTGCGGATGCAGCAGATGGTCCAGTCGATACGCTCGGCGAATGCGACAGGCAGCCAGTTGGCTGATGCCAAGAATGGTCTCGGCAAACATGCGTGGCAAGGTTTCTTCAGAGGCTTTCCGAGGCGCTGCCGTGATATCCAGCATCCCGCTGTGGCTGTCGTAAGCGAAGACGTTGTTGAATGCGTAGCGACCGTGGCTGGCGTGCAGCTGACCTTCGGCATTGAACTTCATCAGGGCGTTGGGCCAGTCATCGAGGTACGCGAAGAAGTAGTGCACTCCGTTTTGTCGCTGGAAGTGGTGAATGCTGCAGTGGCGACCACGCATTTCGCGTGTGAAATACCATGCGGCCAGCTTCTTTTCGAGAGCCTTCAGATTTTCCGCAGTGATCTCCATCTGCATGGGTGGTGAGACCTTCCAGCGTTTCCACAACCTGCCATGCGACAGGCGATCTGCCTGAGCAAACAGAATGGCGTGATCAAAGATGTCCCGGTGGTGCAGCCAGCTCCACATCGCCTGGTCCAGGCGATGTGGCAGACGGCTGAAATCTGCGAGGCTTTCCGGCCGCGTTGCCCGCAGTTCCGTGCTCAAAGACTGCATGCCGTCTTCGCACGACAGGTGAAAGATCTCCTGCAATGTGAGCTGCATCCGCTCTCGCTGGTCTTCCGGGAGCGACATCCACTCCTCCAGAAACGTGATGCGACGTGGCGATGCGGACAGCGTCCACGGAACATCGTTGTCCGGAATGGGATAGTGAAGATCCAGAAACTTGCGCAGCAGTGAACGAGACAGCGTTTTCAGCACTGCAACCGGATCGAACGAGCGAGCCATCGCTCTATTCCTCGTGCAAACACGACGAAAGCGGCTTCCTGCCGAAAGAACACGCGTCACATCCGCGCGCGCATACGCACCCCGATTTCAAACATCATGATGGTTCGGTTATCGCACCGCTTACTGTGCGGGCGGAGGCAGTTCAACGGCGACCAGCCGGAGTTCACGATCCTGTGCCAGAAACGCCCAGCCACCCCATGTACTCCGTGCGGAGTGCAGAATGGCAGCCTGGGACGTGAGATTGGAAGAAGAGAAAGGCATCGGAGAGACCTCTGCGACGACGCCACCACGAACATCACGCGGCGGAACTGAAAGAAGGGGAAGGGGCGAAATCTATCCGAGCCACGCCGTCTGTCAACAGGCAATTTCTCGCTCAAACGATGTCGTGCCACCCCTGCCAACGCTAAGTCGTTGCAGGACCGAAAGATCGCGGTCCCAGAAAAACTTTTTTGCGAAAAATCAGTTTTTCCTCTTGAAATGATGGCGGGTTCAGCGACCACCAGATGTGGTGGTGTCAAGCATTTGCTGCCACAGTTCCCGCTGCCGCTTCCAGCACAGTTCCTTCGTCAGTGGACGAAGCCGCTTTTCGTGAATCAGTTCACGCCCCTCCAGCGTTGGGGGCAAAAACAGCAGTGCCTCCTGGATGTCGGGAGCCAGCCAGACAAGGTTCAGCACCTGAGTTACGCGGGGCTGGGAAACATGTGTGCGTTCCGCCAGTTCGTTGAGACCCTGCAGTTCACCCTGATCAAGCGCATCAGCGTAACGAATCGCCAGGGCCATCAGGCGTGAGATTCGCGGCGGAGCCGGGGCAGGAGCCGGCCGGTCGGATCGCCGCCGTCCACGCTTCCCGGACGTGTGGGTGATTTTCGCGTCAATGCGCAACATCCTGTGTCTCCCGCGTTCGATGCATCAATTTCCGGATTGCGCTGTCGTGAAGCACGATGCTCACGGCGCCTTCGGCTGTGTGGCATTCCACCTTTGCCACCAGCAGTTCCACCAGATTCGCCTGTTCTCTGGGACTCCAGTGATTCCACAGATCGTCGAAGTTGGCAAATGCGTCCCCGACCTCTTCCGGCGTGATGGACTCGCCTTGACGCTCTGTTCGCTGCCGTTCGAGTTCTTCCAGCTGCAAATCAATCTTCCCGGTGCGTCGCTGCAGTTCCGCCAGTTCGTCGATGGCTGCGGGCGACACCGGTTTCAGGGCCGCATTGCGAATCTCGGACTCGAGGTGCCTGCGCTGCGAAAGCAACGGTTTCTGCAACTCATCGAGCTGCTTCAATTCGGCGGCGATGGTGTCCTGAGCCTGCCGGAGCACTTCTGATCGCAGTTCGGAATCCGCGGCGATCCTCCGCACGTGGTCAAGAACGGTTGTCTCGACCTCGTGTGCCGAAATGCTGGGTTTCGGGCAGCGGTCGTGGCCGCTGCTGATGGCCTTCGTGCAGGTATAGTACCTGTACATCCGGTTTTTTCGTTTGGTGAACGTATGCACCATCGCCCGCTGGCAGGCCGTGCACCAGAGCAGTCCACGCAGCAGGGCATTGTGCCTGTTGCGGCTGTCGGATGCTCCCGTGCGGCTGTTTTGCTTCAGCAGTTTCTGGACGGCTTCAAAGGTGGCCGGCTCGATGATCGCCTGGTGTTCCCCTTTGAACTGCCGCTCTTTGTGGCAAATGTTCCCGACGTAAAGGGGGTTGGTCAGGAGCGCGTGGACACTCTTTTTGTCGAATTCGCTGCCACCGCGTTCGCTTCCGCGGCGCGTTGTCCACGTCTTTGTGCACCACCCGCGCTGGTTCAGCCGCCTCTGCACCTCCAGCAGCGACTGCAGTTCCAGGTACCACCCGAAGACCAGCCGGACGCGCTGGGCCTCAGCGACGTTGATCACCAGTTTGGGGCTTGGTCCCGATCGATCCACGTCGAACCCGAGCACCGGCGTTCCCCCGGTCCATTTGCCCTTCTGTCGCTGGGCCGCCAGTTTGTCCCGGATGCGTTCGCCGATGATTTCCCGCTCAAACTGCGCGAACGACAGCAGAATGTTGAGCGTCAGGCGTCCCATGGAATGCGTGGTGTTGAACTGCTGCGTGACGGAAACGAAGGAAACC
>JBJTPZ010000024.1:0-21671 GCA_046075365.1 Planctomycetaceae bacterium
CACCCACTCTGCCCCTGCTGCCGCAGCGGTGCTCTGCACACAGTTTGTCGCACGCGAAGACACGAAGACGCGAAGGAAAACGCTCGCGAGTTCATAGTCCCGGCTTCAGCCGGAAATCCCTCCCTTCACCGCAACAGCACCCCTCGCCCCTGAAAAGGTAGAGGGGACCGCATTAGCACCCCTCGCCCCTGCAAGGGGAGAGGGGACAGGGGTGAGGGGTGCCACCCACTCCTCACCCACTGCCGCAGCGGTGCTCTGCAGACATTTCGTCGCACGCGAAGACGCGAAGACGCGAAGGAAAACGCTCCCCGGTTCATAGTCCCGGCTTTAGCCGGAAATCCCTCCCTTCAGCGCATTAGCACCCCTCGCCCCTGAAAGGGTAGAGGGGACCGCATTAGCACCCCTCGCCCCTGAAAGGGGAGAGGGGACGGGGGTGAGGGGTGACACCCACTCTGCACCGACTGCCGCAGCTGTGCTCTGCACACAGTTCGTCTCACGCGAAGACGCGGAGACGCGAAGGAAAACGCTCCCCCGGTTCATAGTCCCGGCTTCAGCCGGAAATCCCTCCCGTCACCGCATTCTCCCCCACCCCTGCACACAAACTCTTACGGATCAGCGTCATAAGCAGAAGCAGACGGCGGTGACTTAGCCGGTGATGACAGCCTGTCCGGCTCTCCTTTCCACTTTCCTGAGTCTGCGTTTTATGGCATGGAAGCCACCGCACGGTTGCCATCGCACAAACCGCGTGACCGAATTCGTACGGTTCGCGGTTCGAAAATTCTCTGCATTCTCAAGTCACCTAAGTTTACAACAGCCTCCGAACCTGCCACAGTTTGGGCTGCGGGAAGCAGGGTCCGCGGGGAACTTTGGTCATGTACGGTTGCAGCGTTTTTCTTAATTGCCTCGCTCCGGCGACATTTGTCGTTGGCGACCGTGCCTGGATCTGGCCGGCAGCCGCGACAGCCGCCATCGGACTGCTCAGCATCTTCTGGCTGAACCGCCATCGGCTCTCCACGCAGTGGCTCGGACCACTCCTCAGAACCATCGCCTGGCTGCTGCTCGCCGCCTGCCTCGTAAATCCGCTCTGGAGCAGCTCGCGGCCGCGTTCCGGGGCCAACGTGCTGGCCATCGTGGCGGATAACAGTCGCAGTCATCTGGTCAGTATCGACGGGACCGATCAGACTCGCGCTGCACAGTTCACAGACGCCCTGAAAGCCGGCGAAAACCCGGAACCTGTCGGCTGGATCAGAAGACTTAGCCAGGACTTCGAACTGCGCCGCTACACTTCCGCCGATCGACTGCTGCAGACCGATCGTCTGGACAACGTAGAATTCAACGGTCGGGCGTCTTCACTGAACGCTGCACTCCGCAGTCTGCAGCAGCGATACCAGGGTCAGCCCCTCGCCGGTATCCTGCTGCTCACAGATGGAAATGCCACCGACGGGCAGCTGGATCCTGAACTGCTGAAACTGCTGCCGCCCGTCTACCCGGTGGTGCCATCTGCCGGGCAGGGACTGCCGGACGCCGCCGTGGGTGTCTGGACAGTCTCGCAGTCGGCGTTTGATGACGCCCCCGTCACACTGCAGGTCACGCCCCGCATCGAAGGCACCACATCCGGGCAGGTGCAGGTCACACTCACAGATGCCGCCGGCAACACCATCGAAACACAGACTCGCGATGTTTCCGTCGCTGACCCGCTAAAATTTCGACATCGCCCGACCACTGCCGGAACAGTGTTCTATCAGATTGCCGTCCAGCTGCTGGATGCTGCCGGTCAGTCACAGCAGCAGGAAGCAACGCTTGTCAACAATACGCAGCTGATCGCAGTTGACCGCAGTGCTCGCCCCAAACGCATTCTTTATGTGTCAGGCAGGCCAAACTGGGACTTCAAGTTTCTTCGACGGGCTGTTGAAACGGACCCCTTACTGTCCATCACCGGGCTGATCCGCATCGCTCGCAAAGAAGCCAAATTCGACTTTCGCGGTCGCGAGGGACAGACGTCAAATTCGCTGTTCCGCGGTTTTGACAAAGCCGATCCGGACACCGTCGAAGAATATGACGAAGCGGTACTGATTCGCCTGAACGTCGCCGAAAACGAACTGCAGGGCGGCTTCCCGCAGAAAGCTGAAGAGCTGTTTCAGTACGATGCCGTGATCCTCGACGATCTGGAAGCCGACTTCTTTCTCGCCGATCAGATGAAACTGCTGTACGACTTTGTCAGTCAGCGCGGCGGCGGACTGCTGATGATGTCCGGCCAGGAATCGTTTGCTCAGGGAGACTACAATCGCACCCCGATCGGCGAACTGCTGCCGATTGATCTGGAACGCAGGGCCCAGTTCCCCACCACTCCCGTACGACTCACGCTCACTCGCGATGGCTGGCTGCAGCCCTGGGTGCGACTGCGGGATGATGAAACCGCCGAGCAGCAGCGGTTGCAGCAGATGCCCGCTTTTGTCACGCTCAATCCAGCCGGTTATGTGCGGCCAGGTGCCATCGTGATGGCCGAGGTCGAAGACAGCAGCGGAACTCACTGGCCGGCTCTGGTCGTCCAGCGATTTGGACGAGGCCGCACGGGAGCTGTGTGTGTCGGTGATCTGTGGCGCTGGAGACTGCAGGACGGCCTGAATGCTCTGACAAATACCGCTGTCACACCGCAGCAGCCGCAGCCTTCACCAGCGCTCGGAAAACCAGCAGAAGATCTCAGTGACCACGCGCGAGCCTGTCGGCAGCTGATGCGCTGGCTGGTGGCCGACGTCCCGCAGCGAATGGAGGTCCGTGTGCGGGAAGAAGCAGAGCAGGGCACCGGAGCAGTCACGCTGACAGCTCTTGTCCGTAACGCCGACTTCAGCGTCCAGGAAAATGCCGATGTGCGGTTCTCTGTGACCGCACCTGACGGCCAGGTGTTTGAACTGACGGCCACGCCCTCAGATTCAGAAGCCGGATTATTCGAAGCCAGCCTCGCCGCCGCCATGCCCGGTTCATGGAAAGCAGAAGCCACTGCACTGCTGGCCGATGCCTCTGAAGCTCCGCTGACCGCCGCCATCGGCTGGGCCAGTCAGCCGGATCAGCAGGAAATGCAGTCCGTCCGCATCAATCGAAGCTGGCTGGACCAGCTGGCAGAAGGGACAGGCGGAAAAGTCACAGAACTGGATCAGATCGAAAAACTGGCGGCCAGCCTGCCCCAGGCAGACGCCCCGCTCAGTGAAATCTGGTCCTGGCCCATCTGGCATTCATGGTGGGTGTTCATGACTGCGGTTGCCTGCCTGGCGGCCGACTGGACAATGCGGCGGCGAAGAGGTTTGCCATGACACATTTTAGCCTGCTGGTTCGGCTGAGCCTTGGCTGGTGCCTGCTGACACAACTTGTCTGTGCGCAGCAGCCGGTCACTGACGCAGACCGCAGCCAGCTGCTGCTGATCGTCGGCGCCGCCGGTAAGGACGAGTATGCGGCGGCATTTGCCCTGTGGGCTGATCGCTGGCAGCAGGCGGCCGAACAGGCCGGAGCACAGGTGACCGTCATTGGTCGTTCCGACTCAGCTGCAAATGCTGACTCAACCCCCGATCGCGATGCCGTTCTGGCTGCCGTCGCTCGCAGCGCCGCCGCCAAAAGTACAGCGCCGCTGTGGCTGGTGTTCATCGGACACGGCACCTTTGACCAGCGCGACGCACGGCTAAACCTGCAAGGTCCGGATCTTTCAGCCGAAGAACTGGCTGCAGCCTGCCGGCCACTGCAGCGACCACTCGCAGCCGTGATCTGCGGCTCCTGCAGTGCCCCCTTTCTGAATGCTCTCTCAGGCCCCGATCGCTGCGTCATCACGGCCACCAAAGACGGCAACCAGCTGCAGTACTCACGCTTCGGTGACTACATGTCCGCAGCCATTGCCGGACTGGAAGGTGACATCGATCGCGACGGACAAACATCGCTGCTGGAAGCCTGGCTGTTCGCCGCCCGCCGCACGGCAGAGTTCTACAAGACAGAAGGACGACTGGCGACAGAACATTCGCTGCTGGATGACAACGGAGATCAGCAGGGAGTTCGTGCAGAGATTTTCAATGGCCTGAAACCCAGCGCTCAGGTCAAAGCTGACAAGCCAATCGATGGCCGCCGCGCTGCCGAGCTGTGCCTGGTGCTCAGCCCCCAGGAACGACTGCTGACCGCCGCACAGCGACAGGAACGCGATCAGCTGGAATCCGAACTGAATCAGCTGAAACTGCAAAAAGAACAGCTCAGCGAAACCGACTACCTGCAGCAGCTGGAAACCATCCTGCTGAAACTGGCCCGGCTGTATCAGTCAGCAGAACAGGCCGCAGCAAAACAACCCTGAACTCGCCGCTGCGCAGCAGCACCACGGGCCAAATGACAATTCGCACTGCGCCCTCAATGACAGAGCTCGGGCTGGAAAGCCCGAGCTACTTCATCCGCATCCGGTTCGCAGTGCATTCCTCGCTCAAATCACCCAACACCTGCGATTCATCCGTGAAAATCCGTGTTCATCCGTGGCTAAAAAAACATCCGTGGCCAAACGCATCCGTGGCACCACTCAGGCAGCGTCGGACGTCGGAACATCACGCGTGCTGTGACACCCCAGCAATCGGCACCGCACGTGTTCGCACTGTGCCCTCGAACACAGAGCTCGGGCTGGAAAGCCCGAGCTACTTCATCCGCATCCGATTCGCAGTGCATTCCTCGCTCAAACCACCCAACACCTGCGATTCATCCGTGAAAATCCGTGTTCATCCGTGGCTAAAAAAACATCCGTGGCTAAAAAACATCCGTAGCCAAAAAAACATCCGTGGCCAAACGCATCCGTGGCACCACTCAGGCAGCGTCGGGTGACGGAGCCTCACTGCGGTCAGATTCCGCAGACAGACAACGGTCAATCTGCCGCACAGCCTGTCGCAGACGCTTGCTGTTCTCCACAATCGCCAGCCGCAGATAACCCTCGCCCTCCGGACCAAACCCACGCCCCGGACTCACAGCAACTCCACCCTCGTTCAACAGCTTCATCGCGAAATCAATGGAACCCATCTTCCGCCACGGCTCAGGAATCTCGGTCCACACAAACATGCCGGCCTTCGGCACAATCGGATTCCAGCCAATCCGCCGCAAACCCTCACACAACGCATCACGCCGCGACTGATACTCGGTCGCCATCTCATCAATCGCATGATCACAGTGCCGCATCGCCACAATCGCCGCGATCTGGATCGGCTGAAAAATGCCGTAGTCGTAATAACCCTTGATTGTCGCCAGCGCACGCACCATCTCACGGTTGCCACAGCAAAAGCCAATCCGCCAGCCAGCCATGCTGTAGCTTTTGCTCATGGACGTCAGCTCAATCCCCACATCCAGGGCTCCCGGAGTCGACAGGAAGCTGGGAGCCTTATAGCCGTCAAAACACACGTCCGCATAAGCAAAGTCACTGATCACCAGGAAGTGATGCTTCTTCGCCAGCCGCACCAGCTCAACGAAAAAGTCCTGCTCAACCACCGTTGATGATGGATTGTGCGGGAAATTCACCACCACCAGCTTCGGCTTCGGCACCAAATGCTCGCACGTATACGCAATGTTCCGCAGGAACTTGTCAGGATCGCGAACATCCAGAGCAATCACGTTGCCGGATGCCAGCATCACAGAATAGACGTGAATTGGAAAGGACGGAGCCGGGACGATGGCCGTGTCACCGGGCCCCATCATCGCCAGACACATGTGGCTGAATCCTTCCTTGGAACCCAGACAGGCCAGGACCTCATCATTGGCGTCCAGACGCACTCCGTAACGCTTCATGTAGCGAGCCGCCACTTCCTTGCGCAGATTGCCGATTCCGTTGGATACGGAATAGCGGTGATTGCGAGGATCCGCGAGCGACTCTTCGATCTTTTGCACGATCTGCTGATCAGGAGGATCCGTGGGGTTGCCCATCCCCAGATCAATCACGTCAACACCCGCAACTCGCAGCTGATACTTCCGCTTGTTGATCGTTCCAAACAAATACGGCGGCAACCGACGAACACGGTCAGCTACAGGAATGGAAAAAGGATTGTCTTCGAACAGTACTTCTGATTCGCTGCGCATGGCAATTTCCGAAGAATAAACCGGGTGGGGCAGACCCGACTTTCAGCCGAGTCCCCCTGAATTCTAAAGAGCCCGCCGTTTCCAGGCGACAGCGCATTTTCCGAATCTCCTGAAACCGCAAATCATTCTCAGACACTCCGGCATCAACGGCCGTACCAGACGACCAGCGGAGCAATCTGCTGCAGCCGGGCCAGCTGCTGCACCCGCTGCCGCGATGACCGCAGACCCAGCACCGGCGAATAACCAAAATTGTGGTCCAGTACCGCCAGCGCCGCCTGCACGTCCCGCAACTGCAGCGCCGCACGATCCTCGCCCGCAGCACGCAGGCGAGCCACCCAGAGGACCGCCGGATACATCAGCACCAGCGAACGCAAACCGTCAATCACCGAATACCCGTAAAAAGCCGGCCCACAAAATGCCCGCCCCTGCAGCTTCACATGAAAATACCGATGAAACAGCTCGTCTATCACACCCCGTCCGCCCCCATATCCCCGCTCCAGCTCAGAAAATCGCACCCGCCGACGCCGACCCGCTAACCCCGGTCGCTCGACAAACGCCACACGCACCGAATTCGGATCAGGTGACTCAGGAACTAAACCCAGACCCAAAGTCATCCGCACACCGTCCAGCAACAGCCGCAAACGCCGCAACGGACCAGCCGACACCGTCTCAGACGTGTCATGTCGCACCAGCTGCGCCACCAGCTGACGCAACATCACCCGCGCAATCCGCTGCGGAACCGGCTCTGACTGTTCCCCGGCCGCCTCGTCCGTCACCTTCGGATACGCTCGCTCTGCCGTCATATACAACACCGGCAGCAAATGCAAAAATGACTCCTCGGACACCGTGTCCGGACCACTCCGCTCCAGCAGCTCCAGCAATAACAGCAGACGCTGCAGACGCTGCGATAATGGCACCGCCGTCTGCTCCAGACCACGCTCCACCCACGCCAGCAGCCGCGTCATTCGACCCCAGTCAAACTCCACCCCGGCACGCAGCTCAGGACACGGCACCTCAACACTCTTCGATGTCGTCGCCTCGGCAGCCAGTGACTCGATGTCAGCTCGAGCCTCAGTGATGGCCAGCCCCAGATTCTGCACCACCGAAGGACAACTGAAACGCAGACTGGCTGTTAAACTCCAGCCGGCAGGATGGATCGCATACGGATACATCCGACACGCCAAAGGCTTCGCCTGCTCGCCATGCTTCGCATGGATCCGACATAAGCCACGATCGTCCAGAAATACACAGGCCCCGTCCGCCTGATGATTCAAACGCCAGCCCGCCGCACCGCGCACCAGCAACGGACGATCCGTCGGCACCCCGTCAGCCGCCTCCCAGCCCTGGCCCTCAATCCGCTGCCGCTCAGACTCTGTAATCGTAATCTCATGCTCGCGACAACAACCACCACAGTTGTGACAGCTCCAGTTCTGCAGCATCGGCAATAACACCGAAACGCGACTCATGCAGCACACCTCACACTGCCAAAAAAAAGCTCTGGCGGGTTGCCAGAGCTTTACAGTGCATCAAACCAGACACACAGACGTGATTACTTGCGAGGAGTCGTGCAGGAGCCATGCGTCTCGGCCATGGATGTCTTCTGCTCAGTAATGCCGGGGCACAGCGGAGCCATCTCGGCGTTCAGAGCAGTATAGTCTTTCCACTCGGCCGGCAGATTGTCAGCATGGAAAATTGCCGCAACCGGACACTCAGGCACGCAAGCCTCACAGTCGATGCACTCTTCCGGGTGAATGAACAGAATCGCTTCGCCCTCGTAAAAACACTCAACCGGGCAAACGACTACGCAGTCCGTGTACTTGCAGTTGAAACACGGTTCAGCAACAACGTGCGTCATGGAAACACCCTTCTGTCGACTTGGGATGAATATCTGAGCAGACTGGTTCAGCAGGAACTGAATCAGCCGTTGAAAATCAAATTCGAATACACCGCTTTATATTGCATCAGTTTCGACATTTTCCAGACCCGTTTCCCGTGGATTTTGCAGGGAAACAAATTGAGACACAGTCTCTGTTTTGTCCGGACGCCCCGAGTCAGACGCCGCCCGTCTCGTCAAACGAATCGTTGACGGTTGTGCAGTTGGATTTTCGGCTGATTCGCTTCAAAAGACCCCGCAGCACCTTCCCCGGACCCACCTCGTAGAAATCGTCACAGCCTTCGCCAAGCATCAGATTCACAGAATCTTCCCAGCGCACCGGACTGACCACCTGCCGAATCAGCAAATCACGAATTTCCTCAGGATCCGCATGAATTCGGCCGTCCACGTTGGAAACGACCGGAATCTCGGGCGATCGGAGCTGCACAGTGGCCAGCACTTCCGCCAAAGATTCGTCCGCCGGATGCATAATTCGAGTATGAAAGGCGCCGGCAACCGCCAGCGGAATCGCCCGGCCACCGGCAGCAACTGCCAGTTCCGCCGCACGCTCACACGCCGCTGTCTCACCACTGACCACCAGATTGCCCGGACACAGATAGTTGGCAATCTGCAGAATTCCCTGCGCCGATGCCTCAGCCACAATCTGCTCTACCTGCGGCTTCTCAAGCAGCAGAATGCTGACCATGCCCGAAGGAGTCGCATCGGAGGCCGCCTGCATCGCCTCACCACGACGCTTCACCACCCGCAACCCATCCTCAAACGACATCGCACCCGAAAACACCAGCGCTGTGTACTCGCCCAGACTCAGACCCGCCGTCACCTCACACGACAAAGCCACCGCCGGCAGCTCAGCACGCAGCTTCTCAAGAGCCGCCAGGCTGGTCACAAACAACGCCGGCTGACTGATCACCGTCGAATCCAGCTCAGCCGCCGGGCCGCTGAAACACAGCTGGGCCAGATCATAACCCAGAATCTCAGCAGCACGGTCGTAAAGACTGCGAGCCGCCGGGAAAGTCTCAGCCAGACGCCGACCCATGCCGACATGCTGAGCCCCCTGGCCAGGGAAAAAAATTGCTACCTTGGGCATAACGGGATTCCTGCAGAATTCCAGCCACCAGCGCAAACCAGCTAATCAGATGGTACTGCCCAGCAACTCAGTAATCTGCGCGTTGATATGGTGGCTGGACATTTCCGTCGCCATCCGCAAAGCATTCCGGATCGAACGATGATCACTGGAACCGTGGCAGATAATGCAGACGCCGTCAATTCCCAGCAGCGGAGCCCCACCGGACTCGCGGTAATGAAACTGGTCAGTCAGCTGGTCCAAGGTTCCCTGTGCCAGCTCACGCTCAGTATTGAGCTGCTTCAGCAGAGTCCGACCAACCGTCTTCAGCAGGAACTCGGCCATTCCCTCGCTGACCTTCAGAATCACGTTGCCCACGAATCCCTCGCAGACAATCACATGAGTATCCCCGTGGTAGACATCACGCCCCTCCACGTTACCCACATAGTTTTCACGAATCACAGACTGCTGCAGCAAAGTATGAGTCTCACGGTAGAGATCCGTGCCCTTGCCCTCTTCACTGCCAATATTCATCAGACCGACACGCGGTGCCGCCACGCCCAGCATCTTCTGAGCATACACGTAGCCCATCAGAGCATACTGAGCCAGATGCTCGGGGCGAGCCGCCGGGTTGGCACCCACGTCAATCAAAATGCAGGAACCCTTCAGCGTCGGCAGCCGAACCGCAATCCCCGGACGCTTCACACCCTTGAGAAACAGACGAGTCTTCAGGCCCGCAGCCACAACCGCACCCGTGTGGCCAGCACTGACCACTGCGTCCGCCAGACCCTGAGCCATCAGCTGCCAGCAGCGAGCAATCGAACAGTTGGGCTTCTCTCGCAATGCCGTCACAGGCTTCTCGTCCATCCCCACCCAGCCGTCAGCCTCAACAATCCGCACCGATTCCGGCAACGGTCCCGTTCGCTGCAGCTCTTCCTCAAGACGCGCACGATCGCCAACCAGCAGAACTTCCAGTCCCGGGTTCAGCTCGACAGCTTCCAATGCACCCAGGATGTTCGGACCCGGTGCATAATCGCCGCCCATCGCGTCCAGTGCGATCCGCATCGCAGACTATTCCTCTTGTTCCTCTACCAGAGTTCGACCCTGGTAAAAGCCACAGTTCGGGCAAATCACATGAGTCGGTGCAGAGGTCCCGCACTGCGGACACTTCGCCAGCTGACGCGGCTTGATCGCGTTGTGGCTGTTACGCTTGCGTGAACGCGACTTGGAATGCCTTCTTTTGGGCTGGGGCATGACAGAACTTCCAGACTGAAAATTACAGAATCAGCAAATTCACAAATACAAACCATCCGAACGCGAATGTTGATTCTCGGCCAACAGACTGCGCCCGCAAAACACTTTCCCCACAGTTTTCTACAGATTACCAGACGGATCGTGACCCCGGATGCCTGCGAGGGGGAACCGCGTATCCTGTCACCTTCAGGGAGGAAAGTCAAGGAAGACCCTCCGTTTGATCAAGGATTCCAAACTTGCACCACAACTCACTTCCGCCATACTCACCCACCTAACAACTCAACTACCTATACCCCCTCCCCTTCAAAAACTGTACAAAAGATCATATACTGCCATGAACGATTACGAAAAACTCGGAGCCTTCTTTCTTGGACACGAACTCCAAAACACCACAGAACCACCCGCAAACTCTCACAAACCACTCCTGTATGACTCGCGAGACCTCACCACACACGCCGTTATCGCCGGTATGACCGGCAGCGGAAAAACCGGACTCGGAATCGCACTCCTCGAAGAAGCCGCCATCGATGGCATTCCCGCCATCTGCATCGATCCCAAAGGCGACCTCGGAAACCTGCTCCTCACCTTCCCCAGCCTCAGCCCCACAGATTTCCTGCCCTGGATCGACCACCAGGAAGCCTCACGACTGGGAATGCAGCCCCCCGAATACGCACAACACACCGCCCAGACATGGCGACAAGGACTGGCCGACTGGCAACAGACACCCGACCGCATCCACAGACTCCGCGATGCCGCCGATGCACTCATCTACACTCCGGCAAGTTCCGCCGGTTTACCACTCACAGTACTCAAATCCTTCGCACCACCCGCCAGCGACCACCCGCCAGATCCCGAAATCCTCAGACAACGAATCCAGGCCGCCGCCGCAGGACTGCTGGCACTGCTGCAGCTGGAAGCAGATCCCGTCAGCAGCCGCGAATTCATTCTGCTGTGCAGCATCTTCGAACATGCCTGGCAAAACGGACAAACCCTCACTCTCGAAACACTCATCCGCAGTATCCAGCAGCCACCCTTCGACCGCATCGGCTTCCTCGAACTCGAAACCTGCTACCCCCAGGCCGATCGCTTCAAACTGGCCATGCAGCTCAATAACCTCGTCGCCTCGCCCGGCTTCGCCGCATGGCTGCAAGGAGAACCACTGCAGATCGACCGCCTGCTGTTCTCGCCCTCCGGCAAACCACAGCTGGCCGTCATCTCCATCGCTCACCTGTCCGACCCGGAACGCATGTTCTTCGTCACCATGCTGCTCAATGAACTGGTCGCCTGGATGCGACAACAGTCCGGCACCACCAGCCTCCGAGCACTGCTGTATATGGATGAAGTCTTCGGCTACTTCCCGCCCGTCGGCAATCCACCCAGCAAACAACCCATGCTCACACTGCTCAAACAAGCACGCGCGTTCGGACTGGGAATCGTCCTCGCCACTCAAAACCCCGTCGACCTCGACTACAAAGGACTGGCAAACTGCGGCACCTGGTTCCTCGGCAGACTGCAGACGGAACGGGATAAGGCACGAGTCCTGGATGGGCTGGAAGGGGCAGCCAGCGCCGGCGGCACTGCCTTCAGCCGCAGCCAGATGGATCAGCTCCTGTCCAGCCTCGGCAAACGCATGTTCGTCGTCAACAACGTCCACGACAACGGACCCGTACTGCTGCAGACCCGCTGGACACTGGCGTGGCTGCGAGGACCACTCAGTCGTACCCAGATCGAACAGCTGATGCAGCCCGTGCTCGCCAGTCGCCACACCAGCACCACTCCCAGTTGCCGCCAGCGACTGTCCACCGCTGCCGCCTCACAATCCGCCAGCACCCCGCAAACAACAGCCGGCAACTCCGGACGCCCGCTGCTGCCACCCGAAATTCAGGAACTGTTCCTGCCACCTGACCCCGCACTCCCCGTCGCCGAATTCCGCCCCGCACTCCTCGGACAAGCCTCCCTGCACTTCGTCGACCGCAAACTGGGACTGGATCTCTGGGATCAGATCACCCTCATCCACACCGCCGCCGAATCCGTCCCCGCCAACCCCTGGGAACAGGCCGAAGAATGGGATGAAGCCGGCTTCAGCCCGGAGACCACCGCACCCGCAGCTGCCAGCACTCCGTTCCGACAGCCACCCGCCGAACTGGCCCGCAAACGCTCGTTCAGCAGCTGGACCACCGCACTGAAAAATCACCTCTACAGCACCCGCCGACTCACCGTACTCAGCTGCCCGGCAGCCGACCTCAGCTCTGAACCCGGTGAATCAGAAGCACAGTTCCGCATTCGACTGCGACAAAAAGTCCGCGAAAACCGCGACCTCGCAGCCGAAAAACTGCGCCGCAAATACGCCGCACGACTGCAGACACTGGCAGGACGACTGGCTCGAGCCGCTGACCGCATCGAAAAACAACAGGCCCAGCAGTCCAGCAAACGACTGTCCGCCGCCGTCAGCTTCGGCTCGACAGTACTGAGCGCACTGCTGGGCCGGCGAGCCCTCAATGCGTCCAGCGTCAGCCGCGCCGGCTCAACCCTCCGCAATGCCTCCGCCGCCGCCGAAAAAGCCGGCGACGTCCGCAACGCCGAAGAACAACACCAGCTGCTGCAGCAACAATACGATGAACTGCAGCTGGAACTGGAAAACGAACTGCAGGAAGTAACCGCCGCACACGACGCCGACCTGCTGCCACTGGAACACCACCAGATCCCGCCACGCAAAGCCGACATCGTCATCAATGCCGTCTCACTGCTGTGGCTGCCCGTCGATAACTCAGGCAACCCCGCATTCTAAATACAGCACCAGTGTCGCGGTGCGCTCCGCGAAACGTGCGTGCCAGCCGCCCGGCACACACCACCCGGCAGACCCCGCAGGCCAGAGCAGGCCCATGGGACCTGTGGGGCAAATTTGACCCATGAGACTAGTAGCCCACCGCACAAAAAAACGCCCGGTGTCTTTCGACACCGGGCGTCTTCAATCAACTGAAAACGGCTCACGCCAGATCTCAGAATTCATTGCCCGAAATCGGGTTCTCAGGAACAAAGCCGGCAGCCGTCAATGTCGGACGCGGACGAGCACCAGCAGGAGTCATCAGGCGGACATAGACCGCCGGGTCGATGGAATCAGCCAGAGTCTTCGCACTGCCGTCACAGAACGAAAAACAGCACAGGCTGGGATGACGGCTGTTCGGGTAAGGAGCACCACCGTCGGTGCCGTTGCTCTGCTTGTTGATGTAAGGATTGCCGGCAGTTGCATCCACCGCAGCGTAAGCATTCGCAAACGTGGCGCCGGAACCCGTAATCGGGAACAGGAAACCACAGCTGCGGACAGACGGGTCGGCCCACGTCTTGGCTGCACCATAGTAGGCGCCCGAGCTGGCACCGGCGTTCACGTTCTCGCTGAACATGATCGTGTTGCCGGCACCGTCATAAATACGGCCAATGTTCGCACTGGATGGACCGGCACTGGGAGCAACCCCGCCAGTGAATGGCGGAATGTCAATGTCGATCTTCGCCGAAAACACACACAGCTCAGCCTGCAGGTCCACGTTCTGCTGCGATCCCGCAGTCCCAAAGTCCCACGCAAATGGCTCGGCAACCGAACAGTGACCCAGCTGAGTCCCCGTGGGAGTCGCCGAAGTGACGTCCACCAGCTTGTCGCCAATGCCCACGTTGGCCACATAAGACAAACCACCGTTCTTCGCGTCAGCAGTCGAGTCCACCGGGCAGGTCAGAATCGGAATGTTCACCTGACCAACACTGATGTTGCCGCCAGCATTGAATGCAGCAGTACGACTCCAGCGCTCATAGACCGCCAGCTGGTCCAGATTCGGCAGCAAATCCACAACCCAGCTGCGACCGGCAATCACCGTCTCACGAGCCCCGTCAGCGTCTGCATCCACACCCAGATACGTCCCCGATGCCGGCAGACGACCCTTGTTCGCTTCCGCATACGCCAATGCCGCTGTCGTCAGGTTACGCAGGTTGTTCAAACACTGCGTCCGCCGAGCTGCCTCGCGAGCCGACTGGATCGCTGGCAGAATCAATGCCATCAATGTCGCGATGATCGAAATCACCACCAGCAGCTCAATAAGAGTAAATCCGCGCCGATGAGACCTCGACAGGATTTGGGAACGACGCGTCTGCATAGTAAGGATCTCCCCGGAAAACAGATCAAAAACCTGACTTGATGAACTGTACAAAAATTCAGATATCAGCGGCAGTGGTACTGAACACTCAGTCAACCACCCCGCCACTCCCTTAACGCAACTTCCGGTTTCCTGTCCGCAAAAAAAAGACCAGTCACCAACAAATTGCGAAAATCACACAAAACTCAACGTTCTTACACCCCAACATAACCACACAACTACCTGGACGCAACCACCCAATACCCCCCGCAGCGCTGCAATTTGCTACACCGCTGCATTTTCACCCGGAAAATCACAACACCCGAAACGTCACTCAATCTCAGCGCGAGCCTTGATCAGACGCTTCCAGTCAAAATCCCCGGAACCCGGATCGTACGCCCGAAATGACTCCGTCCGGTCTATCACATACACCGCACGCTGCTGCCAGCCCGGATTCACATTCGAATTCCCGTCCGTCGTATCAATGTCAATCCGCGAACCAATCCGATACAGACCAGTCCCCTGACCATTCACCTTGTGCTCAACCGCCTCAAAATACGCCGCCGTCGCATACACAATAAATGTGTTGCTCACCGTCGTCGTGTTGTTCATCAGCTTCGACAGCACCTGATGCTGATGCTGCAATGCTGCAGCCCCCGGATTCTTGTGCTGACCACGACTGTTCACCTCCAGCCAGTGCCGGTTCGTCTGATTATCGCCGTCCGTCACGTCCGCCGTGAGAGTTCTCAGGACAGTGGACTCAAGTCCATTGTCATCGGGTACAGTCGAGTTGAACGGTTTGCGGTATCCATACGAGCGGAACGGTTTGGCCTTCACCGTTCCCGGAATCAGCATATTCCGAGTCCCCGGAGTTGCCGGAGCCACCGCAAACTGGTCATAACTGACAGAAAAGTCCCCGTCCCGCGACAACAAAAACTCCTGCCACCGATCCCGATTCACCGCATTGCCGTTTTCATCCGGTGATCTGTCCGTCGTAAACGGTGCCACCGCACCATTCCCCGTTGCATCCAGCAGCATCGGATTATCCACCAGCCCCGCATACACCTCCCAGTGCCGCAGAGTATTCAGATTGAGCTTGCCCGGCAGCCGCTCCAGCGACACATAATTGCCCAGCATCCGATGCACTCGCGATGGCACCTCTACCAGCTGCAGCAATCGATACCAGCGATTGTCCCGCGATCGATTCACCGCCGCACTCACACCCGAATCGTTCGGAAAGTCCGACAGCAGAAATTTGGACGCAGCCGCCGCCAGAGCATCCGGAGTCGGATTGCTGGCGGCCGGCGGGCGAGCCTGCTGCTGCGGATTGAAGTTCAGCCGCTCAATCACCGAAGTCAGCTTCGCCGGACTGCACAGCGGAACACTCAGCAGCTCACCCGTCGATGCAAAGTCACGGTCGAAATGTGCCTGCCACAAATTAAACCCGGCAGTCGCTGTGATGCTGTTCTGACCAATCCCGCCTGTGCGAGCCGCCATGGTGTTGTAACGCAGATTGGCAGGAGTTCCCGTGAAGGCTCCGCGAGTCGAATCGGCCAGCGGCTCCCGACGCTCCTCACTGGTGATGTTCGGCAGCCGGTTCTGCTGCAGCTGCGTTGCCATATCGCCGTCCGAAATCCCCAGATCACGGAACTCAACCCGAATAACATCCACATCCACCCACGGATTCGGATCCTGGCCGGGGACCGAACCATGAGTCAGCGAGGGCATGTTCGGGTTGGCACGACGCTGCAGCACCAGATCAAAACCAGGCTGACCCGACATCGCAAAACTGCCGCCGTACAGACTGTTCATCGGAGTATTCCCGGCATACGTCTGCAGGTTCTCAAGGAAGGCTCCCAGATTTGTGGTCTGATTGCCGGCCTGATCCACCATCACAAATCCCAGATTGTGATCAGGATGCAGCAGGTCCAGATTGCAGCGCGGCTTCAGCTCGGCCGCATTCGGATCCGTCCGATTGGTGCCGTTGTTCGGCAGCGTCCCGTTGTTGGTGTTCGGCGCAATCAGGTCAAAAGTGTTGTCCAGATCAAAGTCCACAAACAAATCACTGCTGACCACATCCGTCGTCGATGCCGTCGCCACCGAATATCGCTGCCCGCCGGGAATCGTCTGGTTCACAGCCGACTGCCCCACAAACGCAAACGCACGATACGGGTTGCCACCATTTGACGTGCCCCCGATCGGATCTGCCGCGTTGACACGGTCATGCCGCACAATTCGCCACATGGCATTCGCCATGGTCGTATTGTTCTTCGTAGCCAGCGGGATCGCATTCGGCCGCAAATTCTGCAGCTCGACAAACAAATGGTTCCGACCAGTCTCGTCCGGATACAGCGTGGCCGGATGGTCGATGGTGGCAGCCGGAGTCCCCGTGCCCACCGCCAAAACTTCACTAAAGGCCAGCTCCTGAGCTTCCACGCCGTAGACCACCCCGCGAGTCGCACTGTCCTCGCGACTGCGACCACTGTCCGTAATCCCCGCAAAGTTCGGGTCTGATTCCAGCTCCGGCACAGTCTCCATCGTGTACGGATCGTCATCCAGATTCCAGCCACCGGCAGTGCCGGAACTGTCCGGACCCAGATTCTTGTCATACTCAAACTTCGTCACCACGTTGTCCGTGTCCATGGCATCCACCAGGTTCACGGCAAACTGAGCCATCTCGCGAAGCTGCCGATGCGTATACAGGGCCGTACCTTCCGGGGCCGTCGGATCATTGGTCCCCAGCGAGCTGCGGACATTGGTGCCCACTGTCTGCGCTCCGCCGATGGTGTACAGCAGCACGTAGATGTCCCGCGCCAGCTGCTGGCGGTCACGCCGCGCCCAGTACTCCCGCTGCTCAGCCGTCTCAGGCGGCCACAGCACCGGATTGGCCGGATCAAACACGGGAATGGTCGTCGCGTTCACAACCGTGTTGCCTTCCGCTGCCGCCGGATGCTCGGTCAGCGGGCGGAACCGCAGCCCGGCACGACGCATGTACCGCAGGAACTGCACCGGCTGCGACTGTTCATTCGGAGTCTGCTCGGTGCGTTCCACGTCCAGCAGGTGATTGATACTTAACGGAAGCTGCCCGATCAGATCGCGACTTTCACCGGCCTCCAGAGTCAGCAGCCGACGCACCTGCGGTCGGAACGGGTCCGTCGCACTGTACGGTCGACCGTTGGCAGCCGTAGTGCCGTACGCCGGCGGAAACTCAAGTCGACCGTCACCGTCCGCATAGCCATCGTTGTTGGCGTCGGGACCGTCCGCATCAGCATTGAATTCCCAGGCCCGCGGACCGTCGTCTGCAGTCCCCAGTGCCAGGTCTGCACCCAGGTCAGGGCTCATCATGTAACGCCGCAGGCTGTTCGACAAAGTGGTGAATTTTTCCCGCACGTCGTTGTTCGAAGTGCTCTCGAAGGCAAATGGCGCCAGCTTGCTTAAACGCTCGCTGAGGTCCGCCGGCTTGTCAGCCGGCCACATCTGCAACGACAGCAGGTCAGCAGGCGTAAAGATCTGGTCGAACTGCTTCTGTGCATGATCCGGATCGAAAATCGTCTCCAGCGGATCTTCAAACAGAGCATCATAGAAGGGATCAAGGATCAGGTCGTCAGATATCTGAACACCATTATCATAGACCCCGTTCTGCCCAAACGCATAGCGGGGTACCGTATCATCCATCCCGCGATTGACCGTGTAACCCTTGTAACGCGGCCAGCGTTCCGGACCAGTGCCAGACGGATCACGATGCAGCACCGCCTGCCGCGGACTGCCGGCAACCGTGGTAAATGCCGTCCCGTTGTACCCGCCGTAGTCCGCAGATGTGCTGCGACCCGTGCCCGCATAGTCCATGGGAGTCCCAAAACCGCGGATGCGCCGCTGACTGAGATCCGCTTCGCCCTCCAGACGGTCCTGATTGTCGTCAAAACCGTTGCGCCCGTTGCTGCCATAATTACCGCCGAAACGAATGCCCGTGGTGCCGGACTGCTGAGCATTCCCACTGCGACCCGGACGCGGCAAATCAGCCACAACAAAACTGCCACCCGATTTGTACGTGTTGTAAACACGATCCGCTTCACCCCAGCGACCACCAAGCACACCGACCAGACTGCCACCGGAAAAATCACCGCGCCCGCCCAGCAGCCAGATCCACTCCATGTTCGCCTGCTCCAGACGGTTGGAAGGCGCACGACCAAAATGAGCATTGAACTGAGGAATCGAGGAATGTCCGGTGATCAGCGGCCGCTGCAGAGCCCACAGCGGATTCACCTCGTTCGGCCCCAGTCCCAGATTCGAACGCGACACAAACTGATTGTCCAGCTGACCGTCCAGCACCAGTCCGGCCGCTTTAGTCAGATCACCCAGCCGATTCACCCCCGCCAGATTCCCGTGCACATTCAGGTCAATCAGCGAATCCAGATCGTAAATCGTCACCGAATGCAAAATCGCATACTGCACACCGTCTGAAGTCTCCTGAACCGGGAAATTCAGGTCCAGCCAGATGCCTTCCAGCTTTCCATCCCCGTCGTTGTCCACATCCAGCTCGTAGTTGTCCGGATGAGACCCGGTCCAGATCCCCAGCTCACCACGCTCCGGTAAATTTCCCGAGTTGTTCGTGTTTTCTGCCGGTACAAACGGAAACCCGCCCTGCAGGCCCAAAGATGCCGCCTCACCAGCCAGCACATAACGAGGCACCACAGTGCCGTCGTCCAGACGACCGGCAATGTGCATCGGATGCGGACGGAAACTGCGAGCCGGAAAGCGGGCTGTATTTCGATTGACACCGTCAAACGACTGAATCCAGTCGGCATCCGTCACGATACTGCTGCCCAGCGGACCGTTGGCCAGCGATGACTTCATATACTGCGGCCGAAAGAACGACGGAATCAGCACATTGACTTCTTCAAACCTGGGAGTCGCAGACGGTCCGTTGTCACGAATCGCCTTGCCCCGAAACGCCAGAAACAGGTTGTTGATGTCAGGATACGTATAGTCCACATCCGGCGCCGGCGGCTGAGGTACCGCAGCACCCCCCACACGACCTTCCAGACCGCGGGGACGATAAGCCATGTGCGGACGAGCAACCCCGGAATCCACAAACTCCAGCCAGTCCAGATTCGGATCCGCACTGATATCCGCTACACCGTCCTGGTTCTGGTCCACCACTGCATACCCGCCAACCTCCGACAGCCGCACACCCTCACCCGAATACGGCTGCACGTCACTGCCCGTCAGATTTGTGACCATGGAATGACGGCGAGTCGTGCTGTAGAGGATACTGCCGCGATCCTGCGGAGTATCGGACGTGCCCACGATCACCTGCCGCAGCAAATGATCAAACACGTTCGGCGGCTCATCCACCGCAAACTTGGCTGCAGAGCTGAAATTCTCTGCCGCCTGACGCTCCTGCGCAGCAAACGTAAAAAACACCATGCCCATGAAGGCCAGCAGGCCCAGCAGAGCAATCACAATGACCAGCGTGGAACCACGTCGGTCAGTCACCTGCGGTCGGCTGAAATCAAGGTTTGTTTTCATCACTTCGGGCTCCTTCAGCACCGAACTGGCCCGCCCGGTTCTGGAGCAAACTGTATGGAACTGTTTCTTGTTTCAGGCCGCCAGGATCACACCCGGTCGCCTGCATGCAGGTCACTACTTCTTGTCGGTCAGCGGCAGCACGAGAGTCAGGTTGCGCTGAGTATCACTGGTCTGGTCATGAAACCGCAGCGTCAGACGAATCGACGTCAAAGGCCGACGGTTGTCAATCGATTCCCACTCCAGCTCGTCATTCCGCTCCCGCTTCCTGCGGCCCGGAGCCGTGGGGAAACCTGGCGGAATACTGCCATGAGACGTCCCGCTGCCCTGACGCGCCACGCAGCGATACGCAACCTGAAATCGCTGCGGCGGCATTTCGTCATACTGGAAGATGGAATCCGGCGGATTTCCACCACGCGGTGCATCCACCCAGGGTGCAAACACCACATCACCCAACTCATATACTGTGCGCGGCTGCCAGTAACCCTTGTTGTCGGCACGGCGAGTCTGACGGTCAGGCTCAGCAGTTGGAGCCACCGGCAGACCTGGACGCGTCGGACCGTTCGGATAAACAGGCGGCGTATACCGATAAGCGATATGAGGAGGATGTCTGGCGCCAGTGACTGACGGATCCGTGTCCGGATGCCACGTGTCAAACACACCGATCGAAGATCCCTCCGGACCCTGACCATCCGCATCCGCGAAACGCCGACCCTGATGATAGTCACCTGGCAGAGTAAACGTGTTGCCGGAAAGATCCTGCAGACGAAACAGTTCGTTGTGACCCGGAGTCGTATACTTCTGCAGACGCTCGTCCCAGATCTCGACCTTCATCTCATGCACATCTGACAGCACCAGGTCTTCCATCCGACGAGCACCCCCGCGACCGGCGCCCGATGCCGTATTCGAAAATTCCTGCACCACTCCCGTCGCAATATTCAGCGTCAGCGGGTTGGCAATATTGAACGGATTTCCGTCTGGATTATTGCCCACCCCAAACACCTGATTGGTGCCATAATTCACTGCCCGTCGCTGCGGCCAGTTGAAATTCACCGCTGATGTTTCCGCATGCAAAAACCGGCCAATAAACGCACCGTTCAGAACAGCATGCTCACGCGAAATCCCGGTGAACTGATTAAAACCAAATCGATACGCCGGATTGGCCACGGCAGGTACCGTTCGCGACTGCTCGTTGTTCAAACCAGACAAACCTGTGAACTGAACCTTGCCAGTCGCGGAAGCAGCCGTTGCGGAATAATCGAAATAGGTCCAGAAATCGTCCGACGCAACTGCGCCGGCTGACGTCTGCACAGAAAAGTTACCACTGCCCGCTGAAAAGTAGTCCTGGCCACGACTGGTCATCGGCTGCTCGTCCAGCTCACGGCCCGCAACCGGCAACGGCTGACGCAGCAGCATCACACGACGATACAGATTCCCGTTCCGCACAAAGTAACAGACTTCAGCAGCCGTCGAACTGCCCGTGTTGTTCACCGTCAGACTGCTGTCGTCCGCTTCCGGCTGATTCGGGTTCAAAGACAGGAGGGAACTGATCGGGGCATTTGGCGGCGGGAGCGTGGACAACAGGAGGCTGGCACGTCCGTAATACGGCGAACTGTCCGTGTCCTCCTGCAGCATGTCTGCACTGACAGTGAACTGCACCAGATCGTCCTGACCGCTGTATGGATCGTTCGTCGAAATGTACAGATAGCCGGCCCGATTGCCAAAAGGAGTCGGTGAT
>JBJTPZ010000025.1:0-3569 GCA_046075365.1 Planctomycetaceae bacterium
CCACCGACCACTACTCCGGCCCGTCGGTCGTCACTTCATGCCACTTCATCGCGTTTCGCATCGGCTCAATCCGCAAAACAATCAGGCCGTCCTGAAACACTCGCACAGTACCCGTCGACTGCGACACCGCAATCGCAATCGCTCCTGTCGATTTCGAGATCTCTGCAGCCGCCCAGTGCCGCGAACCCAGACCCTTCGACAACGTCAAACCCTCAGCCGATCCCCGCAAATGCCGCCCCGCCGCAATCGCCAGACCATCCGACGAAATCACAAACGCGCCGTCAATCTGAGCCAGCTCCTTGATGCTCTCTCGCACTCGAGGATTTCGGATGGAACGCTCAGACTTCGGATAACCACGGAACGGATCATGCACCTGCTCCGTCGACTGCTCCATCACCTTCCGATGATTGCCGACGACAAACAGAGTCCCCACGGGCTTGCCCTCACGGCCCTCACGACCAATCTCACACGCCAGATCCACCACAATCCGCAGCGTCTCCAGCGGCACCTTGGTTTCCAGACGCTGCAAATCTCGCGATGTCAGTCGCGATAACTGCTCGGCCAGACGCACCACCGTCACCGTGTCACAATTGTCCTTCTCAAATGCGGAATACACCACCACAACAACGTCGCCCGTCTGCACCAGCTCGTCCGCTATCGCCTCAAGTAACACCTGAGATACCTGGAAGTGACGAGTCTCAGGTTCGTGCTGAATGCCGACAACGTCCACGTCGTCCTGGCGAGCCGCCTGGAGAACCTTCTCGTCGTCCGATGACACAATCAGACGCAGCTTGCCGGATTCTGCCTTCACCTTCGCAAAATCCAGACACCGCTCAGCAATCAAAATCACTGCCGCAGCTTCCACCGTCTCACCCAGCCGGAAGGCGGCTGCGAGCACTCGCTGTGATTCACGCGGCAGTTCCTGTCGAGACATCTGCTGAGAATCCTGAAAAGCCCCATGCGTGCGGTAAATCGGGACGGCCCCGGAGTTTACGATTCCCGTTAACAAGGTCAATCCGGAATTGCAAGGATTCTTCGAGGTATCAGGGCGTTTTTTTCGTTAGTGTGGCCGAGAATTCCACGGACTGACCGCCAGAAACTCACCACGTCCCCGCAACTCATCCCACGGAAGTCACCTTGTCCGCGTCCCTCACATCCCTAAAATCCCCGGAATTCATGCCCCCGGCCAGACCACCACACGGTGAAAGCTCCGCAGTGCCACAACACAAACACCGGATTCCGCCTGCTGATCAGCCGGTTCAGGCCCCTCCGCCACAGTCCGGCAACTCAGCATGGCACACCATCCGCCGCCCAGCCCTCATCGCCGCCGGACTCGCCTCCACTGCACTCGCCGCACTGGGACTGCTGCTGCCCGGACTGCCCACAACACCCTTTCTGCTCCTGGCAGCCGCCTGCTTCGCCCGCTCATCACCCAGACTCCACGCTGCACTCCTGCACTCCCAACTGTTCGGGCCACACCTGCAACACTGGAAACAGCATCGATCCATCACCCCCGCCGTCCGCTGGTGGGCAGTTACCTTCGTCATCGCCGGCGTCACCTGCAGCCTCGCCCTCGGAAACCTCGCCACATGGCTCAAATGCACCGTTGCTTCCGCCGCCGCTATCGGACTCATCGTCGTTTTCCGACTGCCCGTCACACCTCGCAGCCAACGCCAGGAACCCTGAGCCCATGACTTCCGCCATCAGTCAGTCACAGCAAAATCGACAGGTTGTCGTCGCCATCACTGGTGCCTCCGGAGCCCTCTACGCCGTCCGACTGCTGCAGGTGCTGCTCGAAGCCGGCAGTACCGTTCACCTCGTCGTCAGCAGCGCCGCCCGGCAGGTGTTCGCTCAGGAACTGGACATCGAACTTCCCTCCGTCGCCGCGGCCAGCACCGCATGGCACAACCTGATCCAGGAAATCACCTCCGGAGAATCCGGTCGCCACTGGAACTTTCGCCCACTCAAATCCCAGCCCGGTGCCACACACAACACCGGAACACTCATTCAGTACGGCACCGCTGATTACTCCAGCCCCGTCGCCAGCGGCTCCAGCCTCACCGATGGCATGATCATTTGCCCCTGCTCCATGGGTACCCTCTCCTCCATCGCCGGCGGAAACTCCTCCAACCTCATCCAGCGCGCCGCAGATGTGCACCTCAAAGAACGCCGCCCGCTGATCCTCGTCCCACGCGAAACGCCGCTGGGACTCATCCAGCTGGAAAATATGGTCCGAGTCTGTCGGGCGGGCGCCACGGTGCTTCCCGCTATGCCCGGCCTCTACCAAAAACCTGCCGGAATCGGCGACCTCGCAGACTTCCTCGTCGCACGCATCTGTGACCACCTCCGTATCCCACACTCACTCACCAGCCGCTGGGGCACCGAATAACCTCCTCAGCCCCAATCCTCTTTCACAACTCCACACCCCACCCAAACCGCAAAGCCCCAAACAATGCTCGCTCGCCTCTTCCTGACGGCTGTCGGAGCCCTCTACGCGTACCTCGCCTGGTGGTGCTCAGTCTCCCCCGCCGAAACCTCACAACTGGTCGGTTTTCAACTGATCGGAGGTTCCGGGAAATCTGAATTCCTGACCGTCTACGGCGGGCTCGAAGCCGGACTCGCCGCCATCTTCCTCATGCCCCTGCTCCGCCCTGCCCTGCAGTACAGCGCTCTCCTTAACTGCACCCTCGTCCACCTCGCACTCGTCGCCTTCCGCACCGCCGGCTTCGTCCTGTTCGCCGACATCCAGACCATGACAGTCAAACTGGCCGCCGGCGAATGGGTGATCCTCATCCTCAGCGCACTGCTGCTCTGGAAAGCCCCCAAAAGCAAACGCTGACAATTCGTCTCACATCCCCCCCCTCGTACTCGTACTCAGTCCGCCCTGGCGGACGGTACTCGTACTCGTACTCGAAAAACGCCTACCACCCTTCCCGCCTTCCTTCGCGTCTTCGCGTGAGCCAAACCGCCCACTGACCACTCTTCCTCCCTTCGCCCCCGTGAAACGGGGGAGAGGGGTCGGGGGTGAGGGGGCCATGGCATCCATGCCATCGAGAGTAGATTCGAGAAAGTTGAAAGGAGAGCAGGCAGTTCAAAACCCACAACACAACCCTGTGCGTTTCCCTTCGCGTCTTCGCGTCTTCGCGTGAGCCAAACCGACCACCGACCACTCTGTCTCCCCTCGCCCCCGTGAAACGGGGGAGAGGGGTCGGGGGTGAGGGGGCCACCCGCCCTGTAAAACTTCCGCTCAAGCATCCAAAACCAACAAGCCCTTGCCGGCACAGTGCTCGGGCTGGAAAGCCCGAGCTACGGAAACGCCACCGGGCGAACCGGGAACCGAGTTTGCAAAATTCGAGCACGAGCACGAGCACGAAAAACGCAAAAACATGATCCCCCAAAGTCCTCACCTCGTACTCGTACTCAGTCCGCCCTGGCGGACGGTACTCGTACTCGTACTCGTACTCGAAAACTGCCCACTAACAACTGCCCTCTGCGCCTTCCTTCGCGGCTTCGCGGCTTCGCGGCTTCGCGGCTTCGCGTGAGACCAGCAGCAAAAAGTATGGGTAAAT
>JBJTPZ010000026.1:0-1941 GCA_046075365.1 Planctomycetaceae bacterium
CTCCTTTACGGCGAGACTTTCCTGAAAGGCGTGAGAAAAACATAAACTCTCCCTCGGGCAGGCCGGCAATTCGCACGCTGCTGGAAACTCAGCGGTGCGCGGGCACGCGACTCAACTCGCATACCGAAAAGTACAGGCCGGCCTGCTGCGGGCATCCGCCATGAAACTGGCGAAAAAGAATTTTTTTTTTCGAAGTCGTGATGTTGCTGGTGATTGTGAGCCCGCGAGGAATTATGAGGGTCTGTTTATTTTTGGTCTGTCGGCTGGCTCAAAATCCTTGCCGTCCGACGAATCATCTGGAAGTCCTGCAAAGCCCGAATCGGCTGCAAATCCGTGTCTGTATCAATGATGTCCCGACCGTAACCCCCCGCAACCGCCCGCGCCAGCCAACTGATCGCCTCTACACCCAGTTCTGGCTGCTGCCGTGACATTAAAGCATAAACGCAGGCAATCTGGTAATTGATGTCATTACCCCGTCGCTCGGGCATCGCCAGCAGCGTCTCAACATCTTTTCGAGCCAGCTCCCAGCTGCCACCACGGGCATGCAGCACAGCCCTGCCGGAAAGCGCCTTTTGATAACGTGGACTACGAACGAGCAGTCGGTCCAGCACTACAATTGACTCATCTTCTCGCCCAAGCCTCTCCGAAAGCACATGTGCCATCGGCTGCAAAATCACCGGCAGTGGCCCATACCGTTTCTCTGCCTTTTGCAAATCCCTCAATCCCTCCTCAGGTGCACGATCAAACTGCGAGATTGCCCGCGATACCCAGTCAAGTACAGCATTTGGCTCGTTCTGAATAGCCCACTGGAAGTCAGACTCCGCCTCCTGATCCCGCTTCAACAGCCGCAGAATTCGTCCTCGCATCAGTCGCATGCGACTGGCATTTGGATTCAGGCTCAATGCCTGATCCAGGTCTGAAACCGCCCCGGTGGTGTCACCCTGTGCCTGCCTCACCATGGCTCGCTGAGCCCAGGCCTCAGAAAGTTGAGGATACCGCTGAATGATGAATGAGAAATCTTCTGCGGACGCGGCAAGCTGCCCATTGCTCATAAGTGCCAGTGCACGGCTGAAACGAGCATTCAGATTCTCTTCCGAAACGCTCAGCGCCGCCGAAAAAGCAGCTACGGCCTCACGATACTGCTGGAGCTCATAATGGCTTCGACCACGCAGCCCCCAGTAAACAGTCCAGAAAGCACCAGGGACTGTTGTTGCATCGAGCACCGTCATCGAAACATCAGGACGGCCACGTTTCAGCAGCACCGCAGCCAAAAACAACCTCTCAATTGTCCCGGCTTCCTTCAATAAACTCTGAATTTGTTCATTGCTGCCATTTAGAAAACTTCCCCCCGCCTGCTTCGACAGAGTCTCAAACGTGACATTCCAGTCGCCTCCGGCAGAAAGTGACAACTCGCTCAAAATGCCTGCAATCGGATCCGTCGCAGGCAAATGCTCATTCTCGGCTGCACCCGCTGAAGTATCCCGCTGGTGAATCAGCGAAACCACAAAACCTATCGCTCGAATGCGGTCCTCAGCCTCAGCTCGCTCTTCCAGCGTCAACTTCTCCAGCATGGCATTCCAGGACTGCAATACATTACCGGCAGACTCAGCCCGTAACACTTTCAGACAGGCAGACGCCAGCTCATCTGAACTCATCGGCTGGAATACGTCGACCGCAAGATCGGGTGCAACAATCGAATTAAAGGCCTGATCTGAAATTTCCCGCAGTTCGCCAAGTTGAGTAACTGCAGCGTTTCGCCTCGAACCATCCCTCGATGCCATCAGCCCCATCAGAAGGCCGCCAATGATCAGCGCGGAAACTGTGCAGACTACGCCACTGGAAATCGCACGCGGATAACGCCGCACAAACTTCGGAACTGTGCCCCGCCAAAAAGACTCAGAAGCATGCAGCAATGGCAAACTGGATGCTTCACGCTCTAAA
>JBJTPZ010000027.1:0-25192 GCA_046075365.1 Planctomycetaceae bacterium
CCGCTCCCGCTGAATTCGGGGCCGAAACCAATCCGCACTGCTGCCCCCCCCTTTTTTCGTGCTCGTGTTCGTGCTCGAAAAGCGATCCCTGAGGAGACTTTTTTCGATTACGAGCACGAGCACCATTTCATTGAGCACGAGCACGAGGAAGTGCGAAAAATTGAAGGTCGGGTTTGGGGGCGGGGGCGAGGTCGCACCGCTGCCTGCCAGCATTCACGGCACCGCACAAATGAAAGCAGGAGCGACCTCGGACAGAGAATCGCTCCTGCTTTCCTGATCAGCCGCCAGGCGGGCCAATGACTTGCGGCTGCCGTGCATGCTGTCCGCAATTTGCATGCCGTGAACACGGAGACCGGGAAATTGCCCGTTTTCCTCCGGCCGCTGTATTGGATTACTCAGCTCAGTGCAGCAGAATGCTGAGCAGTTCTGCGCTGCTGCAGCAAATTGCACCAGTCGCGTCAGCATTTTCCCAACCGCATGATGCCGCTACCGGCAGCAAGGCAGTCCCTGGATGGTTTCTGGTGCAGTCGATCCCGCGTCCCACAGCAATTCCGCCATAACGGCTCGGCACGCCGAACTGCTGGCTCCGGCTGGCGATCTGACCTGCCTGCGGGCGGCTGTGGAAAACGGTGCGGATGCGGTGTATTTCGGTCTGGAATGCGGCTTCAACGCGCGTGCTCGAGCCGGCAATTTTTCGCTCGAATCACTGCCTGCAGCCATCGATTTTCTGCACCTGCGCGGTGTCCGCGGCTACCTGACTCTGAATACACTCGCATTTTCGTCCGAGCTTTCCGAGCTGGAACAGATCGTACGACAGATCAGTGATGCGGGAGTGGACGCGGTTCTGGTTCAGGATCTGGGACTGGCTCGTCTGATCCGCGAAATCAGTCCGCAGCTGTCATTGCACGCATCCACTCAGATGACACTCAGCAGCGGTGAATGCATCGAGGCAGCTCGGGATCTGGGCATTGAACGTGTCGTGCTGCCGCGTGAGCTGTCGATTGATGAGATTCGGCTGGTGCATCAGGTCACGAATCTTGAACTGGAAGTGTTTGTTCACGGGGCACTGTGTGTGGCGTACTCCGGTCAGTGCCTCACCAGCGAATCGCTCGGTGGCCGCAGTGCCAATCGTGGCCAGTGTGCACAGGCCTGTCGTTTGCCCTATGAAATCATCAGTGATGGCGTGCTGCAGGATGCCGGCGCGCAAAAGTACCTGCTTAGTCCCCAGGACCTGGCCGCATTTCCATTGCTGCCCGAACTGCTGGATGCGGGGGTCAGTTCGTTCAAGATTGAAGGACGCCTGAAGACTCCTGAATACGTCGCCAACATCACCGCGCATTACCGTCAGGCGCTGGACGAAGCACTGGCCGGGCGACACGTGCAGTTTCCCCGACGCGCTGTACAGCAGATGGAAATGTCGTTTTCCAGGGGTTTTTCGCCGGGCTGGCTGCAGGGCTGTGACCACAAGATGCTGGTCCCGGCCGTAGCCTCAGCCAAGCGTGGCGTGCTGCTGGGAAAAGTGGTGCAGGTACTGCGGGATGCTGTCGCAGTGCAGCTTGAGTATACGGTGCAGCCGGGTGACGGAGTGGTGTTTGAGGGTGATCGTCTGTCGGGGGCAGAGCAGGGCGGTCGAGTCTATCATGTGCGGCAGAACGGCTGGCAGCTGCAGGAACCTGTCGACTCAGGAATTGTCGAGCTCAGCTTTGACCGTGCGGCAGTTGACCTGCAGCAGCTGCGGCCCGGACTGCAGGTCTGGAAAACGGATGATCCGCGTCTGAATCAGCAGTTGCGACGGACATTTGAAGCAGCGGATCCGCTGCGACGAGTGCCGCTGGTGCTGCAGGTGCAGGCGGCAGTCGGTCAGCCTCTGCGGATTCAGGGAGTGGCTGCCAATGGCAGTCGCTGCGACGTCCTTTCCGAACTGCCATTGCAGCAGGCCGCAAAGCATCCGCTTTCACAGCAGCTGTTGCAGGAGCAGCTGGGGCGACTGGGCGCATCTGTGTTTACGCTGTCCGAGCTGCAGGCGGAGATCACAGGCACACCAATGGTCCCGCTCAGTGTACTGGGAAAGCTGCGTCGCGAACTGCTTGAGCAGCTGCAGTCATCCCTGCCGCGACAGCAGCGACCGCTGGCATCTTCTGACTGCCTGTCGCGACTGCGCAGCTCACTGCCACCCGTGACTCCCACCCCACTAACGTCTGCAAGGCTGACGCTGCTCTGCCGAAACCTCGAACAGCTGACTGCCGCCCTGACGGCCGGCGTGGACGGACTGATCGCTGATTTTGCGGATCTGCGTGAGTATCGGCAGGCTGTGCAGCTGGCTCGCACCGCACAAATCCCCTTGCTGCTGGCCCCCCCGCGAATTCAGAAGCCCGGCGAAATGGGGCTGTTCCATATGGTGCGGAAGGCAGACCCCGACGGTGTGCTGGTGCGCAACCTCAGTGGTCTCGACTTCTTCCGCAGCCTCGGTCTGCCGCTCACAGGCGATTATTCGCTGAACATCACCAACGAATTAAGTGCCGATTACCTGATGTCACGCGGACTGCAGCGACTGACTCCGTCCTATGACCTGAATCGAGACCAGTTGCTGGATCTGATTCGCGTGCTGCCGCCACAGTGGCTGGAGATTGTCATTCATCAGCACATGCCCATGTTTCATATGGAGCATTGTGTATTTTGTGCCATGCTGTCACCTGGAACCAACAAACACAACTGCGGACGGCCCTGTGACGTACATCAGGTGGAGCTGCGGGATCGCACCGGAATGAATCATCCGCTGACAGCCGACATCGGCTGCCGCAATACTCTGTTCAATGCGGCCCCTCAAAGCTCGGCCGAAATTGTCCCGGAACTGCTGCAGGCAGGAGTCCGGCATTTTAGGATTGAGCTGCTGCGCGAAACTCCGGCACAGATCGCACGACTGGTCGAACTGTATCGACAGCTGCTGGAAAGTCGCTGCTCCGGGGCTCATGTCTGGCAGTCGCTGCAGGCCATGAATCAGGTCGGAGTGACTCGGGGGACACTGGAACCGCGCCGCAATCCGCTGGCGATTCTTTAAGAGACCTGTAATGACAGCCGACCGATCGGACCACAGCAGCAGCACTTCCGGCACGGCCCGCTCGGCCATGCTGGCAGGCTGGCTGCTGGCAACCGGATTCTGTGTCTGGCTCGAGGGGACTCGCATTCTGCAGCTGGCGCAGTCCCCCGCAGGAATCCTGGGCTGGTTCGCTGCCTGGAACATCGAGACCACGCTGCCCGCACTGGTGCTGCTGGCACTGCCGGCCATGTGGTGGCTGTGGCCCAAACCCGGTCGCAGAAAACAAACCGGCACCGCACCGGACGCCGCCAAACAGGCATCCGGAGCCGGCATGACGGTCCTGCTGGGATGCACCTCACTGGCGATGAGCCTGACTGTGGGATTACAGCAGATACCGGTTTTACAAACGGCCTGGTCTGACAGCACGGTACAGACAGTTCCGCTGTACCGGCTGCCGCCCGCATATCACGACGAATTCAGCTATCTGCTGCAGGCCGAAACATTTCGCGCCGGCCGCCTGTCATGGCCGCCGCAAACGGCCGGTGGGGACGCCTTCCACCAGATTCATGTGCTGAATCGCCCCCGCACCGCCAGTCGCTATTTTCCCTGGACAGGCCTCTGGATCCTGCCCTTTCTGCTGCTCGGCCTGCCGATCGCCGGACACTGGCTGGCCGGGGCCCTCGCCTGCATGCTGTTTCATCGCGTCCTGCGAACTTTAATAAGTCCCCACGCGGCCAATATCGGTGGCCTGCTGCTGGCTTTCAGCCCGGGTCTGGCCCTGTTCAGCAACCTGCTGCTGGCTCATCACCCCACACTGCTGGCACTGGCTGTGTTTTTGTGGGCGATACTGCAAGTTCTGGACGGCGGCCGCTGGCCATTGGCCGCTGTGGCGGGAACAGCCCTGACCTGCGCCATGCTGGGACGACCCATGACGGCGGCCGGCTTTGCTCTGCCATTCGGACTGGTCCTGCTGCAGCGACTGGTGCTGCCGCTGACACCAGCACAGCGAATGCTCACTGCCCGAACGCTGATCTGCATGGCACTGCCGCTGCTGGCTGGGTTTGCCGTGCTGGCTGCCATGAATCAGAACATCACTGGAAACTGGCGTACTTCGGCATACCAGTACTACACAGATACCTGGACACCGCGACACCGCTTTGGCTTCAATAATGCCCGCAGCAGCGCCCCGCCGTCGTCAGTACTGGCCACGTATGACGCCTGGGCCACCAACCTGACACCGGCCGCTGCTGCCCTCAATGTGCAGCAGCGACTCACTGCCAGTGCTCAGTGGACACTGGGGATTCCCGCACTGCTGTTGCTGATACCCGCCGCGCTGCCCCTGTGCCTGTCCGCCGATGAACGCGCCCGCCGCCTGCGTCTGCTGCTCGCCGCAGTGCTCAGCCTGCATGCAGTCCACATCCCATACTGGTACGACGGAATTCTGCACTGGCACTACGTGTTCGAAACTGCTCCGCTGCTGCTGCTGCTGGCTGCCGCAGGACTGCAGTCCGTACAACAGATCCTGATGCTGCGTTTCAGCCGTCGCACTGCAGTTGTCTGGACACTGCTGCTGCCAATTGCTTCCCTGCTGCCATCCTGGCTGAGTGCCGAATCGCTGTGGGGACCATCACGCATCAGCCTGGCGGTGTCGGAACAGGCGTATTCGCGAGTTCGCCTGGCGGCTTTTCAGGAGATCGCTGCAAAGGTCGCGACCAAAGGTCCCTGCCTGCTGCTGATCGATGAAACCGGCACCGATCAGCAGCTCAGCTATATCATCAACCCGCCCGACTATCAGGCCGCCGCACTCGTCTGTCGCCTGCCGCAGTCACCCGCACAGCAACAGCAGCTGGCCGCCGCCTTTCCAGATCGCCTGCTGTACACGGTGCAGGTACAGCTGCCCGATCTGCAGATTCGACCGTGGGCAGATCCAGCGACCCCATAGTCGCGTTTCGCTCTGCGAAACGAAAGCCCACAACACAATCACTCGCCGTCCGGCTCTTCCAGATACGTATACCCGTTCAATGCCTCTTCATAAAACTTCACAAACTGACCGGCCTGGGTATTGTCAATCCGGTTTTCACGAACCGCCACTTCCACAGCCACCTGCAGCCTGTTGATCAGATCACGACCGCGAAACTGGACATAGTCCAGCACCTCGCTGACCGTCTCGCCCTTGATGATCGTGTCCAGAATCACATCACCCGTTTCCGAAATATCCACGTGCACTGCATTCGTGTCTCCAAACAGGTTATGCAGGTCACCCAGAATCTCCTGATAAGCTCCAATCAGAAAGATCCCCAGATAGTAAGGAGACCCGTCAAACTCGTGCAGCATCAGAGTCCGCCGCACGTCCCGACGATCAATAAACGTGTCAATCTTGCCGTCCGAGTCACAGGTGATGTCACTCAGCACGGCATGGCGAGTCGGACGCTGGTCCAGATGATGAATCGGCATCACCGGAAACAGCTGCTTGATGGCCCACGAATCCGGACAGGACTGAAACAGTGAAAAGTTGCAGAAATAATTGTCCGACAGCAGCTTGTCCAGACGCTCCAGCTCTTCCGGGACAAACTCCATCGCACCTGTCAGCTGCCAGATCCGGTAACACGTCGCAAAATACAGATTCTCAGCCAGACAGCGCTGCTCCAGCGACAAATAACCCGTGTTGAACAGTGTCATCACCGTATCAACGCTGGTCTGAGCATCGTGGAATGTCTCCAGAGCATTCCTCTGAGTCAGCCCGCGATAACTTTGATACAGATCGTGCAGCACCTGCTCAGCATCCTCCGGCGGCGCCAGCGATGCATCCGTCGTCTCCTCAGAACCCTGCTGAGAAACTCCCAGAACACCAAACACCAGCACGCTGTGAAATGCCGAAATCGCCCGGCCACTCTCCGAAATAATGTTCGGATGCTCTACCCCCGCCTCGTCACACACCGTCTGCATGGTGTAGACCACGTCGCGAGCATACTCTTCCAGAGTATAATTCATGCTGGATTCAAAGTTGGTCTGAGACCCGTCATAGTCCACGCCCAGACCACCGCCCACGTCCATATACTTCAGGCCGGCACCGCGTTTGGACAGCTCGGTATACACACGAGCCGCCTCGTTCAGCGCCGCTTTCACCTGCCGAATATTCGTGATCTGACTGCCCAGATGGAAATGCAGCAGCGTAAAACAGTCCTCCATCCCGCGACGCTTCAACTCGTCCAGCGCCTGCAGAATCTCATTCGCTCGCAGCCCAAACTTCGACCGATAGCCGCCCGATGACTGCCAGCGGCCCGCTCCTCGAGCTGCCAGCTTCACACGCATCCCAATCTGCGGACGCACATTCAGCTTCTCGGCATACTTCAATATCAGTTCCAGCTCAGTGTACTTCTCTACCACAGGAATCACATGCCGGCCAATCTTCTGAGCCAGCAGTGCCATCTCAATGAATTCAGCATCCTTGAAACCGTTGCAGATGATCGGCGTCTCTGCCTCGGTCATCGCCACCACCGCCAGCAGCTCCGGCTTGCTGCCAGCCTCCAGACCAAAACCAAACTCCCGACCGTACTCCACCACCTTCTCAACAACTTCACGCTGCTGATTCACCTTGATCGGGTAAACACAGGAATACTTGCCCCGATAGTTGTGCTCGCGAATCGCATCCGAAAACGCCTTGTGCAGCGCATACAGACGGTCCCGGATAATGCCGTTGAAACGCAACAGCACCGGCACGTCCAGACCACGCATCTGCAAACGCTCAACCAGCTCCTTCAGGTCAATCCCCCGCGACAGATTGCGGTCCGGATGCACCATTACGTTGCCCCGCGAATTCACGGAAAAGTAGCCGTTGCCCCAGCGAGGCACCTCGTACATTTCCGAAGCGTCCACCGTCGTCCAGTGCAGGGGAGATTCGTCGATCATGCCAGGACAGGCTCCGTACAGTCACAACCAGAAGGAAAACAAAGACCCGCGTCCACATCAGACGCGGGCTTCAAAGAACAGACCGCAAACGCAGTCACTAACACAACAGCAGACCCTTCAGGCCTTCACTGCCTTTGTCTGCCCCAGGAACCACACCAGGAACGGACTGGCGATGTACACCGAACTGTACGTACCCGCGATCGATCCAATCAGCAGACACCAGGCAAAACCATGCACACCGGATCCGCCAAATACATACAGAATCACAACCACAATGAACACCGTCACACCTGTCATCAGCGTACGACCCAAAGTCTGATTCAGTGATGTGTTCACAATCGCACTGGTCACCAGCGGATTCTTGCCGCGAACCTCACGAATTCGGTCAAAGACCACAATCGTGTCGTTCAGCGAATAACCCACCAGCGTCAGAAACGCCGCAATCATCGACAAATTGATGCGGAAGTCGTCGATCAGCAGCACATCACCCAGACCAGTACCGGAAATCGTACTGGCCACAGCCAGTGAACCCAGCGTGATCAGCACGTCATGTACCAGTGAAACCACTGCCGCCAGACCAAAGACCAGATTCTGGAACCGGAACCAGATGTAGGCGGAAATACCCAGAATACTCAGCAGAACAGCAACCGTTGCGTCCACCCGCGTCTCCTGAGCCACTGCTGAGGCGAATGTGTTGACTTCGTCAAACAGCGGGGTTGACGCAAGCTGCTGCTGCACCGCTGTCAGAGCCTGCGTTAACTGCTCACTTGTCACGTCCGGCAAGACCCGCACAGTAAAGCCACTGAACTTCTTCACAGAACGCTCAGCAGCAGCCAGACCCGATCCGGCAGTCCCCTCGAGACCAAACAGATCACCGGAGTCAGCCTTCCGCACCTCACTCAAAGCCTCGTTCACCAGGTCCGTCGCAGTCCCAAACGCCAGCTCTTCAGAAAACGTCAGCGCTGATTCAGAACCATCCTTGAACTTCATGCGAGCCACCGCGGCCACGCTGTTGTCGGCAGCATCAACCACAACAGGCTGCACCGGCGTCACCTTAAGATCGACCATCCGCAGCCGAATTGTCGTATTACCCCCTGAAAACGCCTTGTTCACTCGCTCCCTGATGATGTCCTCAGCACTGACCTGGACATCAGCGTTTTCAGACTGAGCTTCCCGGCTGGTCGTACGCAGCCGGAAATACTTGCCGGTCCCCTCGCCACTCTCTTCACCCACCGACAATCGCTCCAAAGCGAAATCACTGCCAAACTCCTGCTGCAGCACGGCCGACACATCGTCAGTCTTCTGCGGTTCGGTCGTCTGAAACGCCACCATCGAGCCCCCGGTGAAGTCAATGTCATAGTTCTTTTCGCCGCGACCGGCAAAGAACAGCAGACCCACGGCAATCAGCAGTCCCGACGCTGTAAACAGGTGGTTGCGGTACTTCATGAAGTCCAGATTCGTCTCGCCAATCGCCTGCATCATGCGAATTTGCTTCAGCAAACCAATCCGCTCAAACAGATCAAACAGCAGCCGACCCACATACAACGCTGTGTACATGCTGACCGCCAGACCAATAAACAGCGTCACCGCAAACCCGCGAATCTGATCCGTACCAAAATAAAACAACACAATCGATGTCAGCAGCGTCGTCACGTTCGAATCAAAAATTGTGATGAACGCTTTTTCAAAACCGTTCTGAATCGCAATTCGTGTCGAAGAACCTCGAGCAATCTCTTCACGCATACGCTCGTAAATCAACACGTTCGCGTCTACCGCCATCCCGATCGTCAACACCAGACCGGCAATGCCCGGCAGTGTAAAAGTGGCCGGAATCGCCACCATCAGGCCCACCGTCAGCACCAGATTCAAAATCAGCGAAATCACCGCAATCAATCCGGCAAAGCGGTAATACACCAGCATAAACACAATCACCGCCAGACCGCTCAGAGCCGTGGCAGTCACACCCTTCTGACGCACGTCAGCACCCAGCGTCGGATCAACCGTCGCCTCACTCAGCGGCTTGGGGTCAATCGGAACTTCCAAAGCACCAGCATTCAGAACCGCAACCAGCTCACTGGCCTCTTCTGCACTAAAACCGCCCTGACCACCAGAAATCTGACCACGACTGGTAATCTGCTCGCGAATAAAAGGAGCACTGTCGACGCGACCGTCCAGCACAATCGCCAAACGACGGTTCGGCACGCCGTCGCGAGGCACATTGCGGCCGGTCAGCTGGCCAAACAAATACGCACCCGTCTGGTCAAAGGCAAAACTAACCACAATCTCACCGTTCTGCGGATCAAAGTCACGAACCGCTGAACGCAGATACTGACCCGTAACCTGCTCGTCCTTCGATGAAACCAGCAGGAGATACTCTTGAGTATCATAGCTTTCGACCCGACCATTGACCTCACGCTCGGCCTTCAAAGGCCGACTGATCACATCCGAATCCGTCAATAACTTCGGCTCGCCGTTCTTCTCTGCCGCAGGCACCCACCGCGCCCGCACCTCGCCGTTGATCAGCACGTCCTTCCGCGACAAATCCAGGCCCTGAGCCAGACGGATAATGTCCGAATCAGCACGATTCGCCACGACGAAAAATTCCAGACTGCCCAGACGAGTAATCCGGCGCTTGATGTCATCCACCGTCTGCGGGTCTTCACCCGGAACAATCACTTCGATCCGGTCCGTACCAACAGCACGCACCGTGATTTCTTCAGTACCCGACTGATTAATACGGCGACTGACCGCACCCACCATCTGATCCATCACGTCTGTGGTGATCTCTTTGCCCTCACCACGCACCTGAAACACCATGTTCGTACCACCCGCCAGGTCAATCCCCAGCCGGAACCGCTCGCTTAATGGCTGACCTCGCAGCAGCGACATCAAAAAGGGTGACACCCCGAGACACAGCGTCAGAATTACCACGCTGATGCGAGCACTCCATTCGGGCACGTTCAGGCTTTTCGCCACAACATTGCCAATTACAAATGGCAGCACCAGAATTCCGATCACCAGCAGCAGGACCACAAAACCACCAGGCCCGGCCGCTGCCGGCGGCAACGTCTTCTCTTCAGCAGTTGTCACTTCGCCCGCCTCTGCAGCAGCAGGGGCAGGGGCAGCCTGAGCGGCCGCAGCAGGAGCCTCAACAGGGGCGGCCGCAGCAGGAGCCTCAGCCGGAACAGCGGCCGGGGGCTGAGCAGCAGCCTCAGCAGCCGGAGCAGCAGCCTCAGAAGGGGCAGCAGGGGCCACAGGGGCAGCCTGAGCAGTACCGGCAGCAGCCTCAGCGCCGGTTCCGGCAGCCTGCAGACACAGAATCAACAGTCCGTTCAGCAGCAATGACATCAGTGGGTTCCCGAACGAATGCACTGGTAAAAATACGCTTTATATGTAGCGAAACGGCAGCTTTGAGCACAATTCCAGGACGGCAGGGAATGTCAGTTCTGAGGATACCGAATCCTGGAAAGTCCGCCAGAATATCGGGCAGGAAGGAAAAATGCCCCCCGAAACCCGGGCAGAACACAGAATTCCTGCAGGATTCCGGGGAAATCGCGAACTGTTGCCGCAACGCAACAGTCACACCCCAAACCGCTTAGCCACCACTGGCTTCCGCCTTGTCGTCCAGCAGACCATGAATGGCACTGCGAAGAAAACGGATGCGAGTCGAATCGTCGACCTTCAAAGTCACAAACCGCCCGTCCTGCGACAAATCAGCAATCGTGCCCACAATTCCGCCCGTCGTCACGACCTTGTCGCTCTTCTTCAGACTGCCCAGCGTCTCCTGACGACGACGCTGCTCCTTCTGCTGAGGACGCAGCAAAATCATGTAAAACATGATCCCGATAAACGCCAGCGGCAGGAACTGTACCCAGCCCGGCGGATCAGACTGAGCCTTCTTGCCGGCCGCTGCCGGCTTTTCCCCAGCTGCAGCCGACTTCGCCGGCACCGCCGCCGCAGGAGCTGCCGCCGCCGAAGACTCAGCAGCAGAAACTTCAGCCGCCGCAGGAGCTGACGCCGCCGCAGCAGCAGGAGCTGAAGATACAGGTTCCTGCACCACAAATGTCGCCGCACTGAGCAACAGCGACGCCAGACCACTGGCCACAAAACAAAACACCACGGGCTTCTCCAGAAGATTGGACGTACAGCTTCAAGCAGCCGCATATTAGTGGGCTGAGCCCCAGCGGGCAAGCTGCGCACTGCGGAACTGCTGCAGTGTCCCCGTCAGCACAGCCGCACGAATCTGACGCACCAGAGTCTGGTAGTACGTAATGTTGTGCAGCGACGCCAAAATCGGACCCAGCATCTCGCCCGCCACAAATAAATGACGCAGGTAGGCCCGAGTATACCGCTGACAGGCCACACAGGAACACTCAGGGTCCAGCGGAGACTGATCCTTCGCATGCACCGCATTTCGCAGCCGCACCGGACCACGGCTGGTAAACACCATCGCATTGCGGCCATTGCGAGTCGGCATGACACAGTCAAACATGTCAATTCCCCGACACACCGCCTCCAAAATGTCCTCCGGACGCCCCACCCCCATCAAATATCGCGGCCGATCCGCCGGCAACAGCGGCACCGTACAGTCCAGGGTCGCATACATCAGCGCAGGCGGCTCTCCCACACTCAAGCCCCCCACCGCATACCCCGGAAAGCCAATCTTCAGCAAACCCTCGGCCGAACGAGCCCGCAGGTCCGCATGCAAACCACCCTGCACTATCGCAAACAATGCCTGATCAGTCCGCTTCTGAGCCGCCCGACAACGCTCGGCCCAGCGAGTCGTCCGGTCCACCGCCTGCAAAATCTTCGGTATACTCTCCCCCGACGGCGGACACTCGTCCAGACACATAATGCAGTCCGCCCCCAGAGACTCCTGAATCTCCACCGCCCGCTCCGGAGTCAGCTCCAGCAACGCACCGTCAATGTGCGAACGAAACACCACCCGGTCGTCAGTCAGCTTCCGCATCGACGCCAGACTGAAAACCTGAAAACCGCCGCTGTCCGTCAAAATCGGACCGTCCCAGTCCATAAAACGGTGCAGACCACCATGCTCAGCCACCGTCTTCTCGCCCGGACGCAGCGCCAAATGATACGTGTTCGCCAGCACCATCTGCGCACCAGCTGCCCGCAGCTGCTCAGGCAACAAACCCTTCACTGTCGCCAAAGTGCCCACCGGCATGAAGGCCGGAGTCTGCACGGGACCATGCGGCGTTCGCCAGCAGCCCGCTCGACCACTGGTCCCCGGATCCACCGCCTCCAGCTCAAATGAAAACGCTGCTGTCATGCTCTAATGAATTCTGGCTGCAACTCTGAACTACAGGCCCCGAAAATCTCCGCCCCCAAACTGGTACCGGGCGAATTTCAAACCACCCATTATCGCCGAATCACCGTCAGGGTCCAGTCGGAATCATCACTCGACTCCACAGACACATCCAGCCCCTCAGAACCAGCCCGCCAAACCATAAACGCCGTCCCCAGCACTCGCCGCTCTGTTACACCCGATACCGACAGCTCCGGAATCCACTGCTGTCCCGCAGCCGCCATCGCCACAGCCTCACCAGACGCCCAGTCCCGCAGAGCCCCCTCGCGATCACCACCCAGAAACTGCCCCAGCAAATCGTCAAAATCCCCCGCTTCACGCAGCAGCGACACCAGCTCGCCACCAGACATTCGCTCCACACCACCACCCGACAGCAAAAAACGATAACCCGCCGCTCGCGGACCGCGACGACTGGCCGACCACGTCATCTGCTGCAGATTCACCACCACAGGAGCAGACCCGGGATCCCGCCAGCACGCCTCCCGACGCCGCTGCAGCAAACCCCGCTCCCCCGCCAGCGCACACTCCACCAGATGCGCCAGACTCTCGTGAAACCAGCGCGGCAACAGCAAATCACCCAAACCCGCCAGACGCCGCTCCAGCAACCGCGAAAAACACGCCGCATGCGACAGCTCATGCACCAGCAATGACCGAAAATCCGACTCCGAAATCTCCGCCACACCGACGTCCAGATACAAAATGTCGCCAGCCGGACCTGCCTCGCTGACACCAAAATCCGACTCCCGCACACAACCCCATAACGGATACTCACCCGACTCACCCGCCGGATCCAGATGCCCCACCACCACCGTCAATCCGCCACTGCTGTCCACATCCAGAATCGGGCCCAGCACAGCCTCCACCGCCGCCAGCCAGCCACCGCTCAGAAAATCAGCCAGCCTCGCCTGCACTGCCGCCGCCGACTCAACCGCTGCCACCTCGCTGTAAATCCCCACACCAAACGCCTCACCCGCCAGCTCACACTCCGACAACACCGCCACCGGCCGCTCTAAACTCAGACGCGGCAGCTGAAACAGCCGACGTGCCGGTAACTCCACACCAGAAACACACTCCCCGCCAGAACAGACAGACCCAACCCCAGATTCCGCAGTCTCACCCGCCGCACACACCGCCCCAAACCCCCGCCCGGACAACACCGCCCGCCCGGACAACACCGCCCGCCCCGCAGCACCGGAACTCCCGCCACCAGCAACAGCTCCGGTGTCCGCCACACCGCTCAAACGGGCTCGAACACTAAACCTGTGATCACCACCCGCAAAGTCTTCAGAAACGACCAGCAACAGGTCACCGGGGCCCAGACGACCGTGTTTCGTCCGGCCTGAATTCTCAGTGTTTTCACGGGGAAAAATGCGTCCGCTGCCAGCTCCGGTGCCATGCACCGGCGGTTCTCTGGTACCCTGCACCAGCTGCCGCACTGAAGGCCCGGAAGCTGCAGTCGTCCTGTCAATCGCCCGCACGGTGGCCACCAGCGTCAGACCAAGCCCCGCAAGGCTCAAAGTCAGCCACGCCACAGCTCGCAAAGCAGGGCCGGAATGCCGCGCCATAAGATCCACCCCCCGCGGCATCCGGCCGGAGATGCGAATTTCGCGGCCTCCCGAACAAGCGGGCGAAAAAACCGCAGCCAGAGCTTGTCAGGCGCGAGGGACAAACGGTCGCTCAGGCTTTCCAGCCCGCGATTTTCCCTCGAAAAACACGTCTTTTTCCTGCTCCGACTGTGCCGTTTCACAGCACAGTCGGCTTGTGTCCCCGGCGTCTTGCCAGCCCGAGCCCCCCTGCAGCAGGTATCGTCGAAAAAATCCGCAAAATTCATCAAAAGTGCACGGACGTTGCAAACGGCCTGCGTTTTCAGTCGGGGAGTGGTTTCTCCGCAGCTTCCATTCCGAACTCCCGGCCCGCCGGTCGACTCTCGAAACGACGGATTCCCGTTTTATGGGCTCAAATCGCAACAGATCCGCAGGTTTTTGTTGCAATCGAACCTGGAGAACTGGAAGATCTGGGAAGACTGCACAGGTCTCAGGCAAATTCTCTGACTACACCACCTGCACCGTTGTCATGCCGGCAGCGGTACGCGGAAGTTTTCGGATTCAGCCGTATCAAACGGCCTTTCCGCAAAACTCTGGGGCTGTCAGCGGCTTTTGCCGGTTTTTGACGGAAATTGTTTTCGGTGGCATCCGAAGACTGGTTTAGACTGCGTCAGGTTTCTGGCGTTCGGCCTGATCTCTGGTATTGCATCTGGCGAATGGGGTTGGTCTGCATCCGCAGCACCTTCATGGGGAATTCACATGCGGCGACTCGCTGGCTCACTGCGTTCTATTTCACTCGCTTCACTGGGACTGGGTGTTTCCACCCTGTGCGGCACCAGCTGGGCTGCTGACAACGGCGTCCCGACGGCACCGGATGCAGTGGTGCTCACGGCCGCTGACCAGCAGCACATGGCCATCGCTCTGCGATTGTCTGCTCCTGCCGCCAAAGTCAGCCGCCACATCGTGCTGGTCGACACATCGGCCAGCCAGGCCGGCGTTTATCGTCAGCGTACTCTGCAGGCCGTGCAGGCTCTGCTGCAGGGTTTGCCCCAGGGCAGCCAGGTGAAGCTGGTCGCCGCGGACTCCGCGGTCTCCGTGATGACTCCCGACTTCGTCGCTCCTGACTCGCCGGAACTCGCTTCCGCCGTCAGCCGGCTTTCCCTGCGAACTCCGCTGGGCGCCACTGATCTGGCAGCTGCCCTCCGCAGCTCGCTGCAGGGTGTTTCTGAATCTGCTGTCTCGGTCGCCTACATCGGCGACGGGATGAGCACCGGTGATCTGCTCTCAGGGAAAGATCTGGCGGGCCTCGTCACTGATCTGCAGGCTGCTGGCGCCGCCTTCCACGCACTGCTGCTGGGCCCCGCCACAGATGCTCACCTGACAGGCATTCTGGCCAACCAGACCGGCGGATCACTCCTGCAGCTGCAGAATGACAACGTCTCCGCAGTCGCCTCGGCCATGGTCACAGAACTGCAGCAGGCCCCGGTGCTGGTGCGTGATCTGCGTGCCGCCTCGGCACAAATCAGCCTGTCCGCTCCCGCCACTGTGGCTCTCCGCAGCAGCCGCCACACTCTGGTCTACGCTTCCGGTCAGCTGCCAGCAGTGCTGGAAGTCACCGGTACTGTCAGCGGTCGTCAGCAGACATGGAAAGTTGCTCGCAGTGAATCACAGCCGGGTGGTTCGGCCATCAGTGCCCTCACTCGCAAGTCGCAGCAGTCTCAGGGGCTCGACTCACCTTACCTCGGACTGGCCGGCCTGACCGCCGCCACCGGCGACCTCGGAACTCTGATCAGCGAAAGCATTACTGCCGCCGAACTGCTCAGCCAGCAGGGTCAAAAGCAACAGGCTCAGGAAATCGTCAAACAGGCTCGGCTGCTGGATTCCGGCAACGTCCGCCTGACTGCTCTGGCCACAGAACTGCAGGACGAAACGGGCAAGGCTGATCGTCTGGGCCCGCCCAGCGTCGACGAAGGTGATGCACTCAGCAAGACCGAAACCCGCAGCGAAATTCTGACGCAGCGGATGGTGCAGTCAGTGAATGCCGCCATCGCCGAAGCGGACCGCGTGGCAGCCGAGCAGCCTGAGTACGCAATTACGCTGCTGAAAGATGTGCTGGAAGCTGTCCGCTCATCCCGCGAAGTTGCTCCAGAGAAACGACAGGAACTGGAACGTCGCATCGTTGCGGCCTACACCCAGGTGGATTCGGCTCGCCAGACCAACGAAATTCGTCAGCAGCAGCTGTCCGAAGCTCGCGCCAACCTCGAAGCTCAGCGTGAACGCCTGGCCCAGGTCAACCTGGAAGAACAGCGTCTGCGAACGCTGATCGATCAGGTTCGCGGACTGCTGGAACGTGCTCGTCGCGGTGACGTGAATGCTTACGAAGACGCTGAAGCCGTTGCCCGTGAAGCTCTTCGCGATGAACCAGGCAACGGTACTGCCACCGCCGCCATGGTGATGTCAGAAGCGTCCGGTCAGCTGCAGAAAGCTTACGACCTCGTCAGCCTGCGAAATGACCGCTTCCTTGAAACCCTGTATCAGGTGGAACTGTCACACGTTCCGTTCCCTGACGAGCCTCCGGTGCAGTATCCGCCGGCTGATGTCTGGCGTGCTCTGTCCATCAAGCGAAAAGAGAAATACAAGTCTCTGTCGCTGCGATCCATCAAACCGGTTGAAGAGTGGCTCGAAAAGAAACTGGACGAACCACTGCCTCGCGCTCTGTCCTACCCCGGCGATAACTCGCTCGGCGAAATCCTGCGATTCGTCGCCGACGCGTACACCGCCGAAGGTCCGTACACCATGCGAATCATCCTCGACGAATCCGATCCGGATCTGGGTGACAAGCCCACGTTCCTTGACGATACGCAGGTGGCTGATGTCGACCTCGCCGGGATCACCATGCGAAATGCTCTTGAGCTGATCTTTGCGAAGGTGAAGGATCAGGAACTGACCATCATGATCAAGAACGAAGTCATGATGGTGACCACCGTGGCCACTGCTGAAAGCGAAGAAAACCTCGTGACCCGCATCTACGACGTCGCTGACCTCGTAGTGATTACTCAGCCCGGCATGGGTGGCATGGGTGGCGGCATGGGCGGCATGGGTGGCATGGGTGGCATGGGTGGCATGGGCGGCGGCATGGGAGGCATGGGCGGGATGGGTGGCGGCGGCATGGGTGGTATGGGCGGTGGTGGTATGGGCGGCATGGGTGGCGGTATGTTCTCCGTCCCCGCCGTTCCGGCAACCCCCGCTGCACCGGCAGCCGGCGGCATCCAGCTGAAGAACGGAGCTAAAAAAAAATAACGACGCCGCAGCAGGCCTGCGTGACGTTCAGTCGTAATCAGTTCAGGGACAGTTTGTGGCAGCCAGTCTGCGACGGACTGTCCCTGTTCGTTTCCGCTCGCACATTCCCGCTGACCTCCATACTGGTCGATGAAAGTAAGGCCCCGCCCCTCAGCGCTCGACAGGCCATCGCTGAAGTTAAAGCCGGGCAGGGCAGCCAGGCAGAGCGCTGGGATCGGATTTTTAGCGGCCCCCGACTTTCTGACGCCGGCCTCGCAAGTCTCGTACAGATCCTGCACGAAGATCGCAAATATGCTGACGCTGTGGCATGCCTTGAAGCGGCGTTGCGAGCGGGTCGAGTTGTTCCGTGGCTGTATGATGTGCTGGCTCTTGAAATGCAGCTGCAGGGAAGACCGGCGGATGAGATTGGTCGAGTGCTGCAGTCCCGTCTGGACTTCGGGGCTGGCGGTGTGCCGCATCTGCTGACCACGGCGGCGATGTTGTCCCGTTTCGCCGCGTACGAACAGGCTCTGACCTGCCTCCGCGACGGCACTCAGCAGCAGCCTGAAAATCCGGAACTCTGGCTGCTGGCACGCAGCATCGCCGACAAATCGGGCGATCAGGAATGGAAAGTCTGGTCCTGCTGCGGAGTTCTGCAGCATGTCTGGGATCCGGGCTACCAGCAGGACCACGATGAAGCCATGAAGGTGCTGACGGATCTCGCCAAAGCACTCGACAAGGCTGGTAAGTCCCCAGAGGCTGAAGCGATTCGGGCCCGGCAGCTGCAGGCTCGCAAGGTGGACCTGCAGATTACTTTGAAATGGGTAGGAGCCGCCGATCTGGATCTGATTGTCACGGACCCGACAGGTCAGGAATGCAGTTTTCGCAAACGAGTAACTCCGACCTTCGGTCGACTGGTGCGGGAAGACGGTGGCCTGAAATCCCAGACCGCCGCCGGTGAAACTCGCTCCGAAGTCTTTCTGCAGCCGAAGGCCCTGAACGGCCGGTACCAGTTTGCCGTCAGGTTTGTCGTGGGCAAAGTCACCACCGGGACGGCGGTCGTCGAAGTTGTGCAGAATGCCGGTACCCCCGCAGAAACTCGAGAATCCAAAACGATTCGGCTGGAGGAGCAGGATGTCAGCCTGTCAACCGAGATAAAGCAGGGAAGATGGGGCGCCGACACATCGCAGTGAGACCGTCTGCAGCCAGGGGCCCAGCGGCAGAAAATGCCGGACAACACCGCCTAAACCCAGTGTTTCCTCGGGATTCCGGCAGTGCAGCGTTTTTGTTGTCTTGTGGCGGACAAAAAGTCTTGACCTGTTTTTCAGAAGCTCTTACTGTCCCACCATCACGAGTCGAACATGACCTGCAAGTCAGTCAGCTCGGTTGACCAATCGCCCCCGGAAGCAGCTAGAGTCCTCCGCCCCCCTGGGATTCGCTGCTTCCGGGATTTTTTTTGCGCTGAGCCCAGCTTTTCCCGGCGGTGTTGTTGCAGCCGCCCCCCAGTCTCCGCAGAATGTCCGTTTTCCATTCATCATCCTGCGGAGAAATCCCGTATGAAGCTGTTCAGCCAACTGCTGTTCATTGTTGCCGTCGCTCTTTCAGGTACTGACGCACTGGCTCAACAGTATTCCAGTCTGCTGCCCGACCGCAGCCTGTCCCAGTGGATGCTGCCTGACGGCGGCGATGTGACTCAGGGCTGGACTTTCGACAGCGATGGTTCGCTGCATCTGTCCGGCAAAGGCAACAACATCCTGACTCGCGAAGAATTCTCTGACTTCGATCTCTGGTTCGAATACCGCATCTCAGACAAGGGCAACAGCGGCATCAAGTACCGCGTCATGAAATACGGCAATCAGTGGCTGGGGCTTGAATACCAGATTCAGGACGACTCGGCCTTCCCAAAGATGTCTGCCGAACATTACACGGCATCGATCTATGACCTGTTTGACACCTCCAGCCCAATCCTGCAGCGGAACTACAAAAGCAGCGATGTGTGGAGTGTGGGTCGCATCGTTGTCCAGCAGAATCGCCTGCGTCACTGGATGAATGGCAATCTGATCATTGACGAGCGGGATGATTCGCCGCGATTTGCTGACGCCGTACAGAACAGCAAGTTTAAGGGTCAGCAGGATTTTGGTCGCAACCGACAGGGGCGACTGATGCTGACGGATCACGGCAGCGAAGTGTGGTATCGCAACGTGTTCATTCGTCGCCTGGACGGCCGGCCTCAGGTTCGCTGAATGCTGCGACTGCTGCGAATTTCAGGCGGGATTGCCGGCATACTGGCAGTCGGATCAGCGGCCTGGCTGCTGCTGCAGGCAGTTCAGTCCTGTGCAGGTGACGCCCGCCAGATCGCTCAGGTGCAGCAGCTGCTGCAGGATGCCGGTATTCTGGCACCCTTTGCTTATGTACTTTTCGTAACAGCAGAAGTGATCGTGGCGCCCCTGCCAGGTCTGCTGCTCTACATCCCAGGGGGACTGCTGTTCGGTCCGCTGCTGGGCGGACTGCTGGCATTGATCGGCAACATTCTGGGAGCCGGCATTGCCTGCGGACTGTCACGACGACTGGGGGCCGGGATGCTGGCCCGGCTGGACCCTGATGGTGCTGCCGCGCGACTGCAGGCCCGACTGCAGCACCGCGGATTCTGGCTGGTGCTGCTGCTAAGACTCAACCCGCTGACGTCCTCAGACATCGTCTCGTATGCCGCCGGACTGACTCGCATGCCCGTCTGGCAGGTGATGACGGCTACTGGTATCGGTATTGCACCGCTGTGCTTTCTGCAGTCATGGCTGTCCGACAGCATCTTTACTCGCTGGCCCGGCCTGTTCCGACTGCTGCTTTTCGCGACTCCCGTCTGGCTTGGTCTGATCCTGCTGATCCTGCTGCGGATGGCTCGCCGGTAGGGCCTCACGCTGCCTGCGCGGCTGTTGCCACTGAGCATACGGCACGGGCCCCAGGAATGCCTGGTTTTCAAAAGGAGCACTGCGACCAAGTTCACTGATCGACGGAGTCAGCAGCAGGAAAAAACTGTACAGCCCCAGCAGCGGAAACATGATCAGCCGGACTGGAATATGCAGCCAGCGACTGGCTGGTTCCGCCTGCACTGTCCCCCTGTGCCAGGCCCACGCCGCTAACAGCCGCGACGGATATGTCAGCAGTACAAAAAAAGGAGTCAGAATGAGCAGGGCGTCCTGTGGCGGCAGTCGAATTTTGCCCAGATACAGCGGAAACGTCAGCACATACAGCAGTACTGTGGACAGCATCCATGCCAGCGGAGCACTGCGGATCGCCTGACGCACTGACCGTACGGAAAAGATCGCCATAAACCGCCCCTGCACAGCCTGCTGTACCTGCAGCCACGGCAGCCAGGCAAATACCGGAATCAGCAGCAAACCGCCAAGGAACGAAAGCAAACCAAAAACTGGTTTGGCACGATCCGGCGCCGCGTAGGAAACCAGCAGAGATGTCGGCAGCAGCAGCCACAGGATCGCTCCCAAAAAACCGCGCAGACCCAGCACAAAATGCTGCCACGGACTCAGCAGCTGCATCAAGGCCTGCAGCACCTCAGAGACCTGCTGACGTTTCGCCCGCTGCCGCCATGACAGCAGACGCCGAATATTGCGAATGGGCCGCAGAAAACATGAGACCGTGCAGCCGTTCAGAATTGCCGCCAGCAAATGCAGTGCAGTCAGCCACTGCAGAAACAGCAGCACAGACTGCAGTCGCTGCGTCTGCTGATGCTGCGGTCCCAGCAATACCAGCGCATCACTGAGACGCGATGCCTGAATCCGCAGTGGAATACAGAACAACACAGTAAACACGGTCAGAATGCCCAGCCGCGGCGCAATCTTCAGCAACGGAAATCCGTCCCGAATCCGACCGGACACTGCAACCTGCTTCTGAGCATTAATGAGGAAACCAAGCGTCAGAATATTCAGCCCAGGGATGGCCGCCATGATCGCCAGTACCAGCACCACACAACCACCGCCGATCGCTGTCTTCAGCAGCCACCACAGCGAACGCAGGGGATGCCGCACACCCGGAAATATCCCCGGACCGACTGCTGCCAGCGGATCTGTCTGCGCAGCAGACAGCAGGGAAGTCCCTTCGCTGACAGCAGGCTGGTCTTCAGGCACTGACATAAACACACTCGTTGCCAACACAAAATCAGATCAGGAACAGAAACAACTGATTACTGCAAAGTGCTCAAATACACAGTTCTCGGGCTGGAAAGCCCGAGCTGCATGTTTGAAATTTTGGGGGCCATCCCTGGTCGCAGAACACTGCTGCCCAAACACCATTCGACAGTTTTACCCGAAAATTGCCCGCTTTACCCGTTTTTTTCCAGGGAACCTGAAACTGTTGCGAAGTATACTGCTGACTCCGCTCACGCCTGCCGCGTTCTGCCACATCCGGAAAACTCACTGTGCGATGGCTCAAGTGGATTTCTTTGCCCGTTCTCGGTCTGCTGCTGTCTGCCGTCGTGCAGACGGCCGGCAGCGTCGAAGCGCCATTGTCGCCTCCCGCCGCCGTCCCTGCCGACCAGCAGCTCGACACTGCAGTGGCTCAGCTGAACCAGTACTTTCAGCAGCGCTGGCAACAGGCCGGACTGCAGCCGGCCGTGCAGGCTGACGAACTGACAGTCTTCCGCCGAGTGTCACTGGCTCTGTTTGGCTGCGTCCCGGCACTGGCCGAAATCAAAGCATTCCAGCAGGATCAGCAGCCCAACAGACTGGATCGCTGGATCGTGCGAATGCTGCAGGACGACCGATTCGGTCGTTACTTCGCCGATCGCCTGGCACGCAGCCTGACGGGTGTCGAACAGGGCCCGCTGTTTATTTTTCGCCGCGATCGACTGCGTGACTGGCTGGCCGAACAGCTGCTGGCAGATGCTTCCTGGGGCCGCATGACTCGCGATCTCATCGCCGCCGAAGGACTCTGGACTGATCAGCCGGCCGCCAATTTCATCACCATCGCACGTCTGGAAAACGAAGAGCTGGACGAAGTGAAACTGGCCGGAAGAACAGCCCGCGCGTTTCTCGGTCAGCGCATCGACTGTGCTCAATGCCACGACCATCCCTTCGATCCCCAATGGAAGCAGCGGCATTTCGAAGGACTCGCAGCATGGTACTGCCAGGCGACGGTTTCACTGGCCGGTGTCACCGATTTCGATCGCGACAAAAACCAGCTGCCGGTCGTTTACAAAGTTGCGGAACCGGGGAAAGACCAGCAGTCCGGCCGGACTGTGGATCCCGCCGTACCCTTCAACGAAGACTGGCTGCCGGCCACAGGTTCGCTGCGCAGCCGGCTGGCCACCTGGGTGACGCATCCTGACAACCGGCGTTTTGAGCGAGCGATTGCCAATCGTATCTGGGGGCTGATGGTGGGCCGACCGCTGCTGGATCCGGTCGACGATCTGCCGCACCCGGAAGACTCTGCACCACCCGATGCACTGGATCTGCTGGGGGCCGAATTTCGCCGTCGCGGCGAAAAGCTCAGCGTACTCATTCGCCTGATCGCTCTGTCGCAGCCCTGGCAACTGTCTTCTGAAAGTCCCGAACAGGACCTTCAGCTGCTGCGGCAGCAGCAGGATCACTGGGCCGTCTTTCCACTCGTCAGACTCAGACCCGAACAGGTGATTGGTTCACTGTTTCAGGCTGGCCGCGTGCGCATGGTGGATCAGAATTCCCATCCGCTGATTCGCTTCCAGAAACTGACTTCCGAAAATGACTTCATCCAGGAATACGGGGATGCAGGGGAAGACGAGCTGAATGCTCAGTCCGGCACCATCACCCAGTCACTGCTAAAAATGAATGGTCGTTTCACGGCTGATTCCCTGAAGGTGGACCTGCTGTCGGGGCCGGCCGAGCTGCTGCAGCTTTCGCCTGATGATGCCACCATCATTGAAAACAGCTTCCTGATGTGTCTCACGCGGCGACCGTCGGCTGAAGAACAGCAGTACTTTCTTGAACAGCTCAAAGACAATCGCAATCAGGCTGTGGAAGATCTGTTCTGGGCCCTGTTTAACAGTCCGGAGTTTTCATGGAACCACTGATTACAGACCGTCGTGGCCTGATGCGGCAGGCGGCTGCAGCCGGACTTTCGTTCCTGTTGCCCTGTCTTGCACCTGCCGCTGCCAGACGCCGCGGAACGGACCGACCAGCGTCACTGATTGTGCTGTGGATGAATGGCGGCATGAGTCAGCTTGAGACCTGGGACCCGCACCCCGGCACGCTTTCCGGAGGACTGACAAAAGCAATCTCGACTTCGGCACAGGGAGTTCAGATTTCACACCTGCTGCCACGCATGGCAGAACAGATGCATCAGTGCCTGCTGATCCGTTCGCTGCATTCAAAGGAGGGTGATCACGAGAAGGGTGCGGCATTTGTACGTACCGGCTACAACCCCGAACCTACACTGGCTTATCCCACACTGGGATCCGTCATTGCTCGCCAGCTGCCACAGGCCAGCCTGCAGATCCCGCCCTATATTCTGCTCAATCCACGCATCCCCGTACCCGAAGGCGGGTATCTCGGAAACGAATGGAATGCGTTTCGAGTATTTCGTCCGGGCGAAAAAGTTGCCAACCTGACGGCATCTGTGCCGGATCAGCGACTGCAGCGGCGACTGCAGGGACTGGATGTGGTCGGACGCGAATTCGCACGCCGCCGCCCGCTGGCCGAGCAGGTGACGCTGCAGCAGGACCTGACTCGCCGCGCCGTGCAGATGATGCAGTCAGAACAGCTGGCCGCATTTCAGCTTGATAATGAACCAGCCGCACTGCAGGACAGTTACGGACGAAACGACTTCGGACGCGGCTGCCTCGTGGCTCGCAGACTGGTGGAAACCGGGGTTCGAGTTGTGGAAGTGACACTGCCAGGATTCGATACCCATATCTCCAACCATGAAGGCCACATCACCCAGTGTCAAATTCTTGATCCCGCCATGTCTGCTCTGCTGCAGGACCTGCAGCAGCGAGACTTGCTGCAGTCGGTGATTGTGCTGTGCATCAGTGAGTTTGGCAGGACGCCGCGAATCAACCCGGCCGATGGACGCGATCACTGGCCGAGCTGGTTTTCGTGCGTGGTGGCGGGCGGAGGATTCCGTCGCGGTGCTGTGCTGGGAGCGACTGCTGGCGAAATTCCGACAGGCGATCCTCCCGCGCCTCAGGACCCCGTCAGTGTTCCGGAAGTCTACGCCACGATCCTGTCTCAGCTGGGAATCGACGGCAGTCAGGAAGTGATCACCCCGGTCGGACGACCGATCCGATTTGCCAGTGCCGCTCCTGATCTGCGTCTGCTGCACTCAGGCCGCTGAACAGCCTCGGAAAATCGCCGCACGCGGACACTGCCAGCCCGCCACCTCTCACCGCAATAGCACCCCTCGCCCCTGAAAAGGTAGAGGGGACTGCATTAGCACCCCTCGCCCCTGCAAGGGTTTATGGGACCGCATTAGCACCCCTCGCCCCTGCAAGGGGAGAGGGGACGGGGGTGAGGGGTAACACCCACTCTGCCCCGACTGCCGCAGCGGTGCTCTGCAGACAGTTTGTCTCACGCGAAGACGCGAAGACGCGAAGGAAAACGCTCCCCGTTTCATAGTACCGGCCTTAGCCGGAAATCCCTCCCTTCACCGCAATAGCACCCCTCGCCCCTGGAAGGGGAGAGGGGACGGGGGTGAGGGGTAACACCCACTCTGCCCCTGCTGCCGCAGCAGTGCTCTGCACACAGTTCGTCTCACGCGAAGACGCGAAGACGCGAAGACGCGAAGGAAAACGCTCCCAGGATTCACAGTCCCGGCTTCAGCCGGAAATCCCTCCCTTCACCGCAACAGCACCCCTCGCCCCTGGAAGGGGAGAGGGGACGGGGGTGAGGGGTGCCACCCACTCTGCCCGCTGCCGCAGCTGTGCTCTGCACACAGTTCGTCTCACGCGAAGACGCGGAGACGCGAAGGAAAACACTCCCAGGTTCATAGTCCCTGCTTCAGCCGGAAAACCCTCCCGTCACCGCAATAGCACCCCTCGCCCCTGGAAGGGGAGAGGGGACGGGGGTGAGGGGTGACACCCACTCTTCACCGGCTTCCGCAGCGGTGCTCTGCACA
>JBJTPZ010000028.1:0-7917 GCA_046075365.1 Planctomycetaceae bacterium
CAACTGACGGCCCGCGATGCCTGTTGCTGCAGACACGTCTCGATGCAGAATCTGTGCCGCACAATTTTTTCCCGGCGGTCCTGAAGCCCAGATTTGGATTCAACAGTCGAGGTGTGTGCCTCGTCAATAATCAGGCCGAGCTGCTGACACATTATGACTCGCAGCACCCCACTTACGCAGCCTTGCAGCGACAGGACGGTACGTGCGCAGACTTTGTTGTCGAAGAACTGATTCTGGGCTCAGAGCACACAATTGACAGCTTTGTTGCAGACGGCGTCCCTGTCCTGCATCTGCTCAGCGATAAACGCCCGATGCAGGGACCCTGGTTCGTGGAAACTGGTGATAATATTCCGTCATCGCTCAATGCTGACATGCAGGAGCGGGTGTGTGACTGCACCGCCCGGACTATTCGCAGCCTTGAAATCCGCAATGGCTGGACTCACACCGAGGTACGAGTCAGTGACCGAGGCGCTGTACCGATTGAATGCGCGGCACGAATGGGTGGCGGCTATTTTGAAAATCTGATCCGCGCGGCATGGAATATTGACCGTATGGACTGGCTGATCCGACTATTTAGCAAGACCGCTCTGCCGACCTTTACGCAGACTCCCCGCCCTGTTTGCGGACGCAGATTTGTAGTCTACGGGCCCCCACGTTCCCGGAATCTGAAAAACGCCCAACAGCTATTCTCGTCACCCAATATCCAGTTGATCTGGCCAGCCGAAACTTGCCACATCAATCGAGTTCTTTCAGGGCCCCCTGCAGAATTCAGCAACACGCTATTTGAGTTTATGGCGGTGGGCAGCGATCCCGCATCCGTAATGTCGTTAGCCGAACAGACGCTCGAGTCAGCAGTGGTTTCCGAGGAGCCAGCATGAACACAGTTCGTCCGCTGACGCTGTTTCTTGTTGGCGAATCGCGACTGTTTCTCGAGTGTCTGCGGATCGCGATTGATCGCGGACACACGATTTCCGGCGTCATCAGCAGCGAACCCAACATCACCGACCTGCCACGATTCTCAACGTTGACAGATGCCCTGACCAACTCTCAGGCAAGACCAGATGTGCTGCTCAGCATTGTTTGCCGAGACATCCTGTCGGACGCGGTCATTCAGTGGCCCGCTTTGGCGGCAGTGAATTATCATAATTCCGCCTTGCCTGCCTTCGCGGGCGTCAGTGCAGCCTCAGCCGCACTTCTTTCAGACGCAAAAAATCACGGCATTACGTGGCACCTGATGGAGCCCCTTTTTGATGCCGGTGACATACTCGTACAGCGAACCTTTCCTGTTGCGGCGGACGACACGGCGCTGTCACTCAATGCCCGCTGTTTTGAAGCAGCCTGTGAATCCTTCACGCAGCTGCTGCAATGTCTTGAAACACGTCAGCTGACCCGCACCAGACAGGATCTTCGCCTCCGTTCCGTACATCGATTTTGCGACAGGCTTGCCTGCAACGGCCTGCTCGACTGGAGTCAGCCTGCAGAACAACTTTGTCGCCTCATTCGCGCCAGTGACTGCTACCCGCATGAAAACCTGATTGGTACTCCCGCAATTCTGGTGACTGCAGGACTGGCCGGAAGAATTCGTTCCTGTCGCCTGCTTGACACTGAGCCCGAAACCAGCATTCCCCCTGGCACGATACTTTCTGCAGCAGCTAACCGCGTCGAAATTTCCGCTGTGGCTGGCCGATTGGTGCTGCATCTATGTCCGTCATCGCTGACTCCCGGAGCGAAGCCAGTCTTTGAGCACCTGATTCCGGGTCGAACACTTCCAGCCGTGACGCCGGCACTGAAGCAAATCGTGGAGGTCGCAGGAAAAGCATCGGTGCGCGAGGAACGTAAGCAGGTAACAAGAATCGGCACACTTCCCGCCCCGCTGCGTCCATATGGACTGCGCAACGGCCTCACTACTCGCAAATCCACCACCCCGCGCAGCCTGATCTGCTGCATACCAGTGCCCCCTCAGTCTGAGTGCTGGCTGACCGCAGCCCAAAGTCTTGGGCGTCTGGCAGCACTGTCCACGCAGCCGAAATGCACCGCGGCGCTGCTGCGCAGGAACCCGCCCCCCTCATTCCTCGACTTCATTCCCTTCGAGATTACCGCTGCGGCAACTGAGTCAACCTGTCAGGCGCTGCAAAAAGCCAGCGAGCAGGCATGGATCAGCGACGATCTGTTCATCCGCTGGCCAATGATCCGCCATCAGGCCCTGGCCTTTGCCGACATTCAAGTGTTTCTGACGCAAAATTCGCACACGGACTTCGATGCACCCGGTCTGCTGCTGGAACTCAGGGAAAACCAAATTCTTGTCTGGGGGCGCACTGCTGATTTTTCGTCAGATGCACTCGCGAACCTGTCGTCGGCACTTACCGGTGATCGCCACCAAATAACAGTGGATTCTGTTCTGCCTGACGTTATTAGCATGTTTCTCGAAACAGTTCGGCTGGGCCCCGAGCAAACCTGCGTGGAGCAAAACGGCCTCACTTACACACGCAGCCAGATCCTGCATCGTGCCCGCAGTATCGCCGCCGAACTGATCGCTCGCGGCGCCGGGGCGGAGTCGCGTGTCGCAGTTGCGTTACCACCGTCAGCAGATTACGTCGCAGCTATTCTGGGGGCACTGCTGGCGGGCGCTGCATTCGTGCCCGTCGACGCGGCCGCATCGCTCCACAGAACTCGCGAGATCATCGAAGATTGTCGCCCGCTCTGTGTTATCATCCCGGCGGATCAGCCGGCACTGACGGACCTTGCTCCCTGCCTGTCTGTCTCAGAACTGATATCGTTACCAGAACAGCCGCATATCAGCCACCAAATACAGCCGGATTCCGCTGCCTACCTGATCTACACTTCGGGCAGCACAGGCAGGCCCAAAGGTGCGGTGATCGAGCGACGTTCGATTGGCGCATTCATTCGAACGGTTATTGATCGCTATGAACTGAGCGATCATGATCGCATCCTGCAGCTTTGCAGTCTTGCATTTGATGCCTCGATTGAAGAGATCTTCTCCAGTGTCTGCTCCGGCGCCACGCTGGTCATGAAACCAACTGAGCTGTTGGAATCGGCCCCCATTTTTCTGCAGCAAATCAATCAACTCCGCCTTACCGTGATTGGCGTTTACCCGGCGATGCTCGGTTCCATCGTCGATGTCATGGAATCGTCGCAACACTTCCCGGAGACCGTTCGCATCGTGTCCACAGGCGGTGAACACGTTCCGATGAGCCATGTGCAGCGCTGGCGAGACTTCTTTGCAATGCAAAATCGACGTCCCCCCGCTTTGATCAATGTGTACGGCCTTACTGAGACCACAATTGCCAATTTTCATTGTGATCTTTCCAGCTTCGGAGATTCCAGTCAGCCTGCTCCGATTGGTCAGCCACTCCCAGGCAACCTCTGTCGACTGACATCCGAAGACCTCTGCGAAAACCCCGAACATGGCGAACTGCTGATAGCCGGGTCCCAGACCGCCCGCTGTTACTGGGAACGGCCCGGACTCAATGCTGCTCGCTTCATAATTGAACCGGAGACGGGGCTCCGCTGGTTCCGCACCGGTGACCTTGTACGTCGCTTGCCCGACGGCAACCTGACGGTGCTGGGCCGCTGCGATCACCAGATCAAGATTTCCGGGGTGCGGATAGAACCTGAGGAAATTGAACGCTGCCTTGAACATACCACGGGCGTGAAACAGGCTGTTGTACTGGCTGTGACAACCCCTGCCGGCAATCCGGCGCTGTTCGCTATTGTCTGTCCTGACGATCCGCAGCTGCTGGCCAGTGCTCGACGCCAGATCGCTGAAAATCTGCCCCCGGCAATGCAGCCGCGAGCGATTTTGGGACTCACAGAACTTCCCCTGACAGACCGCGGAAAAGTCTCTCGGGACCAACTGGTTCAGCACATCCGGCAGTCGGGGCATTTGGAAACCATACAACAATCAACCCCGCCAGACGGTCCACTGGCGGGTGCGTGGCAGGAAATCCTCAGACAGCCTGCCGCCCTCGATGCAGACTTTGTACAACAGGGAGGAGACTCACTGGCAGCCATGAAACTGCTGCTTCGCGTTGAGGAACTTACGGGTGTTCGAATTGCCGTTTCCGCTTTCCTGCAGAACCCGACTTTGCAGAGACTTGAGAGCCTGACAGTCAACCCGAAAGTGGAATTATGCCACAAGCTGAATGCCGGAATCGATGGCCTGCCACTGATTTTCTTGCACGGCATCACGGGAGACATCGCGGAGTTTGAGGGAATCTCAAGGCGGATGGCCTACAAAGGTCCCGTCCATGCCGTTCGTTCCAGAATTTGTTTCAGCACTGCAGATCCCCCCGCCTCGATTGAACAGTTTGCCGAAGAAGCATTCAGCCACATCCGCAAGCTGCATAATGGACTGCCCCCAATTCTGGCCAGCTGGTCGTGGGGTGGACTTATGGTCTGGCACGTGGCTCACCTGTACAACCAGTTTTACGGTATTCGACCTGTTCAGGTGATGATCGACACAGTCTGCCCGGGTCGAATTCCCGCAGGCGTCATCGAGAAACTGCGACACACAGCAACATACACTCCGGCAGCGATTGTACTGAAAGCAAAGCAGGTGGCTGATAAGCTCCGACGTTCACGACCGGCCGTTCAAACTGCGCAAACAGTGGACCAGATCCTGAAAAGACAACTCCAGCAGTCACTGATTCGAATGGGAGACCGCTACACGCCGCCGGTGGATCCCGAGGCGCGTCTGCACATGCTGAAGGCTACAATCACCGAACTGGGACCTCGTGCCTGGTCCTTCCCGCAACGATTGCCGGACAACGGCTGGAGCTACTTTACCGGCTGTCGGCCTCTGATACACCGCAAACGCTGCACCCACACCGATTTCGTCTGGACGGAACAGGCCAACTGGACTGCCGAATGTCTTTCGCAAATTTGTGAACAGGAAACAATCCGCGTTCGGCACCAGCCGATGTTCCCTGGAGAATGACGATTAACAAAATCAGCCGCAGCGGATATCATCCTGGTCCGACCGCACACAATTCCTGACGCTGTTTTCAGTAGCCGCACTCCGGCTGGAACAAACCCATGAGAATGCTCGTACCATTCGCACTCATCATCAGCCTGCTGCAGACCACACTCAGCAGCGCTGACCAGCGTCCCAACATCGTCGTGTTCCTCGTGGATGATCTGGGCTTTGCCGACGTCGGCTTCAATGGCGGCACCGACATCCGAACACCTCATATTGATGCTCTTGCGGCGGCCGGTACTGTCCTGGGGGCACACTATGTTCAGCCTGTCTGCTCGCCCACGCGAGCTGCACTGATGACAGGACGCTACGCTGTTCGTACAGGAGTTTACACGATCGTGCGCCCCGGAGCTCGCTGGGGACTGCCGCTGGCCGAACGTACGCTGGCCACGGCGCTGCAGCAGGCCGGTTATGAAACCGCGATCACCGGAAAATGGCACCTCGGCGAATTCGAACGCGACTACCTGCCCACGTCTCGCGGCTTCGATCATCAGTACGGACACTACTTCGGAGCACTCGACTACTTCACCCATATCCGCGATGGCAAACCAGACTGGTATCGCAACGATCAGCCGCTGCAGGAAGAGGGTTACACCACAGAGCTGCTGGCCAGTGAAGCGGTTCGACTCATCCGCGGCCGCAGCAGCAGGAATCAGCCCAAACCACTGTTTCTGTACGTCCCGTTCAATGGTGTGCATGCACCTTTGCAGGTGCCCGAAAAGTATCTGGAACCTTACCGGCACCTGACCGGCAATCGCCGCATCTATGCCGGCATGCTGGCGGCCGTGGACGAGGCCATTGGGCGCATTGTTGCCGCCCTGCGTGAAGCCGGGCAGCTGGAAAACACTTTGATCGTGTTTTCAGCCGACAATGGTGGCCCCAATCCTGAGGTACTGACCCGCAATACGCCCTATCGGTCGGGAAAAGGCACTCTGTACGAAGGCGGCATCCGTTCGGCAGCCTGTGTCTGCTGGCCTGGCAAAATTCCAGCCGGCGGCCGATCCGCAGAACCGGTGCACATCATCGACTGGTTCCCGACTTTCGTGACAGCAGCCGGCGGTTCGCTGGACCAGCCGCTGCCTGTCGATGGCCGCAGCCTGCTGCCCATGCTGACCGCCGGAAAACCGTCGCCACACGAATCCCTGCTGCAGGTGCAGTCCCCCGCTCGCGCGGCCGTGCGAGCGGGCGACTGGAAACTGCTGCGACTGGCAGGACAGGGCACCGGAAAAGCCAAAAATAAGGCCAAAGCCGGCAACCCTGAGAACCCGGTGCAACTGTACAATCTGCGACAGGATGCAGGCGAGACCACGAATCTGGCCGAACAGCACCCGGACAAGGTGGCCCAGCTGCAGACACTGCTGGACAACTGGATGAAAAACGCCGTCCCGTCCCCGGCACCCGCGGAATAGCAGGGAAATCCGCAGCAGATCTTGCAGAAATCAAAGAAATACAGGATTCTTCGCCAAACACCAGTCGCCGTTATCCACCAGGTTCAACGGCACAATTTACGGAGATCAATCACATGGCGGCCAAATCCAATATCCCGCGTTTCAAGATCGGTGAAAGCGTTTATCGCGTGGAATGGAAAAAGGACGTTCCATTCATTGCGGAATACACGGTCCGGGAAGTGACCACCGGAGCCTTCAAGGCGGAGAACAAATCCGGCAAATCTGAAGAATTTGTCGGCAAAACCATCCTGCCACTGTTCGCCACGACCGCGGACGAAGCCATCGACCTCGCATTTGAAGCCATCGCCAAACAGGTCGTGAAGGACAAGTCCAACATCGCCGGTCATCTGAAAATGGCCGTGCGACTGGGACAGATGATTTAACCGGCAGATTATCGGTCGCGCACACGCAGATCAGCCTGATCAGGACTGCGGCAGCCCCGTGGTATCTCAGGCTGCCCAGGGAAGAGCCGCGTGCGGAAGTGCTCGGGTGCCGCTTCCAGCCCGCTCCCTCACGGTCGCGGCTCGCCCCACAAAATCCTCCCCTCGCCCCCGTGAAACGGGGGAGAGGGGTCGGGGGTGAGGGGGCAACCCGCCCTGCAACCGCCCCCACGCCAGGGCTCTTAGGCAAGCCGGTGCGGCATTGCCCGGCCGTGCGGCATAGCCGTCGCACGCCAGTCGCCCACAGTACTCACACCCGCGGACTCCCGTCCGCGACTCGCCTGACCACTGACCTTCGCGTTTCTCTTCGCGGCTTCGCGGCTTCGCGTGAGACCAACAGCCTGCCGAGTACCCATGCCGAGGCAGCCATGGGGTCGGAGAAAGTGTCGTCTCACCCCTCACCCCCTTCCCCTCTCCCCTTCCAGGGGCGAGGGGTGCTGTTGCGCTTTTCCACAGCACCAAAAACACAAATTCCTCCCCTTGCCCCCGTGAAACGGGGGAGAGGGGTCGGGGGTGATGAGGCCACCCGCCCAATAAACCGCTCCCACGCCGAGACTCTTAGGCAAGCCGGCTGCGGCATTGCCCGGCCGTGCGGCATGGATGCCGTCGAACGCCAGCCGCACACCGCTCTCACGCCCGCGGACTCCCGTCCGCGGCTCGCCTGACCACTGGCCTTCGCGTTTCTCTTCGCGGCTTCGCGTGAGTCCAACCGCCTGCAAAGCACCAGTATCGCCATGGTATCCCCGCAATCGAACCAAGGGGGCAGCCCACACCCGGGCCCCACACCTCTCACACCCGCGGACTCCCGTCCGCGGCTCGCCCACTGAACACCGAACACCGAACACCGATCACCCCTCAACAGCAACGGCCGCCAGAAACTGCTCAATCAGTCCCTCGGGAGCCCTGACGATGTGCTCGGGACCCGGAAAACCACCGCCTTGCACATCCCGGATGAAATCGCGAAAACCCTCAACCCGCTCGTTCTGCAACTCCTGCTCCATGCGAAACAGATTGCGATACTGCTTCGTGTGAC
>JBJTPZ010000029.1:0-19294 GCA_046075365.1 Planctomycetaceae bacterium
TCACGTCCCCAAAACTGGCCGGCAACTGCTGACCCGCCAGCTCATTCAGCAATGGCTTCGGATCAAATAAATCCATGTGGCTCGGGCCGCCCTCCATGAACAAAAAAATCACACTCTTCGCTCGCGCCGCATGATGCGACAGTAATGCCTCGTCAGCCAGCACCGCAGACGCAGCCAAACCCGCAAAACCAGCCCCGCCACTCGCCAAAAACTGCCGCCGCAACAGCCGCTGATTCAGATCCAATAATGACATAACTCCCTCCCCACCACCAAAACACCACTCTCTGTCAACTCATGCCACCCCTTGCCCCCAGCCCTGAACCGCCGCTTCACCACCCACCACCCACCACTGAACACCGAACACCGAACACTGACCACTCATTCCCTGATCTGCTTCCCTGCCACTATCTGCTCCAAATGCCCCTGCAGTCGAACACGCTCTTTCTCAGGCGCTTTTTCCACAGCCGTCGCAGCCCACTTCGAAGCCTCAGCAAACTGACCGCTCTCAGCCAAAGCTGCCGCCAGCGTGTCCAAAGTGTTCCACTGCTGGTACTGAGTCATTTCACAGGCCGCCTTCGCCAGCTGCAAAGCACGCTCAGGCTGCCGATAACGCTCGTCAGGACACGTTGCCAGCAACCACGCCAGATCATTCGTCGCCTCGTACGTCAGCGGACTGATCTTCACCGCCTGCTCAAGATCAGCCACCGCATTCTGATAGGCTCCACTGCGACGATACGCAAACGCTCTGTTCCCCAGAGCATCCACGTACTTCGGATTTAGCTTCAGTGCCGCCGTGAAGTCAGCCACGGCCTCGTCCGTCTTCTGCAGTCGCTGATGCACAATCCCTCGATTATTCAGCGCCTCCGCAAAATCCGGCACCAGCTTTAATGCCGACTGCAGATCAGACAGAGCCAGAGAAAACTGAGCCGTCTCGATGTACGCCAGTGCTCGATTGTTCAGATACAGCACGTTCGTCGGCTCAATCGCCAGCGCCTGAGTAAAATCGGCGATCGCTGCCGGATAACCGCCCAGCAGGTAATGCGCCTTGCCCCGATTGTTCAGCGCACCGGCATTCTTCGGCGACTTCCGCAGACTCTCATTGAAATCCGCAATAGCCTTCCGATACTCCTTGTGAGCCAGCAGCGCGACGCCGCGAAGATGATAGTTCTCTGCTGTCGGCGACGTCGTTACCCGCTTTGCCAGCTCTTCAATCGCACCGTCATACAACACCGTCTCCTGCTCCCACAACCAGCCACCCTTCTCCTGAATCCACAGCCACTCCCCATTCACCAGAGACACAGTAAAAATCTCACCCAGCCATGCCGACGACACCGTGGCATCCGGCGTCCTGAGCGGTGCGCCATGACGAATCACCAGCACGCGTTTGCCCACCCGCGGATCCGCTGCCGCAGGAGCCCCCTGAAAGGCGCCTGCCACGGCCGGCCAGAGCAGCAGCTGCAGCAGCAACACCTGCCGGAAACCATGATTTGCCATGTTACGCATCGCTGAGGATTCCAATCCTAAAACTGCCTTCACCAATTTCACCGCCTCACCCTCACAGCCGAAATTCTGCGACAAAACCACCCCGCAGATCAAGCAAAGTCCAACGCACGTTCAATCGGCACCATCACCGCTGATAAATCGGCAAATAACCATATTCGATCGCCAAAGCCAGCACCGACAAAGATGTCGAATAAACTCGGCCTGCCTGACGCTCGGTGCCGTCCTCAGGAGTCCAAAAGCCCTCCGCATGCTGCAGATCCAGAATTGTCTGGTACAACACCCGCCGCGACTGACGCCACTCAGCACCACCGACCTTATACATGCCAATCGTGCAGTAATACGCACCATAGTAAAAATAGTGTTCACTTCGCACCAAAGGCCGAGACAGAATCAGGCCGGCCGCTGCCAGTGTCTCCTTTGTGCGATGCTCACCACAAATCTCCAAAGCCGCAATCCCGGTACCCGCTCGGGTAATCGAACTGCCATGACCCACCATGTAGCCAAATCCACCGTCATGCTTCACATGCAGACGCTTCAGATAAGCCACAGCACGGTCGATGTTCTCGGCCGGTACATCACAGCCAATATCGCGAGCAGCCCGGAGAGCCAGCAGCTGCCACGCACTCACACTCAAATCCGAATCACTGCTCGTCGGCTGATAACGCCAGCCACCGTCATGCTCCGGCGGCTTGCGGTGATTCTGAGCATCCACGATCAACCGCACCGCCTGCTGTAAGCTCTGACGACACTGTTCCGCCTGAGCCCCCTCGGTCATTCCGCAAATCTCAGCCAGCATTAGTGTTGCGATACCATGACTGTACATCGGACCATGACCGCTCTCACGCCCCACCAGCAGACCGTTCTGCTGCTGCTGCGACAGCAGCCACGCCAGACCACGCGACAGCAAACGACCATACGGTCCCTCACCAGGCACATGACCGCCCGCCATCAACGCCATCATCGCCAGTGATGTCGTTGCCGTCGACTCGCCATAGTCTTTCGTTGTCCACGCACCAGACGCCTGCTGCTCGGCTGCCAGCCACTTCAATCCCAGCCGCACAGCGGAATCAATCCGAGATTCTAACGCCGCCTCGTCTGATTCGTCGGCCCGCAGGACCCCGCCACCCAGCGACAGCAAACCGGCTGCCAGCAGGGCCCGGCGAGTCCCCCGTGATGTTTTATTTGCAGACGTCATGCTCCGCTTTCCCGCCCGAAACGCCCCGCAAACAGCCGCCGCGACCAACAGGGGAAAACAACCAGCCTCAGCTTACCCGGCACACCCTGAGCCATCCATCCCGCAAGCCGAACTCCAGTCCGATTATTGCGATTCTCTGCCGCGCCGAATGCCCCGATCCGGCAAATGCCCGGTTCCCGCTGCAGGTCCTGCTGGAGTTTGCCCGAATTCCTGCTAATTTCCACGAGTTCAGATCCCGACCGCCTTCGTTTCACCCGACAACCTCCGCACATGACTATCTTCCAGAAAATCATCAACCGCGAAATCCCGGCCAGCATCGTCCACGAAGATCAGCACTGCATGGCCTTCCACGACGTCAGTCCACAGGCGCCCGTGCATGTTTTGCTCATTCCCAAAAAGCCCGTCGCCTCGCTGGCTGAACTCACCACCACCGACTCCGAACTCTGCGGACATCTGCTGCAAATGGTCCCCGTTATCGCCCGGCAACTGGGCCTGAACGATGGCTACCGCACCGTCATCAACACCGGCAATCACGGTGGTCAGACTGTGTTTCACCTGCACATCCATATCCTCGGCGGTCGACCGCTGCACTGGCCACCCGGCTGATGCCACAGTCAACCACACTTTTCCCACCCGCTGTTTTCCCTGGAGCCTTTCCCATGCGATCTGTTCTCTGCCTGTTCCTGCCGCTGCTGCTGTGCGGGTTTGCCACTGCCGATGACGGCTCTGACAAACCCGGTGTCGCTATGGCCACTGCCGCCGCACGACTCGCTGAACTGCTGCCCGCCGAACAGCGCGATAAACTGCACTACGGATTCGCCGATCCCGAAAGACTCAACTGGCACTTTATCCCCAAAGACCGTAACGGCGTCGTGCTGTGGGACCTGTTCGGTGAACCACGCAAAGCAGCAGAAGATCTCGTCAAATCCGGACTGTCTGCCGCAGGCTACGCCAAAACTCTGCAGGTCCGCAGCCTTGAAGAAGTTCTCTACCTCTTTGAAGGCGGCGAAGAAGCCTGGCGTCGCGATCGCCGACACCCGCACAAGTACCACCTCACCATCTTCGGAACACCAGCCGCCACCGGTACCTGGGGCTGGCGTTTTGAAGGCCACCACATGTCGCTGAATTTCGTGATTCGCGACGGCGTCGTCATCAGCAGCACTCCTGAAATGATGGGCGCCAACCCGGCCCTCATCGATGCTGGCCCCGGTCGCTCACTCCGCATCCTCGCCGCTCGCGAAGACCTCGCCCGCGCCATCCTCAAAGCCTGCTCCGAAGATCAGCGGAAACAAATGTGGATCTCAGACAAAGCCCCCGACGATATCCGCGGTGCCGCAGCACCACAGGCTGTCGTTGATCAGGCCGTTGGACTGCGATACGCCGATATGTCTCCGGATCAGCAGAAAATGTTCCGCGAACTGCTCGGTGAATACCTGTCCGTCATGCCCGCTCAGGTCGTCCGCGACCGGATGCAGGCAATCGAAAAGGCCGGCATGGCCGATATCCGTATGGGCTGGTGGGGTGAAGCTGACGTCAATAAACGGCATCACTACGTGATTCAGGGTGCCACATTCATCATTGAATACAACAACACCCAGAACGATGCCAACCATGTACATTCTATCTTCCGCAGCCTTGAGGGGGATTTCGCGGTCCCGACAGCTGCAAGGTAACTGACCCCCCGCTGCCTGCCGGCAGTCGCCGGCAGGCACCCTCGTCCTTCGACGGATACAAGCTGTTATGGAAGTGCCTCAGTCCATCGAAATTTTTCGCCTTTCCAACGGCCTGCTGGTCATCTTCGAGCCGATGCCGGACGTGCAGTCCGCCGCACTCTCGCTGCTGCTCCCCGCCGGCGGAACCCGTGATGCAGCAGGTCGCTGCGGCACCGCCGCTATCCTCAGCGAAATGTTTCCCCGCGGTGCTGACGGCCTGTCGTCACGCAGCCTTTGCGCTGCACTCGATAATCTCGGACTGCAGCGCAACTTCCAGACCGGCAGTGCACACATCACCTTTTCAGCCGCAACCACCGCTGATCGACTGACTGATGCCCTGCCCCTCATCGCGCGCATGGTGCTGCAGCCGCACCTGCACGACGAAGATTTCGACCCCGCCCGCGACCTCGTCGCACAAAGCCTGCTGGCGCTGGAAGACGAGCCTCGCCAGCAACTCGGACGCCTGCTCCGCCAATACAGCTATCCGGCACCCTGGGGCAACCCTTCCGAAGGCGAACTCGCAGACCTTGAACACATCACACCCGACGACATTCGCCAGCATCACCAGCAGTTTGTCGTACCCGAATCTGCCATCCTCGGTATCGCCGGAAATCTCGACCCCCAGCAGCTTCAGCAGACACTCGAATCCGTCTTCGGCGGCTGGCGCGGAACTGCTCCGCCCGCAGTCACCACCGGTACTCGACCCGCAGCACCCTTTCATCAGCATCACGAATCCGCTCAGACGCACCTCGGACTCGCATGGGATACAGTCAAATACTCAGACCCCAGATACTACGAAGCGTGGGCTGCCGTCAGCCTGCTCAGCGGTGGCATGAGCTCTCGACTGTTTACCGAGGTCCGCGAAAAACGAGGACTCTGCTACGCCATCTCAGCCTCACTCAGCACGCTCCAGGACGACGCCCGCGTCATGGTGTATGCCGGAACTACTACCGAACGAGCCCAGGAAACACTCGACGTCACTGTCCAGGAAATCCTGCGGCTGTCCGAAGGCATCACCGAGGACGAACTGCAGCGCTGCCGCGCCCGCGCCAAAAGTTCACTGATCATGCAGCAGGAATCCACCTCCTCACGAGCCGGCTCGCTGGCACGCGATATGTACCTGCTGCGACGGTTCGTTTCGCTCGAGGAAATTCACGATCGTATCGACGCTCTGACCGTAGACGGTGTCCGCCAGTTTGTCATCGATCACGCTCCCAAATCCATGGTCCTCGTCTCCATCGGCCCCCAGGCACCGGACCCCTCCTGCCTGCCACAGCAGCTCTGACATCGCCCAGTCACCGGCACGGCCACCCAAACATCAGCCTATCACGGATAAAACCATGAAATTCCAGCACTGCCAGCTGCCCTCCGGGCTGACCCTTATTGCCGAAACCAACCCCGCTGTGCACAGTGTCGCCGCAGGCTTCTTCGTTCGCGCAGGCTCCCGCGATGAAACTGCAGAAGTCTCCGGCGTCAGCCACTTCCTCGAACACATGGCATTCAAAGGCGATGACCGATTCTCAGCCGATGACATCAACCGCGTCTTCGATGAAATCGGAGCCAAATACAATGCGTCCACCAGCGAAGAAGTGACCATGTACTACGCGGCCGTGCTTCCCGAGTACCTCGAAAGGGCACTCGAACTGCTGTCCGCACTGCTGCAGCCGGCCCTGCGGCAGGAAGATTTCGACATGGAAAAAAATGTCATCCTTGAAGAAATCAGCATGTACGAAGACCAGCCGTCCTTCACCTGCTACGACCATATCATGGCCACACACTTCAGTGGTCATCCGCTGGGACAAAGCATCCTCGGCAGCCAGGAAAGCATCACCGCCCTCACCTCAGAACAGATGCGCAGCTATCATGCCAGTCGCTACCATACCGGCAACATTGTCCTCGCTGTCGCCGGCAACTGCGACTTCGATCAACTGCTGCCGCTGGTCGAAAAACATTGCTCCCACATCCCTTCAGGAATGACTCGAAGAACCATCCCTGACTTCACACCACAACACACCGTCAGTCTGCTGACACGCGAGTCCAGCGTCCAGCAGCACCTGATGCAGATGGGCCCCGCACCACGCGGCTCTGACCCGCTCCGGTTTGCCGCAGAACTCCTCTCCGTAATCGTCGGTGATGACAGCGGAAGCCGACTGTTCTGGGAACTTGTCGATCCTGGACACGTCGAAACCTGCGACCTCGGCTTCAGTGAATACGATGGCGACGGAGCATGGATGAGTTACCTCAGCTGCAATCCCACAGACGCCGCAAAAAACCTCGAACGCTGTGCTCAGGTCTTCGCAGAGGTGAATTCCGGCGGAGTCACTGCCGAAGAACTGGAACAGGCTCGCAACAAAGTCGCGTCTCGCATCGTCTTGCGCGGCGAACGGCCCATGGGACGACTGTCCTCACTCGGCTCCAACTGGCTCTATCGCCAGGAATACCGCTCCATCGCGGATGACATGAAAATCATTCGCAGCGTTACTCAGGAACAAATTCAGGAACTGCTGCAGAAATTTCCGCTCCAAATGACCACCACAGCCGGCGTCGGACCGCTCAGTACTCTCTGAAAAGCTGCCCCAGTAATGCGCCAGCAACAACAAGTCTCCAGCCACCTCAGAACACGCCGCGATCACGCGACGGAACTGACGCAGGATTACGTCGAAGCGATCGCCGAACTGGAACAACAAACCGGGGAATGTCGAGTCCGTGATCTGGCTCGCCACTTCGAAGTCAGCCATGTCACCGTCAATCGCACAGTCGCCCGACTGAAACGTGATGGCTTCGCCCACACAGAACCCTACGGTCCCGTAAAACTCACCGATAAAGGCCGGCAACTGGCAGAATTCTCACGCAGCCGACACGACACAGTGTTCCGGTTCCTGCTGGCACTGGGAGTCAGCCCGGATACGGCAGCCGTAGACAGCGAAGGTATCGAACATCATGTCAGTGAAGAAACACTGCAGCTGATGGCCAGTTTCTGCACCAGACTCACTGCGAAGACTCAGGCGATGCCGGACGCTCATCCGCTGGCCGACCGTTGATCACACAGCGAAAACCCGTGTGAAATGCCCCGGAATCCTCCTCACCCTTCATCCGCGCTGTCGTCCGATAGCCGATGCAGTACTGATCACTGCACATAAATGAACCACCACGCTGCACTCGCTTCACAATCCCCGGCTCCTGAGGATCAAAGCTGGATTCCGGACCACGCGGATTCCGCAGCGGTCGACCCGCACCCTGCTGCACACACGCCTCGTAATAGTCCGGCTGATAATAGTCTGCACACCACTCCCATACATTCCCCGAAATGTCCTTCAAACCGAATGCATTCGCCGGGAAACTGCCCACAGGAGCCGTACGACGGAATCCGTCCTCACCCGTATCTTCAATCGGAAATTGCCCCTGCCAGATATTGTGCAGCCAGCGACCCTCCGGATTGCGATCCTGACCCCACGGATACATCTCACCTGCTCGGCCACCACGCGCCGCATATTCCCACTGCGCCTCCGTCGGCAACTCCTTGCCAGCCCACCGGCAATAGGCCACCGCATCCGGCCAGCTCACATGTACCACAGGATGATCCAGCCGATCCTCTATCGAAGATTCCGGGCCCTCAGGATGACGCCAGCTGGCCCCCGGGACATACTGCCACCAACTGTACGCACCCTTCGACGGGTCAATGTCACCACGACTTCCCAGCTGCAAACTACAAATCGAACCCGGCTTGTTCAGCTCCGGAAGAATATCCGAATCTGTCACGCCAGCTCCCGGCTGCACACTCCGCAGCTGCGGTGGCTGCTCGGCCAAAGTCACATAACCCACAGCATCCACAAATGCCGCAAACTGGCGGTTGGTCACCTCAGTTTCATCCATCCAGAAACCATCCAGCTGCACTGAGTGCGGCGGAAACTCGTCCGGAAAAGAATCGGCCGCTCCCATCGTGTAGACACCACCCGGAATCCACACCATCCCACGCAAACGCTCATCATCCCGCGACGGATACTGCAGCTGCACAGCAGACACATCCGCTGCATCAGCAGCACTCTCAGCCACTGTACCAGTCGATGACCGCGGGACCGTCGGCGATCGCATGCTGAAATAACTGGCCAGCACCAGCGCTGCCACAGAACTCAGCAGCACACAGACCGAAATCACAAGCTGTTTCATTCGCTCTTCGCCTGACTTAGCCCCCGTAAAATCGCTGACGCAGCCTAATTCTCAGCGTTAGCCAACGCAAATGTCAAACTCCGCAGGCAGGCTGAATCCTCAGAAGACCACAGACTGCCGGTCAGCCGGCTGAAACCACGCCGCAAATCGTCACTCCGGTCGCCCCAGTACCGCCAGACTGGCCGCCGCAGCAGCAGCCACATTCAAAGAAGGTACGGGCCCCTGAGCAGGCAAACTCACGAGCTGGTCGCATTTTTCGCGAGTCAACCGGCGCAGACCATTACCCTCGTTACCCAGCACCAGCATCCAGTTTCGATCCCGACGGACGTCGTAAATCGAAGACTCGGCACGCTCACAGGTACCCAGGACCCAAATCGAACTCTGCTGCGCTCGCTCCAGTGCCTGCGCCAGATTCGCAACCACGGCAAACGGCACATACTCCGCACCACCCGCCGCCACATCACACACAGTCGCATTCACCGCCGCACTGCGATCCTTCGTCAGCACAATCCCGCGCACACCAAAAAAACCGGCCAGACGAAAGAGGGCACCCAGATTCTGAGGATCCTGGATCTGATCCAGAGCCAGCCATAAACCACGCGCACCCTCCACAGAAAATAAACCCTCCAATGGCAACGGACTCGGTGGCTCCACCATCGCCGCACCCGCACCCACTCGCTCCGTGTCGCGGCGAGCACCTCGACGGTCGTCCGCTGCCCCCACTCGCACAGGCACCCCCTGACGACCAGCAGCCTCCAGCACCCGATCCCACGACTCCCCGGACTGCTCAGACTGCACACGCAATGACTTCACAGCCTTCGGACGACACTGCAGAACTGCCAGAATGCTGTGAGGATTTCTGAGTTCCAGCATCAGTTGCTCCCACCATGCCAACAAACACAGCGCGTAAAAAAACGACGACACCTTCGCTGTACTGAAGATGCCGTCGCAATATGCCTTAATGCCAAAGCAAATGTCTGCAAACAGACCGCAGCCCGGCCTTAGTTGGCGGCAGCCGAAACTTCCACGTTCACACGACGACCACCCTGGTCAAACAATACCGTGCCGTCACACAGAGCAAACAACGTGTAGTCGCTGCCAATCCCCACGTTCCGGCCAGCATGCCACTTCGTGCCACACTGACGAGCAATGATGTTGCCGGCAATCACTGCCTCGCCACCAAACTTCTTGATCCCACGACGCTTTGCCTGCGAATCACGACCGTTGCTGCTGGAACCCTGACCCTTCTTATGAGCCATGACTAAACCCCTTTATCCCGATGTTCGCTGGTAATGTTGTTTCGCCGCTTATATCTGAACAGCCCAAAGACTGCTGCTGGCCTGATTACCGAAAGGGCCACAAGTGTGACAGTTTATCGGGAATTTTCAAGACTTTTCGCAGACAGACACAGCGAATTCCCGGGAACCAGCGAATTACAAAAAACAAAGAAATACTGAACTAATGTTCAATTTTGTGCCGCAGGAGCCGATGTGCTGATGTTCCGCAGGATCAAATCCAGGTTGGGAATCTGAGTCGCAAACTGGCGAGCACGATACTGCCACAACGGATAACGCACATCCGCCTTCCCGTCACCGTCCGTGTCACCCTGATCCACCAGCCGAAACTCAATCTCCTCCTGCAAAAATTCGTCCCCCGGACGCTCAAACTTCTGCACAATCACCTTCTCTTCATACACGCTCTGGCCCTGAGCATCCTTCGAAATGCGGTAAGCATTGCTGAAACCTGACATGGAAACCGTGAAATAATCCGCTTTGTCGTCCACGTTCCGCCATACCGCCACGCCATAAAATGCCTTCGACAAAGCATCCGCATCGTCAGCAGCCACCGGCGGACCAACCTCCTGCAAGGCCTCAACACTGTTCAGCAGTTTCAAATCCCGGCCCCGACGACCCATTTCCCGAGCAAAAACGGCGTTCTGAATGGCCACACTGACTTCATCCTGCCAACTGGCCGTTACCGAACCATCCAGCTCTTGTGCCTGCAGCAAAAAACGCGGCATCTGCAGCGGATTGCTGGTTTCCGGATCCAGCAAAATCGCCGGATCAGTGTTCGGATCCGCCAGTTTCAATTCCAGCGCCGACTTCTCGGCACCAGCCAAATCCGTGTAATCTCGCCGAATCACGCGGTAAACCATGTAACGGACGATCTCCTGACGAGCCTCGCCGGTGGCAGCATCCGTCCAGTTCAGCCGCATCAGCCGCAATGGCTTGAACTGCACCTCACCGATCCACAATGCCGGATACCCCGGTCCCAAAATCGGCTCGTTCGCTCCCCGTACCTTCCGCACTCCCAGCATCTCGTCGACCGTCATCGCAATCGAACTGGTTCGCACGAATCCTTCGTTCAGCGGAGCCTTGACCACCTGAGCCTGCAAAACGGAACCACCCAGCATCGACGTCGCTGCGCCTGCCAGCATCGCTGCCAACATCCGCCATCGGAATGCAACCTTCAGGGAATTCTGGGACATTCTGGGCGCCTTCAACAAACGACTAACCAGATCCTGCACACCAACACCACCCTACCCACCGACACTCGGCACCGCCACCCCATTCTGCCAAATCCGCCAATTTCCACCACTTTAACAGCCAAAAATCGCCGTTTTTGCGCAGAATTCGGGCGCAGTGCCGTCCGTGCCCACCCCCGTTATCGGAAAGTCCAGGTCCCTTTTTTGGTCCTGAAACAGGGAAATCCACGAAAAGTACCGCTTTTCCCGAATCACACCGGGCTGACCGCTACATATCGATCCGACTGGCTCGCTCCTGGATCTGCTCCAGACTGAAAAAAGCCCCCTCACCAGCCCCCGGACACTTCTCACACACACCCTGCCACGCCTGAGCCGAAGCCAGATGCGAATTCCAAAACGGCCACGTTCGACACTGTACAGGACGAGCCTTGTACACCGTACATTTGCGACCGCGAGGATCAAAGAATGTGCAGTCACCGTTCCCAAACTCGGTCAGTGACATCCGTCCACGAATCAGACGCGTATGGAACAGGCGAATCTCGCCTATCGGCTTCCCCAAATAATCCGCAATCTCACGCAACTCCTCGTCGGTTACCCAGACGACACCCGGAGCTCCCGTGCAGCAGTCGCCGCACTGAGTACACGTGAACTGCAATCCGTCCCGGTACCAGGGTTCTCCCGCGCCAGACTCTGTCGGAGTCCCCGAATCTGATCCCGCACCCGCTGCTGCTGCCGTCATGAGCCCCGCCAAAAAACAGAACTACACCCCTGAATCAAACACCGCCGTCGCCACACATTATGCCACCCGCCGCCGCCAAACTCACGGCTTTCCCGGAGACTTCCGGAGCTTTTTGACAGTTACTCCGGTCTGTACTCCCGCACTCCCGTCTGCTGCCCGCTCAGGGACCGTTTCTCCTCAGCATAACTCGGACGCACATACAACGGCTCCAGCTGCTCCACACTCGCCAGCTCACCCCGCAACAACTGGTCCGCACCCAATCTCGCCACCGTCGCCGCTCGAGGCCACACGGGTACCAATCTGCTGCTCGAAAACAGCCCCTCCAGCACCTCCCGATGCTGCTCAACCACCGGCCCCGCAACCACTCCCGCAGACGACAGCGCCCCCGGACTTTGAACCCCCACCTCTTCCACCATCCGCATCAGCCCTGTGGCATCCCGCCGACACAATACCGCAAACACCTCCCCTCGCTGCGCATCACTGATACTTAGCACCTCTGCATGCTGCTCAGCACACTGCTGAGCCATGGCCTGCAAAGTATTTACAGACAACAACGGAATTCCCCGCAGCCACGCCAGCGTCTTCGCAAACACCAGACCCACTCGCAAACCTGTAAAACTGCCCGGACCAGCGCTCACCGCCACAGCAGTCAAATCACCCGTCGTCAGCCCCTGCGAACTCAACAGCTGCCCCGCCTCACTCACCAGAGTCTGCGCGTGACGACGCCCCTCAGACTCCAGCACTCTCTCTGCCAGCAGCCCACCATCCGCATACAACGCCAGCGATCCCGATAACCCCGATGTTTCCACTGCCAGCAACATCAAAACTCCCCTTCAGCCAGCAAACGACGACTTTCAGCCGACAACCTTCCCACCTCGCCCCAAACGATACTCCAGCTCCACACACCTCTCACCACGAAAAAGGACAGACCGAGTCTCTGCGTGACAAAATCCCAGCCGCTCCAGCAGTCGCACACTCGCACCGTTCCGTTCATCCGTCACCGCCTGAATCCACTCCGATTCCGTCTCTCTAAAAAACAGCTCAATCGCCACCCCCACAGCCGCTGTCGCTATACCCTGCCCCTGAGACGCCCTGCGGAGTGTATAACCCAACTCGCCGTATCTGCCACCCTCCGAAAAATACAGCCCAATGTCGCCAATCAGCCAGTCCGAGCCCTCCGCGGCTATCCCCAGCTGAACCCATTCGCCCCGCGTAAAACCTCGCACCAAACTCATCGAATACAAAAAATCAAATGCCTCCTGATCTGTCATGGGCTCCCAGCCCTGATACCGCCCCAGCTCCTCATCACCACGATACGCCTGAAAAGCACGCCGGTCCGAACACCGCAGACAACGTACCCTGCCACCCGGAAACACACCAAACACTCTGTCACACCACATAATACTCCCACCCAAATACGCTGCCACTGGCCGAAGATCCTCGCCCTGACTATACTCACCTGACCCACCACCCAATCGTATCTCTGCCCACTCACTGCCGCTGTACCACCATACAATCACTGGAATTCACCCCATGCACCAGCCCCGCCCACTCGCCTGTGCTCTGCTCTGCTGCTCACTGCTGATCGGCTGCGCCTCCGAAACCCCGGGCAACTGGAAACAACCCAAAGTCGAAGCCGAAATGACGCGCAAGCTGGAACTCAAACAAATCACACTCACACCCGCCGCCTCCGGCTTCACAGGCTCAGGCACGGCACAGGATGGCGAAAACTACAAACTGACAATTACCCAGGACCCTGCTAAAGGCCGACTGGAATGGACCGCCGAAGGCGATCGCGGTTCCAGCGAAGATGGCTTCTTCGAACTGAACTGATCCCCACTCGCAAATTCCGTCAGGCTGGCTTTGCACTCAGCTTCGTAATCCGTACATGACGGTCATAATGCGCCGTCGCCACCGTCACACCGTCTGCCTGCAAATCCATATCACGGGCCAGACTGGCCAGCTGGAAACGATGATAGTCCTTGTCAGCCTCAGGCTTCCAGAACAGCAGCCAGCCCCCGCTGCCCCCACCACACACTCCCATCAATGAACCGTCTGATAACCAGACCAGCCGCCAAAGCACTCCCTGAGTAATCCCCTCAGCCAACTGCTGCTTCTCTGCCGCACCACTCTCCAGACTGAACAAAATCACCAGCGGCTCATGCACCGCTCCCAGCGGATTCGACGCCTTATACAGTCCACCCGCCGCCAGTCGCTTCCCGTCCGGACTGACCGCCAATGCCCGGACACCACCAAAATCTACTTGCTGACCACCGTTATAGGAATACAACGGTGTTGCATCCAGCTTTCGCTGCTCAGCCCCGCTCTGCACATCCCACTGTCGCACACTGCCACCTAAATCACCCGAAAACAACGACTTCCCATCCGGATGAAAAGTCACCGAATAAACCTGTTTCTCATGCCCCAATAACTCACGCAACAGCCTCCCGTCTGCCAGATCCCACAACCGCACCACATTATCATTGCCGCCACTGGCCAGTATCGCTCCGTCCGGACTGACCGCCAGTGCCCGCACCCACGCCGTACCATGCCCCTGCACCGTCCGTAACAACTGCGGAACCTCAGCGCTCGCCGTCCACCAGCACAGCCGACCGTCACAGCCACCACTAACAACTACCGAACCGTCCAGCGAAAAGGCAAAAGCATTCACCCACGTCTGATGACCACCCTCAAGCAGCGTCTTCGCTCCGTCCGACAACCGAAAACGCTCAGCCACTCGGTCCTCTGATCCACAAAACACATACTGCCCCGTCGGATCAAAACGACACGATACCAGCGGCCTGTCATGGGCCCACTGGGCTGCCGCCCAGGCAAGTTTCGGATCCGGGGTTTCCAGTGCAGCAATGGCAGTCAGGAGCATGTATGGTCTTCCTGAAACTGAAGGGATAAACAGGCGGGAAAATAAATGGCAGGAGGCCGGCAGACGCACAGCCCGGACAGTCTCAGACCCGATCCAGAATACGCCGCATTCGCACCGCTGTCACGCCAGATGCGATTCCCGCGCTGCGATTCACTGAAGTCCCAAAAGTGAGCCCATGCCAGTCGGCGACGGCGGCCCGAAACGCGGCTCCAGCGAAATACCCACACCCACGTTGTCCTTGCTGAAATCCAGCCCAAAACCAAAATGCAGAATCCAGTCCAGACCCACTCGAGAAAACGTCAGCGTCGAACCCCGAGCTTCACTCTGAGCAATGTCATACGCCACCGAAGCCGTGGATATCCACTTGGGACTCATCTGATAGCTGTAGCTGCCAATCGCCGTCTGACTCTTCAAATACTCACCCGCCTCCACCTCTCGCAATCCCAGATACACACTGCCTCGCAGACTGCGCTGGCTCAGAATCCCAATGCTCCGCACAGCACCGGCATTGTCAAATATGTCCCACGAAGCATCCGTCAGCAAACTCGTACGATCACTCACATTCCAGCGATAATGACTGTAAAACAATCCAAAATCACTGCCAAAATTGTCGCGATCAGAACGAGGAAAGAACGTCGCTCCATACTCCCACACCATCCAGTCGCGTATCCTCGGAGCATTCTCAGGGCCCGACTTCGTCTGCAAACGATCCCGAAAACCAATTCGCAGCGCCTGCAGATTATCCGCAATCTCATGAAACGGCGCACTGCTCCACAAACCGGCACCATTACGCAGTGCATAATTCCGCGGATTGAACTGTGCCGGAATCACACCCGGAAAAATCTGTTGCGAATACCGCGCACGAAATCGCTCCTGAGCGTTCTCATCAATCTCATTGTACTGCGGTATCTCACTCATCCCCGTACTGACACTCGTCCAGGCATACTCCAGCATCGTGTCATGCTTGTGAGCCAGCCCGTTTACTCCCAGCACCGCATTCCGCACAAAAGGAAACACACGACTGGCACTCAAACGCGCTCGCACACCAGCATTCACCAGCGTCCGATCCACCGACTCACCCGCAAACCCCGACCCCCAATACGCCGCCTCACCCGCCACAAATGGCTCCAATGCCACCGGACCAGCCGAAAACGGAGCAGCCAGCTCGTGGCGAGTCATTGCGACAACGCCCGACGCATCCGTCATGTACGACAAACCCGCCGGATCGAAAGGATCAAAGGCACTCGTCGGAGTCTGCAAAGACTGCATATCCGCATAACCCACACTCGAATGCGAACTCCAGTACGCCAAACCGTCAAACAACGGCTGAGAAAAGGAGTACAGATCCCCGCGAGGCAGCCATTGAGTATTCGCCTCAAATCCGCTCAGATCACCGCGACCCCACAAACGACCAGACCATGCGTCATAGTCCTGCCGCACACCCAGCACCGTTTCAACATCCTTCTCAGTGTCAAACCGCGACTCGTGAAACTGCTCCAGATAGTTCCGGTCCGACAAATAACCAATCTCACCAAACAGCAACGCCCCACCCGGCAAAGCCTGACGATGACGCCACGTCACCTCACCACGGTTGCTGTCTGCCGGCTCCAGCTTGCGACGATCCAGTCCCAGATTGTCCAGTCCGCCGTCATACTGATAATAAATCCGACCACCGCCCTGATAAGGCCCATTCGGATCCTGCCCCGAATAACGCCCCTCAACACCCGCACCAACACCTCGATCCGTCTTGATGTCACCCAGCAAATCCAGACGCAGACCCGGCTGCTTCGGCAGACCCAGCAGACGGTTCAAATCCCACGTCGTATTCAGCTGTGCCCCAAAAACCCGATCATTCGCCACCGTAATGCCCCGCAGCGGAATACCCGGATCTTCTGCAGGACCACTCACCCTCGGCAAATACAACAGCGGTATGTCACCCACCACAAAACGGTTGTTCAGACTTGTCACCCACGGTGATCCGCCAGCCTGAGCATTCGTCAGCGGATCCACCACCACATCCCCATTCGGACCCGGCTCGACAAAAATGTCGCTGGCCTGCAGCCGATAACCCGGCCTGCCGTACGGACTGGTCGTGGCCCACGCATCCTGAATATGAAACCTGTCACGCCCCAGTTGTCGCATCCGATTACCACGCACCCGAAAATCACTGCCAGTAGCCGCCACAAAAGCTCGCAGCTCTGTATTCAACAACAACGCCCGATTGCCCGCCGCATCAAAAAATCCATGCGTCGCACGAATCACATTCTGATTCTGACGAATGACAATGTTGCCCTCCAGATAAACCTGGAAACGAGCATCTGCGGGCTGCACCACCGTCGTACCCGCCTCCAATGCATCACTCTCGCCAGCCTGCGTCCAGATCACCACCCTGTCCGCTGACAGGTCTATCAGGCCCGGAGCCATATTCAGGCCCTCAACCTGCGAATCCAGACCGTCCACCAGAACATTCACACCACCCGTAATCACCGTCACACGCTCCGCCGGTACCGTCGCGTCGTCCGTCAAAGACTCCACTCGCAGCGGATCATTCGAACGCGGCCGAATCTGCACCCGCCGCGAACCCGACTCAACCGCCGGCTGAACCGCCGGCACCGGGGCCGAAAATACATCCGAAGGAGACTGCATTGACGCCAGACGCGGCTCATCCAGACTGCCCGGATACAGCCTCGCCGAAGCCCGCAGCAGCAGCGGCGGCGGCTGATCCTCAGTTCCCATCGCCGTCGACTCACTCACTTCAAACAACGGCCTCTCTGCTGACTCCAGACGAAATGCAAATGCCCCGAAAGAACGCCGACCATTCCGATCCGTTATCGTCAGATCCTCAGCGTAAATCGCCGTGTCAAAACCCTCGTTCGTCTCTGTGACAAACACCGCCATCCGTGCACCAGCAAAAGTCTGGCCCGCCTGCGAAACCTCAACCTGACCAGTAATCAAATGCACATCCGCAGACGACCGCCTGAACGTCTCCTGATAAAGCCCGGAAATCCGCAGCTCAGCAACAACGTCCTCCGTCAGATTCTCAGCCGGAGAAACACGCACCGCTGAGTCACCAGCAGACCCAGCCATCGCAACACGCTCAAAAGACTCATTCCCGTCCTGACCGCGCGCAGCCACCGGCATCACGACCAAAACGGTCGCCACCAGAATAAGCTTCAGTACGGTCGAGCCATGACGCATGCCGAAGGCACTGCCTCAAGAAGAAAAATAGGGGCAAGCAGACGAGAGGGCAGATCAGACAGGACAGAATGCGAGCCGGGAATCCGGGCGCAAGCCCCGGACAAACTGCACTATACGGGCAGCCCCAAAAACGGGTCAATATCGGACCAGGCCATCGATATGACCATAAGCCCTTACTGCCACAACACTTAACAATCACGTCCATTTCCACGGAACAGTTTCCTGCAAGAATTCCCAGGCCCGGATCACTCCCGGCAATGACTTCTGGCCCCCGACAACACCCCCGCCGACTCAACCAAAGCAACCCATACAGCATCAGCCCCATCCAGCCCAAACACCCAAAACACCCACAAAACACCCAGACCCAGCAACAACAAAACCACCAGACTCACTCCATCAACGCCCAGTGCCCACCTGTCGCCGGACCAGCTCGTCCCGGAACCCCCCTCCTCACGAAGCATTCGCACTTGCTTCTCTACCGTCCTCTGCGTTACCCCCGGACGCGAGGCCATCTCTGCCGTCGTAATCTCAGCGTCATTCCCGATCATCCGGAGAATCTTCTGTCGCATGTTCCCCGAACTTTTCCCCGAACTTTCGAACTCTCTCAAACGAGGACCAAAAATCGACAGCACAAAACCATCACGATAACCAAACTGCGGCTCCGGCAGACCAGCCTCAACACAACGACGAATCATGTCACCAGTTCCCGTACTCATCCGTTCAATGTACTGCGTCAGATACATCGGCTCAGCCATCAATGGATTCCAAGGCACCGACGAATGAGCCTGACGCAGTGCCTCAAATGTCAAACTCTCAGGCGACCGTCCCGGATTGCAGATCTCCAGTCGGTCAGCAAACAGCATCACCTCAACACTCTGCCACAACATCACACGGAATCTCAGATGTTACCAGAGCCTTCACGCTCTCAGAGCTTGAGGCGTGATGTCGTTGAGCAGTCCGGCTTTCACGGCCGCTGCTTTGCAGACTTTCTGAATGGTCGTCGCTGCGAACGGCACCATGCTGACGACCCAGTCGCGGGGAAACGTGGTTCGAAAGTGAAACCGTAGCCCACAAACCGCCTGGTTGAATGACGACCAGCTGCTCTTTCGCTTCTCGATCAGGTGCAATTGAAACGATCGTACGTCTTCGGGGGTCGCCGACTCGGGCGAACGGCTGAGAAAGTCGGCGAAGTGGCCGACGTGCCAGGTGTACGCGTCGATGGTCCGCTGAGAATAACTCCGCAGACGCATGTCGTCTGCCATTCGCTGCGTGAGTGACGTCGTCCGCTTCTGCCATGGCGCCATGATCGGCTCCAGGTGTTGAGCTGCTGAGTAAAACTGTCGCTGGCACAAACACGTGCCATCTTCACTCAGCATGCCTTACACACCGCCAGTCACTGCGGCTGAATTCGCGC
>JBJTPZ010000030.1:0-7793 GCA_046075365.1 Planctomycetaceae bacterium
GGGGAGTTGAAGCCGTTCCGACTGTGTCTCCGGCAGCGGTACCACCTGTATCACCTGTTGTTGCGGGGGCAACCGGTGCAGCGGCGTCTGGGGGAACAGTGCAGCCGGAATTTATCGGGGGACTGAATTCGTCAGGTTCCCAGGCTAGCGCTGCGGTGGATGAACTGCGGCGTTCGAAAGTGCCGGTCGGGTCTGTTTTTGAGCGTGCGACGGCCGGAGTTTCACAGCAGGCTAAGGCTGCTACTGTCGATTCGCTTCAGCCAGGTTCTGCCGAACTGAATCGGCAGGCTTCGCTGCTTGAACTGGCTGCAATAACCGGGCTGGTGTTCTGTGTTGCCCACAGTCTGGGGGCCGACTTCTGGGACTGGCTGCTGAGGCTGAAGTTTGATGAGTCACTGGCTGGTGATGATCGCAGCATTGAGATTCTGCGGCCGTTGAAATCGCTGATTCCCACTGTGGTCCTTTGGATCTGTATGCTGGCAGCAGAACCGCAGCAGAGCTGGCGCAGAATTTTGCAGACTGGAGTTTTGGGGACGCTGTGCGAGTTCATTATGGCGATTATGTATCCGGCGATTGCGTGGTTGTTTGGATCAGCGACCTTCGCAGCGTTACTGGCAGTTACGATGGCTCAGTTGTTCGAAATTCCTGTGCGACGAATCGTGTCCAGGATTGTGCTGTCGGTTGTCGGCGGATTGTTGTCAATGTCGACCGTGGCAATACCCCTGCTGGTGACTGCAGAGATGCTGGGAAATCCGCTGCAGGGAATCGACGGTCTGACGGTGTCTAAGGTTTCATGGACGGCGGGTTTGATCTGTCAGGTGTTTCTCCTGTTTGTTTCTCAGAGGTCGCTGCTTGTATCGCGACTCGCAGCGGATCTGCCGGCGGTCAGAGGATCACTGGCGACGGGCATTGCCGGGACTGCCGCGTTGTGTGCAGTGCTGCTGGCTGGGGGACTGCGAAAACTGCTGCATTTGGACGTGCAGGATGCAGGTTTCTGGGTGCTGTTGCTGCTGTTGCTGCAGGCCCTGCCGGTTTTGCTGACCGGGGCTGCGTCAGTCCGGCTGCAGCTCTGTTGGCTGGCACTGAGCAGCAGCGTCTATGGCATCATGGTATTGCTTTGCTGGCTGGCCCCAATGGCCGCTTTTCTGCTGCCGGTGACGACGTTTTTATTGTGCTCGAATCTGATCATGTCCGGGGAATCGCCGAATATGTCTGAGTGTGGTGGCCTGCTTTTGGAACAGCTTAAACTGAGGCAGGCGCGGCGTGTGTTTGAATATCGACTGCTGATCGGACGTCGGCGGTGAATCGGGCCGTTCCCGGCCACTGGGTGCCGGGAACTGGCCCTTTGCACCGGGCTCGTTACGGCACAGCCTCAAACACCAGCATGTAATTTTCCTTCAGCAGTCCCTGTACTTCCCTGACGCGTCGAAAACCGGCCTGGGTGATTTCTGCTTCGAACACTTCCTGGCCGGCGCGCACGTGGTTCATGGTCCATTCGGTGCTTTCACCTTCCACGCGGCGAAAGTCCACCACGATGACTCGACCACCCGGCTTCAGGGCTTTGCGCAGCGAGGTCATGGTTTTCTGCGGGAATTCAAAGTGGTGATAGGTATCGCAGATGAAAGCGACGTCGACGGAGCCGGGGGGCAGCCGGGTCGAGTCATCGGTGCACAGGAGTGTTTCCACGTTGCGGAGGTTGCGTTCGCGGCAGGTAACTTCAATGTGGTCGAGGAATTTTTTGGCGATGTCCACGGCAATGACTCGACCCTGCGGTTCCAGCTGAGCGGCGAACAGTCGCGTGAACAGGCCGGTGCCGGCACCGATGTCTGCCACAACGTCGGTGGGTTTCAGAGCGACAGCTTTCAGAATCTCGGTCCGCTTCGCAAATACTTCGCGACTTTCGATTTCAAAACGCTCAGTGAACTGTTTGGGGTCCGGATCACGGAAGGTGTCGTTGATCCCGGGGCGGACGCTTTTTTCCTGAGCATTCAGGGTGGCTGAAAAACTGATCGAGCAGACGACCAGCAGCAGTGTTTTGAGACTGGACGGACAGGTCATGACAAGGCACCTTGAAAAACAACGAAACGGCAAATGGGTCGTCAGCCCGCGGCATTTCTGACGAGGACGAACAGGGCCACGAGGAGGATAGCAACAGCAAAGACTTTTTGCAGGGCGGATGCGGACAGGTGTCGGGCAGTCGTCTGGCCGGCGGTCAGCCCCGGAAGTCCGCCGGCAACAAACAGCGCGGCGGTTTGCCAGTGCAGGTGCTGTCCGGCGGACAGCAGTGAGATAACGCCCGAGGCACTGACGAGTGAGATGACCATGAGGGAGGTACCGACGGCTCGCGACATGGACATGCTGCTGAAAACGATGAGGGCCGGTACGATGATAAAGCCGCCGCCCACGCCGAACATCCCCGAAAGGATCCCGGCGATGATTCCGGCCAGCAGCAGCAGTCGGGCACAGCGACTGTTGAGAATCAGATTGCCACAGGCATCGCGCTGGCAGCCGGGGCCGTCCTGGCGGTAGTCGGCGGTGGTGACAGCGTGATCCAGAGGAATGCAGACCGCTGCCTGTCCGCTGCTGCGGCTGCCTTTGCGCCACATGACAGTGGCAATGACGGTCATCAGCAGGGCAAACAGCAGCATCAGCAGTGAGTCAGGCAGCTGACGAGCCAGCCTTGACCCCAGTGGTGCTCCGAGGACACCTGCGGCTGCGAACAGCAGACCTGTCCGCACTTCGGCATCTCCGCGACGCCATTTCTGCAGAAAGCCGAGCAGAGCTGTGGTGCCGACGGACACGAGGGAAATCAGGACCGCCTGGCGAGCAGGGATCCCCAGCCCGTAGACCAGCAGCGGGACTGCAAACACAGCACCGCCTCCGCCGGTCAGGCCGAGTGAGAGTCCTGTGATGAATCCGAAGAGGATGGACATGGGATGACTTGCAGCGAGGAGCGGAGTCGGGCCGGAAGCGGACCTGTCAGGTGGCGGTTTCGCAGATTTTCGTTCCGCAGGTCAGGGTGTTGTCCGGGATGGTGGGCAGCTTTGTGGCGATCCACGCCTTAATGCCGCCGACGAGGTCTGAAATATTGGTGCGACCAGCCTGGAGCAGCATGCTGCAGGCGATGGCTGAGCGATAGCCGCCTTCGCAGTGCACAACCACGGGCCGATCTGCGGGAATCTCAGGCAGTCGTTCTTGCAGGTGATTGAGCGGCAGATTGCTGCTGTCCGGCAGATGGACGACTGCATATTCCTTTTCGGATCTTACATCCAGCACGAATGGTGTTTCGTGCTGTCGCATTTCAGCGAGCGCGGCGGCTGTGATCCGCGGCACGGACTGTATAAATTCCGGATGCTGCTGCAGGGCCTGCATACCATCCTGCAGGAAGCCGGCGACATTATCAAATCCGATGCGTCCCAGCCGCATCACAGCTTCCTGCTCGTTGTCATCCCCGATCACCACGATGGGGTCATCGTGATTCAGAAGCGAGCCGCACCAGGTGGCATACTTGCCCTGCAGCCCGATCTGCAGAGTTCCCTTGAGCGAGGCTCCGGCGAAATCGATGGCATCGCGGACATCCAGCAGCTGTGCGCCGGACTGCTGCAGCTGCAGCACCTGCTGCAGCGGGAGTGCCTGCAGGGATTTGTGCATGGTCTGATCCAGAGCGGGCCGTTCCTGACGATTGCGGACAGCATCATAGACGAAGTAGCCCGGAGCTTCGGGCTGTTCGGCTGTAACGAGGGTGCGAAACTGGTCGAATGGCATCGGCTGCAGAGCATAGTTGAATTTCTTCTGATCGCCGATTGTGGAGACTGTTTCTTTGCTGAGTGCTTTGCCGCAGAGCGAACCGGCACCGTGAGCCGGATAGACGAGTGTGGCATCCGGAAGCTGTCGCAGGCGATCGAGGGAACTGTAGAGCATGGCGGCCAGTTCGTCGGCCGTAACGCCAATTGAGGCCAGCAGGTCAGGCCGCCCCACATCGCCAATGAACAGTGTATCGCCGGTCAGCACGGCGTGTGGTTCGGTGGCGCTGCGAGTCTGATCGAAGACCAGCAGTGAAATACCTTCCGGGGTATGGCCGGGAGTTTCCATGATTTGAATGCGAACATCACCCAGCAGGATTTCGTCGCCGTCTTTCAGGGCCAGATGTTCGAATTCAGCGGCGGCACGAGTGCCCAGGCAGATCTGGGCACCTGCCTGGTTGCGGAGTTCGATGTGGCCGGCGAGAAAATCGGCGTGAAAGTGCGTCAGAAAGACGAAGCGGATGGTGTATCCGGCTGCGGCGGCATCATCAAGGTACTGCTGGATATCGCGCTGTGGATCCACAACAGCAGCAGTTTTGGTGCGTTCATCAGCAATCAGGTATGATGCGTGTGCGAGGCAGCTGAGATAGTACTGTTTGAGGATCATGATTGTGCTGCTTTGTTGTGACTGTTTGAAAGGCCACTGGAGAGTGGCCGATGATGTATGGCGGGCTGCAGTATCAGCTGCAGCAGGATGCTTTGGGTTGTGTTGAGCAGTTGCCGGCGGAAGTATCGGCGGTGGTCTTGACCTGGTTCCACGGCATGCGGGCGAGGATCAGGGCCATGCCGCAGGTGTCAGTGATACCGGCGAACATCAGGCCTGCACCAACGAAGGCGGACAGTCCGGCGAAGCCTGGATGAACCAGTATGCCGAGGACCCCGCCAGTGAGGGCCATGAAGCCGGCACAGATGCGGACCTGACGTTCGAGGGAGATCGTGCGACGACCGCGGACGACGGGCAGTCCGGCCTGATCCCATGCGAGAGTACCGCCTTCGACGTTGACAGCGTTCAGGCAGCCGGCGGCCTGAAGTTTTTCGCAGGCCTGTCGACCGCGGCTGCCGGAGCGGCAGATGACGTAGACGGGTTCGGGGCCCGGGTGCAGTGCGAGCACTTCACCGGGGTTGAAGGCTTCCAGCGGGAAGTTGAGTGCTGTGGCAGCGTGGATTTCGCGGAATTCGGCGGGGGTCCGCACATCGATGAGCCGGACCTTTTGTCCGTTCTTGATGGCATCGTGCAGTTCTTTGGCGGTGATGGCTGGGACGTTCATGTGTTGATGTCCTTGAAAAACTTCTGAATGCAGTCAATTCCCTGCTCGCATACATTAATATATCGGAACATGGCGACATGTCAATAAGTCTTTTGGGTAAATTCTTGCGTGGAGTGAATTTGTCGGGCTGGTCGTGCTGGGGGGAGCTGGCGTGTTTTGATTTGTGCGAGTAGTTTACGGGTATGTGTGTGTGGGAGGGGGGGGCTTTTTAGCGGCAAGAGCTGGCGAGCAGCGTGCGGACGTGCGGACGTGCGGGCGGGGGGGCATGGCGCGGGCGATCTGTTTTTTTGGGTTGGTGGGGTGACGAGCGATGCAGCGGTCTGAATTTTGTGCGGGTCCTGGCAGTCGTCGTGAATTTCTGCGTGCGGGAGTATTGGCGGCAGGCGGGCTGACGTTGCCGCAGCTGCTGGCGGCTCAGAAGGCAGCTGCGGCACCTGGCTGCAGAGTCCCGGACACATCAGTGATTTTGTTCTGGATGTGGGGTGGTCCCAGTCAGCTGGAGACATTTGATCCGAAGCCTGAGGCACCGAGTGAGTATCGGGGACCGTTTGGTTCGATTCGGACGAAAGTTCCGGGGCTGGACATCTGCGAGATTTTTCCTGGTCTGGCGAAGGTGTCGGACCGGTATTCGCTGATTCGTTCTGTGCGTCATGAGATGTCTGCGCACAATGATGGATCGATTGAGATGCTGACGGGGAAGACGCCGCAGCGTCCTGATCCGACATCACTGGCGCATTCTGAGCATCCGGACATGGGGATGATCACCAGTCGAGTGCGGGGTCGTCATCCGGCGGGTCTGCCGCAGTATGTGTGTATTCCGACGAAGCCTTTTATGACTCGTCCGCAGTATCTGGGTGTTCGTCATACGGCGTTTGTGACCGGGGATCCATCGGTGCCGGGATTTCGTCCGGCGAATTTGCAGCTTGATGCGGGGTTGAATGCTGGTCGACTGTCGGATCGGTTGCAGCTGTCGGCGCAGTTTGATCGATTTCGTCGTCAGTTTGATGGTGGCGTAATGGCTGGCAGTGGTGAGTTTCATGAGCAGGCGTATGAGCTGCTGTCGAGTGCGCGGGTTGCGGAGGCATTTGATCTGGAGCGTGAGTCAGCGGAGCTGCGGGACCGTTATGGTCGGACGTTGTGGGGTCAGAGCTGTTTGCTGGCGCGGCGCCTGGCTGAGGCGGGCGTGGGGCTGATAACGATAGACGCGCAGGCTCCGCAGAATGGTTTGAAGCGTTATTTCAGCTGGGACGACCATGTGATCCCGATGTATGACTGGGATCTTGGTCCGGCGATGCAGTTCCGTGCGCGGGACATGGATCCGGCGTTGTCGACGTTGATCGAGGACATTCACGAGCGGAGTCAGGATCGGCGGATTTTGTTGGTAGCGATGGGAGAATTCGGGCGAACGCCGCGGCTTTCTTTGTCGGGTGGTTTGCAGGGCCGGGATCACTGGCCGCATGCGATGTCGGTACTGGTATCCGGTGGTGGCTGGCGGATGGGTCAGGTAACTGGGGCGACGACGAGTCGTGCGGAGTATCCTGTTGAGCGTCCGCTGACGCCGCAGGATCTGCTGGCGACGATTTACCGTCATCTGGGGATAGATCCGGAGCATGAGTTCCTGGATTTCGCGGGGCGTCCGCAGCGGATTTTGGCTCACGGCCAGCCGATTCGTGAGCTGTTGTGACAGCTGTTTCTGCGGGGGCCTGGCCGTTGATCCGGGGTGGGTTGCCGCTGCGGTCTGAGTGGCAATGCGGAATGGACGGCAGTGACTGGCGGTTGTTTTACGAGGTTAGCCAGGCAACCATTGCGATGACTGCAAACAGGGCTCCCAATCCCATTTGAAGCAGACCGATGGCCCGCATGCCGCGACGGAACTGCTCGCCACGAGGCAGAGAGCGGGCAACTTCGCGAAATTCATCTGCGGGCACAAATGTGCGAATAAAAGTCTTGCGGCGGGACGAGAAGAACCAGTTGAGGCAACCGATCAGGACGAAGCCACATGCCGCAGCGAAGCCGGTCTGGATATTATCGCTGATTGGTGGCATAGCGAGTGAGCCTTTGGGAGTCAGAACGGACTGGCGAGTCATGATACCGAATGCGTGGGCAAACCGGCGGAAGTGCGGGGCTTGAGGGCGGTGTTCCCATTGTTCGCTGACATTCAGAATATCGCCCGTTTCTATGGGCAAACGGCCGACGTGCGTTTCTCTTTCGCTGGTAAAGAAGTCTTGGCTAACACAAATTCTTATGAGTGAATCGTTTACTTGCGCAGTTTTCAAGGAAAGAAGGCTAAACCAAACATGGGTCGAGAGACTGGAAAATACGTTACCAGGGATTTTGCCGGCGAAAAGGTGAATGTCTTTGTGCCGTCCCCCTTGCCACCGGCGAGCCCCATCTTTTGCCTTGAAGGCATTCTGTCGGATCTGCATTCTGCTGTCATCGCTGCTATCGGGCGTCTGGAGATCGCGGGCAGTATGGTGTCGAGCCCGGACTGGTTCCTGTATGGCTTCGTCCGCAAAGAAGCCGTGGTCTCCTCTCAGATTGAAGGCACACAGGCCACGCTTGAAGATGTCGTGGCATGGGAAGCAACGCGTCAATCGGACCGCCCGTCGGATGTGGAAGAGATCTGTAACTACGTGGATGCTTTGACATTCGCCCGAGCTGAAATCGAAAAGCCGGGTGGGCTGCCATTGTGCGTGCGACTGCTGTGTGCGATTCATCAGCG
>JBJTPZ010000031.1:0-2012 GCA_046075365.1 Planctomycetaceae bacterium
CTATCACCTGACCTTCAGCTGTAACCTGGGGAAGGTCGCCGGGGGTGATGGTTCAGCAGCAGAATCCAGACCTCACACCGCCGGCATATCTTCCGGAAAACAGTCGAACTCCTTCGCCAGATGTGCAAATCCAAGATGAAACCGTTCCTTGATGTCTGGCGATAAACCGTTCAGTCGCGATTTCAGTTTCCAGATTCGCTCCAGGACGGCCTTTACCGCCAGCCTGGAAATCGGCTGGATGCTGGCTTTCTTCAGCTTGTTTTGAAATTGTGCCAAACTAAACATCATGCGAATCGCCCGCACCGGATCCCAGCGCGCCACACTGAGTGTATCGTTAATTATTGACAGCAGACTCCCGAAAGCCCGCATTCGCACCGTTGTATCGGATTCGACCATCGCACGGATCCGTTTCTGATTTCGCGCAAAATTCAGCTCAAACTCGTCCAGATGACCGGCCTGAAAATTCGCCAGGCAGAATGACATCACAGCGGCTGGGCTCGCAGCACCCGCAGCCATCGCCCGGCGGTTGTAACTCAGCGCAAGTTCGTAGTCCTCCTCCAGATGAACGATAGTGTCAGCGTAACAGGTCAGAGCGTCTGCGTTTTCGGGGTTGGCAGCCAGGACGCCAGTCAGATACGTGCGAGCCTCAGGCATCTTCCCGCGGCTGATCAGAATTGCGGCCGCATGGACGCCGGCGACCTGACGACCGCCGTCACACTGCAGGCTGCGGTTGTAGTGATCCAGCGCCTCTTCCGGTTTTTCCGTTTTCTCCGCAATCAGCCCCAGCAGTTCCCAGACTTCGGCATTTGACGCATCCAGTGCTGTCAGTTGTTCCGCAAACGTGGCAGCTGCGGGGAACCTGTTCAGCTGATAAGCAAGTCTGGCAGCCAACATCAGCAGATCTGAATCATCGGGCCGCACCTTCAGCAGCTGACGCAGCACCATCAGACGCAGCAGGCTTTCCTCATCCCGTGATTCCTGTGTGCGTTTGCTGTCCTCAGGAAAGTCAAGCAGAATCGGGATGATAACGCGCGTATGCTGATTTTGTGCAGGAGCAGCCTCCAGTGCAGCCAGCAGCGCAGGGACGTCGGCGGAACAATTTTCACACTCCATCGCCCGGCGGTAACACTGTCCAGCTTCTGCAGTCTCGTTCTGCTGCGACAGGGTGTCTGCCAGGAACTTCCATGCGTCACTGTCGTCCGGCAGCAGCTCAGCCGCTTTCCGTGCATACGGCAGACTCAGACCGGGCAGTCCCTGAAAGTTCAGCAGCAGCGTCAGCTGCAGCAGCGCATCCGGGATGCAGGGCACAGCGGCGGCCGCCGTCTGCAGCGCTTCGATCGCCTGCTCACGCAGGGCGGAATCATCCTGCAGGATCGATTCCACTGTCAGCAGTTCACCAAGCGAGTACCAGTCGGCCGGACTGCGCTGCTGCGGGGCCATGTCACTGATCCGCCTGATGATTCGCTGCCGAGTCTCACGGTTCGGGCACGCGGCACCACGGCCTGAGGCCGATTGTGCTGCACCGCCGGAAACTGGCACGGCCTGCTTCGTGCTGTGACCCTGCGGCTGCGGCTGCCGACCTTGTTTCCGTTTTTTGTTTTTCATGGTTCTGTCCGAAAAGACTTGCGTGAGGCACCGTTCTGATTGTCCAGCCACTCAAATAATCAACCGCGCACCGGCGGTCAAGACGACGTTGTCATCCCGGCGGACTCGGTGAGCTGCAGTTCCCGGGAAAAACTCAATGAAGTGATGTATCAGAGAACCCCATCGCCAAAAACGAAGTCGTCGCAAATCCACGAAAAAGGGAGGGGGAAGAAGGCGGTGGTTGGTGGTTGGTGGGGGAGGGTGTCCACGAAAGGCACGAAAAGCACGAAAGAAGATGGCGGGAAGGACGGAGGTTTTCGGTGGGAGATTTCGGGGGGGGCAGCAAGTTTTGCACGCAGCGTAAAGACCTGGATCATTCCAGGGAAGAAATCGCTGCTCAGGTCAGTCGATGCCCAGCAGCAGGGGGC
>JBJTPZ010000032.1:0-2974 GCA_046075365.1 Planctomycetaceae bacterium
CGCGCTGCCATCTCACCCCCAGCACAAGCACTGCCACAACTGCCGTCAGCAACGTAACCCGGGATTTCATGTCTTCTGTCCGATCTGATTTCGAGCAAAAACCCTGACACCAGCAGACATCGGACTGACATCACTTCTGCATCCGGCAAACCAGCCGACCACCTGACAACAGTCTCCCGTGAAGCTGCATTAATGTCAAACACCCGAAATCTCGCTGCCCAGGTCAGGTTACCGGAAAGTTACCGGGGACACAGCACTGAGTGGGTACAGGGGAACGGTTACCGATGACAGAGCACCGTTGCCGTTGGTGCCATTTGGAGTCCGTGGGGGCCGGGGCACAGCGTTGGCTACGGAAGGGCCCTGTAGCGATGCACACCTGAGCGTGGCTTGTGGGTGTCCAGATCTCGGGCTGGAAAGCCCGAGCTACCTCCATTGGCGTTCATTCGTGGTTCATTCGGCAGGCCATGATGCGTCCTCCTGATGCTGCCATGGATCGTCGACAACAACAGCAAACCGAAGACACTGAAACCATCGGAAAACCCATACAGGGACTTACCGAGGCCGTGCAATGACAGACGGCTGGCCCCGGATTTGCGGACCCCTATTTCTCTGAATACCTGCGATCGACTTTGTTTTCGCTTTGTGCCTACTTTCCACTTTGTGCTGTTTTTGCGGTTTGCAGCCATTTTAGCGGTCTCCATGAGTGAAAGTGTTGAAACAACCTTTCACACTACAGCGCCGATACGCGTGCTATTGATTTTAAGCCATCAAAGCCAGGTACCAGGGGATTTGGGGGGGGACAGAAAGTGGTCATCTCGGTCTGATCGAGGTGTGGTTACCCAGACACACAAAATCAGGGGGCCGCGATGAAGTTCTTCAGAGACTTTTGTGGAAGGTTTCCGCCTGGTTTCAGGCTGAGTTCTCCGCAGAAAGAGAGAATTCGAATTCGGTAGGGCTCGAAGATACGAAAGCCTCTCGCTGCGGGCTTGATTCTCTGGATGCGGCTAGTGAAGCCTTCGGCCGGTCTGTTGCTGATGGGTGAAGAAAACCAGGTCAAGTTTCGATCAAGGATGCCAGGGCGCGGTCCGTGCTCAGATCACTCTCAAAACGAAAAGTTCAACTTGATTCGCTTGCACGTTGATGCTATCCTCCTGAACAAGAGCCAGCGAACAAAAATCGGCTTCATGCCGTGTGGTCTCGGAATTCGTTCCGGGAGACCCTATATTCACTGGCTTTTTTCATGCGCCCGTGGAACTTGGGGAATCTGAAGGTGGCGGGAAAATTGGCCGTTTGGGCCCGTAGATGACGCCCCGTCTATTCCCCTCATGCTTGTCAAGGTCAACGATCTCCCCGACTTTTGACCAAAGCATTTCGATAAAGCCTGATTCTCCCTGCTCAAAATGACGCTGGAGAGCCCACATGAAATAATCACAGGCTTGCAGGCATGGCTCTTCTCTTGAGCCCTTCGCTTCGATGCTTATCGTATGTTCGCGAGCGAAGCCGAATTTCCGCTTGAAGTCATCATCAGCCTGCCGAAGAGCCTCCCTCAAAGCCTGGTTACGAGTTGTGTTTCCTCGACTTGCAAAAACCAAATTTAACTCATCGGCGGTCTGCCGAAGTCGACCGAACAGTTCACGCGTCAACGTGTGATAGACTTCGTTCTCATTGAAATGGTACTTCGGGTCTTCCACGTTTCTCTGCAGCACGAAGTTTGCCAGATCGGTTTTGTTGCGGACCACGCCGTAGAATCGGATGTCGTGCCGCAATATTAGTTTGAGCACTTCTCGACGGACCTCTGGGCGATCATCTTTTGCATGAAACAGGATTGCCGTCTTTCCTCCCCTAGGCTGCATTGAAGGGATATTGCGAAAATACGGGTCTGACATGAGTTCCTGACGCAAATTGACCAGCTCGATGCGAAGCAGTTCAGGATCGGCCACCCGGATCTTTCCAAGCATGAAGAACTTTGAGCAGCCTTCCTGACCGACAATGATCTGCTTACCACGACGATCAAAGAGCGTAATGCTGCCGGCTTCGTCAATGAAGTACTCGAGTTTCTCCCTCTCTGAGTTTTCCGCCATCGCCTAATGTGCCTTTCGAATCAAATCGGTGCCGTTACGTTCGATGAGTCCTCGACGCACGGCCGCGTTGATGACGGATTTAAATGCTGCTTGAATATTCTTGCCGGTTCGTCGGAATCCGAGGTAGCGTGCAGCTGCGATCACGGCATCGCTTCGAGTCCACCAGGATGTGCCCGTGGCAGCAAGCAACGTGTCGATGAGGTGCTCGCCACTCTCCGCGAGGCCGCTGATTGCCAGTTCAAGTCGCGTCAGCCACTGTGCAGCCTGTATCGAGGATCGATTCTCTGCCCACCAGACAGCAGCACTGCAGATCTGTGCCCGGGCTCGTGGAGTGACAACGACGTGCCGTTTCAATCTGCGATTCCCAGTTGCCTGCGAATGCCTGCGAAAGTCGTTGCGACTGGCTCGGCAAGCCCATCAGCCTCGTCAATAAGCCCCTGCCGGACGTCCTCGACCGCCTCAGAGTGTTCCAGGTCCTTTCGCCACTGCTGAACCAATTCCTCAAGCGAAAGATCCGTGTTTGCTGTTTCAATCCGTTCCGTGGCAAACTGGAAGAAATCCTGCAGCTGTTGACTGATTGACACTGTTTCCATTTTTGACCTCCGGTTACATCTTACACGTGAGAGAACTTCCGGGTCAAAATCTTCCGACTGATTTGGTCTCGTTTGACAGTTTTTTTGATTTGTTCCAGTCTTTTCGCGGTGGGTACCAAGCCGCCACCCATGCTTCCAGTTCACTGAATCTCCACATCAGTGAACGCCCAGGTCGGATCGGCTTTGGGATCCGACCAGTGGGCCCGTGGCCTGCCAGGCTCGCCAGGTACGCAGGTGCTTGCCACACAACGCAGCGGCCGCGGTGGCATCCACCAGCAGGGGTGTGGATTCAACGGTCAG
>JBJTPZ010000033.1:0-2812 GCA_046075365.1 Planctomycetaceae bacterium
CCGGAAAATTCTCCTGCTGCGGAAACTGCTAGTTCGGATCACGCCAGCTTTTGCCAGCCGTAGGCTCCCAGGGATGCACCACGCTGGTCGACAGCTGGTAGCCCTTCCATGCCGGATTGAAGCACTGTGTCTTCCCGCCAGGACGCTCAGCATCGGTCAAATACCCGGTGTCCTCAGCAAATCGTCGAAACTGGGCAACACTGACTTCAGTGCGAGCCATCCAGAGTCCCTGGCGGATCTTCACCGGCCGGGCCTCACCCTCGTAGCTTTCCCGCTCGGTCCCCGGAGTCGCGCCGCCTTCAATACCCGTCGCCCACGCTCGCTCCTTCACTGTACTTCCCATCAGGAAATCTCCGGGGGGCAGATACAGCACTTCCAGGCGACAGTCGGATCCCAGTTCGAGCGTACGAACCTCGCCGGCCGACGGCTGCTGGGCCGCGACATGCTGCGTCTGCATAAAAGCCATCAGCATCGACACGACGCATGAAAATCGCAACCGACGATGCGAATCAGTACCACAAAACCTCGACATCGCAGCCCCCTGTGACCTGACCTCGGAACCATTTCTGACCGGCAACAATGACACTCCTGCAGTGCACCTTAGCCGGCCTCGATCAGCGAAGCAATCCTCAGAGTTCCCGTCACTGGTGCCGACACAGCCAAACGCAAACACCCCGCTGCGCGGCCTCGACCTGTAGCGGGGTGTGCAAAATTCAACCATTGATTAGTTCGGGATCATTCGACGCTGGCTGTTTCGCCGCCATCCCGCGTGCCGAGGGCACTGTAGACTTTCAAATCAACATTTTCTGAGATGAACCTGACCGAGCCGTCGGCCATCCCAAACTGTGCACCGCCCGTATGACGGCTGCCGAAACTGATCTCCCAGGCTGCGAACGCTGTGGATCCGACCGCCGGCTTTTTCAGGTTCATGGCCACACCTGTTGAACCCAGCGCTTCAGACATATCACCCATATTGGTGGTGTCCACATCATCGGATCCAACACCCCAATGGTCCTTCCGCCCCTGCGTTGGCGCACAATTCTCACGAACAGTCCCCATTTGCGGAATCGCTTGCATATCCGGCACTGCTTCCCCAAGTGCAATTGTGTTCGAAGTGCCATCAGTGATGTCAGCCATACGTTTCCCAATCATTCCGTAATGGGCATCGTTTCGCTTGATTCGCTGATGGTTGATTTTCTGGGAAAACACTCCGTCCAGGTCGCTGATGACCTCAACCCAGCCGGTCGTGCCCCACGGCGTGCCAACGTTCTGATAACGACGGTCGTCAGCGATTCGTCCGGAAACGCAGCCCAGATAGTTCATCGCCGTCCGCTTCTGAACGATCCAGTTGTCGCCGGAAATGTCCGCCAGCTGGTCCGGGAATGTGTCAGACGGGCAGCGGAACGATGGAAATTTCTGCTCACACACGAATAGGTTCCGCCAGACCGCTGTGTCGTTGGGATCTCCCGGCTTACCCGGCAGCGGATAGGCCCACTGAGCATTGATGACACTGTCTTCCTGCATCGTCAGCATCTGATAGGCAGCTGACTGCTCAATAAAAGGCAGCAGCAGTGCGCTCCAAGTCGTGCCGACACTGAATTCAGCAGCCATGGGCCAGCCGTTGTAGACGTCGTGAAAATTGTGGCAGGCCAGCGTCAGCTGCTTGATGTTGTTCTTGCACTGCGTTCTGCGTGCAGCTTCACGAGCCTGCTGGACGGCGGGCAGCAGCAGCGAAACCAAAATGGCTATAATTGCTATCACCACCAGCAGCTCGATCAGCGTGAATCCGTGTCGATTACTCCCAGGCGACAGCCTTGCCGTACGATGCACCTTCATGATCAACTCCATGCAAATTTGAAAACAACCCCATGACAATGAAAAAACTGCAACTCAACCACCGGCGGCTGGTGCGGTAATGCTGAAATTGAAACTGTTCTCACCAGACCCTACCGAGACAGACTCGGGAGTTGTTGATGGCTCTTCGTAAGCCAGCGGAAACAGATTCTTCACTCCCCCCTCCACCTCACTGGGCTTAGTCTCCATCGGCAGTGCCTTACCTTTGTTGTCGACCCACAGAGTAAACGTGACTTTGTAGTCACCCGACCAGATCCCCTTTTCTCCCTGCGGATGCTGGATCGTGAACTTGCCCGTCGCATCAGTCACCCCAAAACCATATCCGTGCCGATCCGGATTGAATTCCGTCACGTCGGGGAAGAAACCAACCTTGCAGTGCTCGACCAGCTTACCGTTCAGCGTTACTGTGCCAGTCACCTGCCGCATCGGTGGCTTGCCGCACCCGCAGATCACACTAACCGCGAGTGCCGTAATCAACAGAACAGCGTCCGATCGCCGAATACCACAAGACCGCACAGTTTTCATGTTGTGAATCCATTTCGCGCTTCTGAACGGCTGCTGACGACGAGCAGCGTGTGCGGTGAGCATGACGACGAGCAGCGAATTTCGTGTGAACCCTTTCATGAGTATTCAATGAAAAAAACCTGCCGCATTTGTGTATGGAAGATGTGTATTTGAAGAGTTCACATGAATTCGAACGCAACTGGCTGGCAACCTGCGGCCAGTGCATCAGAATGCTCAAGTAATGTCGACCCGCACACGCCTCACCAACGGAGTCCTGCTGTGACGCACCTGCACCTTCCTCGCGCCATCGCTTCATGCCTCGCCGTCACCATGCTGGTGCTCAGTCCCGCGCCGGCCATTGCTCATGACGGGCCAGATCCGATCATGCACCTCGATTTCCGACCGCAGCAGCTGCAGGGCACAAAACTTCGCGCTCGTCTTGGCATGGACGTGG
>JBJTPZ010000034.1:0-2305 GCA_046075365.1 Planctomycetaceae bacterium
GAAGCCGCGAAGCCGCGAGGTCATCAGTTCGTACCTTAAGGATCTTCGCGAAAAACTGGGTGACGATTTCCTGAGCTAACGCCAGCGTCGACAGTTCGGTCCGGAACATGGCAGCCTGCGAAGCCACCTGCAAACTTGCTCCGTTGAGACCTGCCGACGCGAGTTAGCCTGCAGCCGTTCGACGCTCCGGTCATATCGACCGATGCAGTGAAAAGGCGCTGACAGGTTCTGTTTCGGGGAGTGTTCGAATCGGGTGGCATTCATTCATTTGGTTCGGGAACCTCAATTCTCGGTGACCGTTCCAGTTCATCATCCGGCACGAAGATGAGTCGCATTCCCCAACCGGCGAATGTGTGCAGCATTCTGCCAAATTCGTCCCACGAGAATTCCTGGTCGTCAACAGAAATCACAGGCAGCGAATCGTCGTCACCGCCACCATCGTCAATCGTGCATCGCAGGACCCTGCCTCGTGGTGCCGCCGCTCTGACGACCTCAAACCTGCTGATTCCGGCGGCAATGAATGTGCTGTTTCCAGGAATCGCTGATCGACCATGCTGAACGCTGATTGGCATCAACAAGTGTGCAGCGGCAGTGCCTGTAGTCAGTTCACGAATCCCCCCGCCGATGGTAAAGTCTGGGAATGACCGTCTCATCACACACCACGGATACATCTGCGGAAGCCCTTCAGGTGCAGCTGACTGGGTTTCGTCGCATGTCACCCCAGGAACGCATCGCTCGCATGTGTGCATGGTCTCAGCAGCTCAAAGACATGTCGCTGAACGCCATTCGCAGACGACACCCCGAACTCAGCGAATCCGATGTTCGTCTAAGGTTTATCGAACTCACCTGGGGTACAGAGCTGGCGTGCGACGTTCGACGACACCTGCAGGAGCGGCAGCTTGAATGACGGCACTGATCTTATTTCTGCACTCACTCCAGTAGCTGCCGTCCTCGATCAGCTTGGTGTGCGATTCTACGTCGGCGGCAGTGTTGCCAGTTCATTTCATGGCGCGGCGAGGTCAACCATGGACGTTGATATCGTCTGCGAACTTGTGGCAGAAAAAGTGTCAGCGTTTGTTTCTGCGTTCGGAGATGATTTCTACGTCAGCGAGTCGGCAGTGCGAGCTGCAATTCAGCGGCAGTCCTGTTTCAACCTGATTCATCTGTCCACTTCGTTCAAGGTGGATGTCTTCATCAGCCGCGGGCGAGTTTTTGACACATCGTCCATGAACCGAGCCACGCTGGAAACCCTCGGAGGTGAGCCTGCGCTGAAAGTCCGAATTGCAACAGCAGAAGATTCCATCATCAGCAAACTGGAATGGTACCGGAAAACAAATGAAACGTCAGAACGGCAGTGGGATGACGTCACTCGACTGATCCGTCTTCTGGGCAGTCAGGCAGACCTCGCTCGCCTGACGGAAATGGCCACTTCCGTTGGCGTCGATGATCTGCTCAACCGGCTCTTGAACGAGAACCGGGATGGCAGCGCAGCGTGATGCTAAGTTGCTCGCCGGCTCATGCCTGTCATGCCCGCGGCGATCGGAACTGGATACAAGACCGGCTGAAAACTGAACATGCCTGGGTATTGAGCCGCGAATTGCGGCGGCATGGCCAGGTTGACCAGTTGCTGCCGTACAGATTTGATCTGCGAATCACCTTTGTTTGTAGAGACTGGCCATACCTGCTTCCATGTTCTGCTGCGATGCGAGTCGGAAAATACGCGATCGCCAGTTTGCTCAAACGGGCCACGACATCAAGCTTTCTGCGACGAGTTCTGTGAGTAACAACTCAGTCTTTTCGCGGCGGGCACCCAACCGCCACCCATGCTTCCAGTTCACTGAATCTCCACATCAGTGAACGCCCAGGTCGGATCGCCTTTGGGATCCGACCAGTGGGCCCGTGGCCCACCACGCGCGCCAGGTACGCAGGTGCTTGCCACACAGCGCAGCGGCCGCGGTGGCATCCACCAGCAGGGGTATCGATTCGACGGTCAGGGGTGGATGGGTGTGTGTGACTGCAGTCGCCATGGTGCTGCCTCGGGGAAACAGTGCAAAGTGTGACATCGCTATTTGAAGAACTACGCGATTCACAGGGCCCCTGACGACTGCACCTGCGACGATGTTCGACGAAACAACAACTGGCCAGCCTGAAATCTGCGTGACACGACACCGGCGAGGTTTCGTGTGAATCGACTGGAGTAAGCGATGTCCGGTGATTCTGTGCAGGTCGCCAGCGCGGCGCGACCCATTTATGAAAAACTGAAATCTGAGCTGCTGCCAGAGAGGGAGTATTTCCCTGGATTGAC
>JBJTPZ010000035.1:0-2290 GCA_046075365.1 Planctomycetaceae bacterium
CATCAGTGACTGTACGATTTGGCGAGATCTTGCCGATAAGCAGGCAGGCTGGGATTTGCCGCTGGGCGACCCGGCTGCGTTTACGAGGGCAGTGCGTGCACTGTCGTCGACGGGCCCGGAGGCCAGGCAGAGGCTGCGTGAGGGTGCCCTGGGGGTGGCTCGAGCCTTCGTGTCACAGCAAAACTTTCTGGCGGACTACAAGCGTCTGTTTCGTCTGCCGTAGCTTCTGGTGAGCCCCTAAAGTTCCGGGCTGTGCTATGCGCATAGCACCCCTCGCCCCTGGAAGGGGAGAGGGGACGGGGGTGAGGGGTATAAGTCGCCTTGTGGCTGTTCACTGACCAGGAATAGCCGCGACTAAGATCAACGACCAGGTGCTCGGGCTGGAAAGCCCGAGCTACGTTGCAGGGGCGTGCAGGGGTGTTGGTGGGTGTGGTGGGGAATGCATGAACATCATTGGAATTAATGCGTATCACGGGGATGCTTCTGCCGCGCTGGTGGTGGATGGCAAGCTGGTGGCGGCGGTTGAAGAAGAGCGGTTCAATCGGGTGAAGCACTGGGCCGGGTTTCCTGCACAGTCGATACGCTGGTGTCTGCAGCATGCCGGGTTGCGCCCGGATGATGTGCAGCATGTGGCGATTTCGTTCAATCCGAAGGCCAATCTGTGGCGGCGGCTGGCGTTTGTGGCAAAGGCCCGACCTTCATTCAGGTCGCTGCTGGATCGGCTGCGGCGGCAGGGGCGGACGCTGTCGCTTGAGGACCAGTATGCGGCGGCTGTGGGGCTGTCACGGGCAGACGTCAGGGCACAGTTTCATCGGATTGAGCACCATCAGACGCATGTGGCGGCCGGTTTTCTGATTTCTCCGTTTGATCGCGCGGCGGTGCTGTCGGTGGACGGCATGGGAGATTTCACCAGCACGATGACGGCAATGGCGGCCGGGAATGACTGGCAGGAACTGGATCGCGTGTACTACCCGCATTCGATCGGTTTTCTGTACACCGCGATCACGATGTATCTGGGTTTTCCGTATTACGGTGACGAATACAAAGTGATGGGGCTGGCGCCCTATGGTCAGCCCGAGTTTGTGGATTTCTTTCGGCGGATGATCCGTCCGGCGGGTGACACGTTTCAGCTGAATCTGGACTTTTTTACTCATCAGCGTTCCGGGATCAAAATGAACTGGAACGACGGTGCACCGACGATTCAGCCGTTCTACAGTCGGCTGCTGGAACAGCAGCTGGGGCCGGCGCGGCAGAAGCACGAACCGATGACGCAGCGGCACGACAATATTGCGAAGTCACTGCAGGTGGTGACGGAAGAAATTCTGATGCATCTGCTGAACCGGCTGCATGCGAAGACGAAGTGTGACAATATCTGCATGACGGGTGGCGTGGCGATGAATTCGGTCGCCAACGGCAAAATTACCACGGCGACGCCTTTTAAGAACGTGTACATCCCGGCGGGCGCAGCGGACAACGGGACGTCATTTGGGGCGGCATTCCATGTGTGGAATCGGCAGCTGGGGAAACCCAGAAGCTTTGTGCAGGACCATGCCTACTGGGGGTGTCAGTCAGAATCGGCTGAGGCGGTGGCAGCAGCTGCGCAGCTGGGCGTGCCGTGTCGGCAGCTGTCTGAGGCTGAGCTGCTGGATTTCGTGACGGATCAGCTGATTGCCGGCAAGGTGGCGGGCTGGTTTCAGGGGCAGATGGAATTTGGGGCGCGGGCTTTGGGCAATCGTTCGCTGATTGCGGATCCGCGTCGGACGGATATGCGGGACATCATCAATCTGCGGATCAAGTTTCGGGAAAAGTTCCGTCCGTTTGCGCCCAGTATTCTTGAGGAGCATGTTGGTGAGTGGTTTGAGATCAACGAGCCGACTCCGTATATGGAGAAGGTGTTCCCGATCCGCAGGGACAAGCATGCTGTGATTCCCGCAGTGACTCATGTGGACGGCAGCGGTCGTCTGCAGACCGTGTCGGCCAGGACCAATCCCCTGTATCATGCGCTGATCAGTGTCTTTCATGGCAAGACGGGAGTGCCGATTCTGCTGAACACGTCATTGAACGAGAACGAGCCGATCGTAAGGACACCGGACGAGGCGATTCGTTGTTTTCTGCGGACGGACATGGATCTGATCGTGATGGGGAACGTGGTGGTGGACCGGCACCAGCCCGGTTTCCCGGAAAAATTCCGCAAGCGTGTCGAGCAGGCCTGATCGAGGCTTTCTTGGGCTCTACGCAAAACTACGTGCGCCGTGTTTTTCCAGTGATTAACCGATGAGTGAGAATTTGG
>JBJTPZ010000036.1:0-18591 GCA_046075365.1 Planctomycetaceae bacterium
GAACGAACACTCGTCGTATTCCTCACCGAATTCGGACGCACACCAAAAATCAATTCGGCAGGTGGACGCGATCACTGGGGCACCTGCGGCTCGGTGTTCTTCGCCGGCGGCGGAGCAAACCGCGGAACAGTCATCGGAGCCTCAGATGATCAGGCCGCATGGCCCGTCACTCAGCCCTGGGGACCAGCTGACATCGCCGCCACCGTCTACCACGCACTTGGCATCGACCCCGAGACTCGAATCCCCGATCAGTTCGGACGCCCGCTGCCGGTACTGGACCACGGGCGAATCATCGAAGGGGTGCTGCAGAACACGTGACCACACAATCCTCCCCTCGCCCCCAACGGGGGCAACGGGTGCTATTGTCGTTTTCCAAACCAAAAAACACAAAATCCTCCCCTCGCCCACAACGGGGGAGAGGGGTCGGGGGTGAGGGGGACAGCCACCCTGGAAAGCCACCACCCGGGCCTTCAAAAACGCAGAGGACAGATCTCGGGCTGGAAAGCCCGAGCTACGGGTAGGGGTCTTCAGGTGATCGTTCAGGCGAGCCGGGCATGGCAGTGCCCGGGTGTGCGGCATGGATGCCGCCGAACGCCCACAGCACTCACACCCGCGGACTCCCGTCCGCGGCTCGCCCTCAATTCCTCCCCTCGCCCCCGTGAAACGGGGGAGAGGGGTCGGGGGTGAGGGGGCCACACGCCCTACACTCCACCAAAAGCCCCCCACTCACTGAAACGCCCAGAACTGCGTCACAGCCGCCACCGGCCGCAGTGCAGCGCCCCCACACCCGCGGACTCCCGTCCGCGGCTCGCCTGAACACCGAACACCGAACACCGAACACTAATGCCCACCTCGTACTCGTACTCAGTCCGCCCTGGCGGACGGTACTCGTACTCGTACTCGAAAACAGTCCCGCTGCTCCGCCGTCCCTTTGCGCCTTCCTTCGCGGCTTCGCGGCTTCGCGTGAGTCAAACAGCCTGCAACGCCCCCCCCCGGCGCCCTGCGGCAATCTCCAGGCATCCCAGTTGCAGAAGGACAGATCTCGGGCTGGAAAGCCCGAGCTACAAAAGAGCACCACCCGCGCACTCCCGTCCGCGGCTCGCCAAAACGGTCCACTGATCACTTCCTCAGTCGTTGTTTTCCGGGCGTCCTTCGGTGTAGTGCCAGTTATGAATCGGCTGCAGCACCTGCAGGACGTCGGCCAGCAGCTGCTGGTCCAGCGGTTCACTGGCCCATGCCGCCCACTGACGAATGCGAGCCGGGTTGGCGGAACCGGTAATACAGGTGGTGAAGTCCGGATTGGCAATGGAAAACTGCAGCGCCAGTTTGGCGATGTCAGACCCGCGATCACGACACAGCTGTGCAGCGGCGGCAGCGACGCGGCGGACTTCCGGAGTCGCCTTGTGCCAGACCGGCAGCGGATCACTGGACAGCAGCCGCGCCGAAAACGGAGCAGCATTCATCAGCCCCACCGACTTCTGCTGACACAGCGGCACCAGTTCAAGCGCCATGTCGTTCTGCAGCGTGTAGTGGTTGTAGGTCAGAATCACATCCACATCATCCGAATTCTGCAGCACATATTTGAACATCTTCATCGGATATCCGCTGACCCCGATGTAACGCACCTTGCCCTTCTGTACCAGCCGCCGCAGTGCCGGCAGTGTCTCTTCGACAATCTGCGACATCTCGACGTACTCCAGATCGTGACACAGCACAATGTCCAGATGATCGGTCCGCATCCGTTCCAGCGAAATATCCACGCTCTCAATCACTCGTTTGGCACTGAAGTCGAAATGCCGCGGTGCGTAGCGTCCCAGCTTGGTGCCCAGGATGTAGCTGTCGCGAGGAATCGTGGGGAGCACCTGCCCGAGCAGCACTTCGCTCATGCCGCGCCCGTAGTACGGTGACGTATCGATGAAGTTCATGCCGACTTCGATCGCCGTCGTCACGCTCCGCAGACAGTCCTGCAGATCCACACTGCGAAACTCAGCCCCCAGCGAAGATGCCCCAAAGGACAGTGTTGTGAGATTTAGCCCCGTTTTTCCCAGCGGTCGCATTGGCAGCATGGCAGCAGTGTTCCGTCAGTTCCATAAACAGTTTCAAATCAGTCCGGCGACTGCACAATACAGAAAGCCGCACGTTTGGGAAAACACCAGCCCAAAAATCCTTGCCCCCAGGGCCGCTCAGGCCACATGCGCCAGGTTGTGGTTTTCCACCTGATGCCGAATCACGAACGGGGACACCCCATACTCGGTTGCAAGATCATCGATTTCCTCCTCAGTGACCCATGACCCGGAAAGGTCCTGCCGCAGCATCTCTTTTGGCGCCAGGAATTCTGCAGCAAACGCCCGGCTCATCTGCTGTCGCTCAGTACGCAGCCTTGACACTGTACTGAAGCTTCCTTCTCTGCCGACAAGGTACTCAAACAATGCCCTGCAAAACGTAAATTGCTGTGATGTCTGATTTTTTCTCTGGAGCAGCCAGCGGGGATTACCGCAGGAATTGAACCCCAAAACGGCATCGAACACTCCGCAGGCGTCCCCAGCGGGAAGCAACAAATGTTCCAGCTGATCAATTTGCAATCGATCGGCCAACTGCTCGAGAGTGGACGACTTCCAGTTTTCTCCACCGAGAGCGGACCTGGCAATTGCAGCATACCCGTACCCTTTTTCCCAGGCCGTACCCGCACCATGAACGGCTGACAAGACTCGGCGAATCCGGACGAGGGCATCCACGATGCTGGTGTCGTCGGCAATTGCCGAAGTCGCCTGACGCAATCTGACCGTGTCAGCAGTGAGACTTGTGACAGAAGACAGCGCAAGAAGTTCATTCAGCAACTCCGGCCGAATGCTGGCAGCGGCATCCAGCAGTTGAGCCTCTACAAGAGGTGTCGCAGCATAAGGATCAACGCCAAGCTGAGCAGCCGCGCGGCAATAAGTTCGTTCTGCTTCGTCGCAGGTCGTGATCGCCTGCCATTCACTCTGCAGCAAAGTGTCCTGAATTCCGCTGTCAAGCAGCCTGCCTGCCACGGCACCCACAAACTCGCCCAAAACTTCAGCCAGTTGACTGCACGGCAGACGCCCCACCCCTCGTGACAGAAACTTGATTCCGGTATCGGGGACTTCCCACTGTTCCCAGCGTAGTTCGGTCGAATCTCCCAGACTGATGATGCTGAGCGACGGCAGCGCGAAACCTTCCCGCGCCCACCGCAGGTTATGGCGACGATCAAATTCCGGGGCCTTAACTCCGCGACACTCCGTTTCGGTCGTCAGAAACCACCAGTTGCAGGCCAGCCACTCTGCCAGCGGATACAGCGGAAGACACACCTGACGTCGTACAGACCTGGAACGCCTGTCCTGCAGTTCTGAGATGCAGGCAGCTCCGAAGTGAATACAAAGGGAGCCCCAGGTTGCACGCAGCTCCGCGCCCCGCGCACCGCCTGGATCCTGCCATTCAAAATCCAGCCTGAACTGATCAGTCTCCCCCATGCCGCCGCTCCCAGTCAAACTGATCAATACCACCAGGCCACTCGTCACGTGACAGCTGCCAGCCCTTGTACTGCCCGGAAACCCGATTCACAAGTCGCCCCTGAAACACTGTGTCCCCAGACTTGTACCAAACGTACCTGGGAAAACCATTTTCCCAGGGTCCGGCGAAACACTGCATTCGAATTGCGGTACGCAGCCATAGCTGAATTTGCTGCAGTCGGTCGGCAAAGGACGAATCGCAGATCGTCGCGTCGGCTCGTGGTCGCGGTCTCCCGGCAAACGTGGTGGCATTCTTATGCTCCGGACTGCCCGTGTATGAAACACGAGCAGCCAGTTCGGACACATCCACACCCAGCGGTGGCGGCTGAATCACTCGAGGCGGCTGACGTTTTCTGTCTGGAGGACGCACTGTGACGAATTGCCTGCTGATGCTGCACGGACCGAACTGTATCAAAGTCGCGATAATACTGATCAGCAGCCGAAATCGCCAGACCCCAATCGCTCAGATCGTCGGTGATCCCGCAGAGCCAGCAGCCCCCCCCCGGCAACAGCCGACCTGATGCCGAATCACCTGGTCGTTCTGGATTTGCCGTTCCACCCGAAAACTCCGGCGGATGTGGCCCCCGGACATCATCTGTTGCCAAAATACCGCCCAATCTGCATTCCTGTGTTTCCCCAGGACCACTCGCCAAACTTCCGCAAACTTCCCCGGAACGCACCATTTCTTCTGCAGATTCGGAGCAGCCGGGAGAATCGGAAATGTTACAGAGCGATTCTTCGGCACAAACCGCCAGTGCACACCACCTGTGGCACGCAGCTTCGGCAATTCCTGCAGAACTTCGCGCCAGAGCGTCGAAATTCAACCTAGAGTTGACAGCCTCGGGTTCGCATCTTTTGCAGAGGTCAGTTCCTGGCCTCCCGTTTGCATCATTGAAGTTGCTGCGATCGGCACAGCCGTTCGAACCGGGACTTCGGATTCATCCCCTTGTAACCGTGAAACCGCAGAATTTCATTCGAAGGGACGATCCGGATTTTTCACTGTCTGTCAGGTGAGACCAGCGTCTGGTCTCAGGGTTTTCTGAACCAGCAGACAGCAATCATTCACGAAGAAGATTGACCAGGGACTGGACATGTTAGTACTTAGCCGCAAAAAAGACGAAAAAATCGTTATCGGTGACTCCATCACACTGATGGTCATCGAAATCAGAGGTGACAAAGTGCGACTGGGCATCGAAGCGCCCCGCGACGTCACCGTACACCGCGAAGAGGTCTACGACGCGATTCGCCGTGAAGCGGCTCCAGACCCCAAATCCTGATCATTCGGGTCCGCTCAGTTCAAGCCGCTGAAACCTGCCGCATTTCCGCCGGTCGCTCGTCCCTGGCGTAACGCGAAATCTGTGGCAGGCCGCGACAGTTCCCTGCATCGTCGCTCAGTCCCGCTCAACTGCCCCGATTCATGACATGCCTGACTGGTCCGTACAGCACGCCGGATGCGCTGCTCGGTACACTCCAGTCAGTTTGCCATTTCACCGATCACCCGCCCCTTCTGCAGTCGCATCAGCGACTGCCGTTGCCTACACTGCCTCTGAGCACCGCGTCCGATCTCGGTCTGTCTGCGGTGCCCGGAACTGGCAGCGTCGCGCGGCTTGCTGCTCCTTCTGCGTCAACACCTCACTGTCCGCGCCGCCAAATGACCTGCGGACAGCAACATGAACCAGACCAGCAGCCAGTCAGACCACACCGCCCGCTACCTGCAGGCCGTGCGGCAAAAAGTCGGTCAGGTCGTCGTCGGACAGGATGTGGTCGTCGAGCGATCCCTGATTGCACTGCTCACCAGCGGACACCTGCTGCTTCAGGGAGTCCCGGGACTTGCCAAAACCCTGCTCGTCTCTGTCCTTTCACGCTGCATCGACCTGCAGTTCGCGCGCATCCAGTTCACCATCGACCTGCTGCCCTCCGATATTCTCGGCTCAGAAATTCTTGACCAGCGCACCAGCGACTTTCGCACGAAAAAAGGTCCCATCTTTACCAATCTGCTGCTGGCCGACGAAATCAACCGAGCCGCTCCCAAGGTCCAGGGTGCACTCCTTGAGGCCATGCAGGAACGTCGCGTCACCATCGGCGACCAGACCTGGAATCTGCCCGCTCCGTTTCTGGTGATCGCCACCCAAAATCCCGTCGAACAGGCCGGGACCTTCGAATTGCCCGAAGCCCAGCTCGACCGATTCATGCTCTGCCATCGCCTGCAATACCCCTCCCAGGCCGAAGAAACCGAAGTCCTGCGGCGCAACGCCGGTCTGGGAATTCAGCGACGCGACGGCGGGGCAGTGGTGCAGACCGAATTCGACGTGCTGGACAAACAGCCCGTCGGCTCCTCTGAAGATCTCATCACCGCCATGGAAGCTGTCAACTCGGTCCACGTCAGCGATACCTTTATCCAGCACGTCGTACAGCTCGTCAATGACACCCGCCAGCACCCCAGCCTCGAACTGGGCTGCAGTCCCCGAGCCGGTATCTCACTCATCAAAGCCTCCCGCGCACGCGCACTCATTCACGGACGATCCTATGTCACCCCCGATGACCTCTTCGCACTCGCAGAAGACGTTATCCTGCACCGTATTCGACTTAGCTATGAAGCCATCGCCGATGGTATCACCGGACGCGATGTGCTCCAGCAAATCATCGCCAGACGAACATGACGAAGTGGTCAGTGGGCAGTGGGCATCCTGGCCGGGGAATTTAGAATCAGAAAAGCAACAAGGAGCATCGACCAGCTTTATACACCAGTCAAATCAGGTTCCTGCGTTTGCCTTCGCGGCTTCGCGTGACACCAACAGTCAGCAAAAACCTCGCGGAATACTCTGCACAAAGAGCATCTGTACGCACATTCCCTGTGCTCTTTCCCTTCCGCGGTGGCAAGGGGTGCTGCTGTGATTAAGACACTCCGCTTGCCACCAGCTGGGGGAAATGGGGTGGTGTGAGGGGGAACATCTCACCAGCATTCCTTCTCTAAGTTCCCCTGTATTCGTCTCCATTTAAGGTTCAAAACCGCTCCTCACTTAAACCATCACCCAACACCCATGCACGGCGAACTTAACGAAATTGTCCCGCTGAATTCCCGGCAGTTTGCTGTCGCCGCCCGGCGACTGGCCGACAGCCTGGCATACGGTACCGACAAATCGCCCTTTCTGGGCAGCGGGCTCGAATACGTCCAGTCCCGACAGTATCAGCCGGGTGACCCCATTCGCAGCATGGACTGGCGGATCACCGCGCGAACCGGAAAACCGCATGTCCGCGAATTTGAAACTCCGCGACGTCTGCCCTGCTACCTCCTGATCGACACGTCTGCCTCCATGCTGGTCAGCTCGCAGCGGCGCACAAAATACGAAACCGCCCTGCTGGTTGCAGCGGGGCTTGGTCTGGCCTGCCTTGATCGCGTCAGTCCGGTGGGTGTGCTGGGAGTCGGCGGACGTGATTTTCACGTTGAACCGTCGCTCAATCGTGACACCATCCTGCAGTGGCTGCTGGCTCTTCGCAAATACCGCACCGATGAACCAACCACGCTGGCCCGGCGAATTTCTCAGCTCGCCCCCACGCTGCTCAATCGCACCCTCGTGTTTGTGCTCAGCGATCTTCACGATCCGGCGGCACCTGCCGCTATTCGCGAACTGAATCAGCGACATGAATGCATTGTGATTCAGTTGCGCGACCCGCTTGAAGACGGACTGCCCGGTGCTGGTATTCTGCGTGGCATCGAGGCTGAGACCGGTCGGCAGCTGGTGGCTCTCAGCAGCGATGTGCACACAGATCAGCCGCAGCTGGAACGTTTTCTGAAGCGTGCCGGAACAGACCATCTGGTGCTGCCCACGGATCAGCCGTGGTCCGCCTTACTGCGATCCTTTCTGATGTCGCGGAATGCCTTCAACCGAGGTGCTCGATGAAACACGGCCTGGCAGTCCTGCTGATCCTTCTGTGTGCAGCCCGCAATGGTACTGTGTGGTCGCAGGAGCCGGTGTCGGCCGAGGCAGCGGCGCCCGCAGCCCCGACTGCAGCCCCGACTGCAGCTCCGACCGCGACAGACTCAGCTGTGCAGGCACGCATCGACGGCAGGGCCGAACTGTCGGCGGCCGTCGGCATGCGCGCCGTGATTACTCAGGTCTTCTTCCCCGGCACCGAGCTGCAGCCGATGGACGACGGCGGCACCGCTGACCGCGACGTGGTGATTCGTATTGATGCCGTGTACCCGCATGGCGACGGTTTTCGTTATGACCTGACGTGGACCGGATTTCGGCCTGGCACACAGGATCTCAGCCGCAGCCTGCGTCGCAAAGACGGCAGTTCGGTGACGGACCTGCCCGCACTGCCGGTAACCATCACTTCGGTGCTGCCGCCGGATCGTCTGACGCTGTCGCCCGCACCGCCGGCCGGGGGTCCCTGGGTGGGCGGATATCAGTCGGTGATGTCGCTGCTCGCCGTTCTCTGGGTGCTGGGACTTGGTTTCATCCTCTGGACTCAAAAACGCCAGCGGCAGCAGATTTCCGCTGCTCAGGTGAATCCGGCCGAGCAGCGTCTGGTGCAGCTGCGGCAGCTGCTTACGAAAGCGGCCAGCGGCGAGCTGGACGCCGCCGGTCGCACAACTTTGGAAGCTCTGATCTTCGCCTTTTTCAGAGAACAGCGGGGATTGCCAGAGCAGTCACCGCAGCAGCTGCAGGCGACACTGCAGCAGGACCCGGTCGCTGGTCCGCTGCTGCGACAACTGGAACGCTGGCTGTACGACAGACCAGGGTCAGTATCTGCGGCGGTCGAACAGCTGCTGCTGCCGCTGCAGCAACTGGCTGAGCAGGCTGCCAGTCAGGCGTCGACCGCGGAGTCAGGCTCATGACGATGCCGGCAATTCTGAACAGCTTTGAACGCCCGTGGCTGCTGCCGCTGCTGGTCGTCCCGGCTCTGCTGCTGGCATGGGTCTGGCGCGGGCCGTGGCGGCGAACAGCGCTGCCTGTGGACCATGGAGTCCGCCCCGATCGTCGAGTTTTGCAGACGCTGCTGAAGATGGCCGAATCTCTGCCGGCACTGCTGCTGGCTGTGGCCATCCTGCTGTTGAGTGTGCCGCTGGCTACCGGCAGCCCCGTGACTCAAAGAAAACTGACCAACATTGAATTCTGTGTGGACTGCTCAGGCAGCATGACCGCGCCGTTCGGTGAAGGCACACGCTACGACGCCTCAATGCAGGCGATCAGTCAGTTCCTGAATTTTCGCGAAGGTGATGCCTTCGGACTGACCTTTTTTGCTTCGGATGTCGTCCGCTGGTGTCCGCTCACAAGGGATACGTCGGCCTTTGCCTGTTCGCTGCCATTTATGAAACCTGATTCGCAGCGCGCCATCGGCGGCGGCACCATGATCGGACGCGCCCTGATCAACTGCCGCAAAGTGCTGGAAGATCAGGCACAGGGCGATCGGATGATCATTCTTGTATCAGACGGGCAAAGCAGTGATCTGATGAATGGTGGCAATGAAGAGCGTGCTCGCGAACTGCAGCAGGCCGGTATTGTGCTGTTCTGCATTCATATCGGAGACCCGAATATTCCTGATGAAATCGTCACGATGGCCAGACTGACCGGGGGCGAAGCTTTTGTGTCGGGAGACCCCGCGGCACTGGATTCCGTATTCCAGCGCATTGACAGCATGAAGCCCGCGGAAATCGAACAGGTGGCGGTCGAATATGTCGACGATTTCCGTCCGTTCTGCTTTGCCGGACTGCTGCTGCTGACAATGTGGGCACTGGCCGGATTTGGACTGAGGTACGTGCAATGACGGGGCTGACGGAACAGCAGCAGCTTTGGTGCCTGCTGGGAAGTCTGGGGGCACTGCTGCTGGCGGGGCTGGGCGAGTGGCTGCATGCACGTCGCGTGCGGCGCCTCGCAATTCTGCTGTTTGGTCCCGCACAGCGACCTGCCGCCTGGGCCCGCACTGCCCCGTCGCTGCGCTGCCTTGCCGCAGCCGGACTCGCATGGGCCCTGCTGGTGCTGTTCTGGCTGCCGCCCAATCGCAGAACCCCCGGGCAGGATCGCCCCGTCTCCTTCGAAAAGCTGAAACATGTTATACTGGTGCTGGACGTGTCACCCAGTATGCGTTTGCGAGATGCCGGAACGACGGGCGACCAAAGTCGCATGGTGCGAGCGCGGGAGGTGATGGAATCGTGGTTCCGTCGCATTCCGATGAACGAGTACCGCGTTTCAATTCTGGCGACATACACCAAATCACTGCCGGTTGTGGAAGACACAAAAGACATTGCGGTGGTTGAGAACGTGCTGAACGATCTGCCCATGCACTTCGCGTTTCAGGCGGGTGAAACGAATTTGTTCAGCGGGCTTGAAGCAGCGGCCGAGCTGGCTCGCGGCTGGAGACCTCGCAGCACCACTGTGGTGCTGGTCAGTGACGGAGACACAGTGCCGGCAACCGGGATGCCGACCATGCCGCCTGCCGTAGCAGATGTCGTGATTGTGGGCATTGGTGACCCGGTGAACGGCACTTTTCTGAACGGCCGCAATTCAAAACAGGACGTCAGTACCCTGCGTCAGATCGCCGCACGAACTCGCGGATTTTACCACAACGGCAATGACAAACATCTGCCCAGCGAACTGCTGCGGCGGCTGACATTGTCTGCGGAAGGTGCGGAAAGACTGGACTGGGGTTGGCGCGAATGGGCTCAGCTGGTACTGCTGCTTTCCGCAACAATTCTGGCGGGACTGCCGATTTTGCTGAATTTTTGCGGTTCCCGCTGGCTGCCCGGCATCCGAAAACAGCCCGTTCTGCAAAGCCGGGGTATGGACAAACCGGCACCAGTGCGTCAGACTGTATGAGTCAATTGTCTGTCCTGTCGTAGCTCGGGCATTCCTGCCCGAGCCCTCAACACACAGTTCTCTCGTAGCCGCAGCCCCCCGCACCTCAAAGGACCGCCGTCATGAAGAAATCCTTACTGCTGTTCTGGCTGGCTCTGCCGGTCGTGGGTGGTGTCTATCATCTGACGGCCGGTGAATTCCACATGCAGATGGACCAGGTCGGCTGGCATTTGCGGACCGGTCGCAGTGCTGTGCAGAAGTCTGAGTGGCATCGGGCGGCTCGTGAATTCGAAAAGGCTCTGGAACTGGTTCCTGACGATCAGGATCAGCTGCGTCGCGATGTGCGTCTGCAGCTGGCTCAGGCGAAGATTCACAGTGCCGGCCTGCCGGATGCCAATGAGGATCTTAAAAAGCTGCTGACTGAAGTGACGGCAGACGACGTTCAGCCGGCGGATCCGGTCCTGCAGTCGCGGGTCCGTGAAACTCTGGCGGAATCTCAGTACTATCTTGCCTGGCTGATGCGTCTCGAAGGCGTGGCTCGTGAAGAGTGGCTGCCGGAACTTGAATCTGCTCGTCAGAATTATCGCCTGCTGGCTGAACAGGCTCAGGCGGTCGGTGACAGCCGTGGCCAGCGGCAGCAGCAGGAAAACCTGGAAGCCTCAATTCGTCTCGAGCAAATGGCGATTGACGATTTGCAGGGCCTGCCAATTCCGAAGCCCTGCCAGTCCTGCTGCAGCAAGTGTCGTTCGCGTCGCCCGGGAACGAAACCCGCGCAGAAGCCGAAGGATGGTCGCGGTGCTTCCGCTGGGCCTCCGGCCGATGGCTCTGGGTCCTGAACTGCGGTCCCGTCTCAATAGCTGTCTTTCAGGCAACAGGATCAAAGCTGATGAACTGGCGACGGATGTTGGCGGTGTGGCTGTTGCTGGCGATCGGGCAGGATGTTTCGGCAGTCTGCGTGCAAAACAGCGTCCCGGCGACACCCGTCGCACCGGCTCGTGCCCTGACCATACCTCGAGCGCTGATCCCGGCGCTCCGCACAGCGGCCGGTGCGGCAGCGAAGCCCGCTGCTGACGAGGTTGCCGGCTCGGTCACCGGCAGCGTTACTGCTGAATCTGGCGCTGCGGCAGCCACCACAGCGCAGGCCTCCGCAGCGCAGGCCACTGCTGCTGCACAGGCCCGCACGCAGCTGCTGCAAAAGCTTGAATTTGATCGACGCCCTTCAGCGATACTCGCAGCCTGGGCAGGTCCCGCTGCCGTCGGAGGCGATCCGGTCAGTGCATCTGCTGTCCCGGCAGCCCCGGCCGTGGCCATTGGCGCGGTGGACCCGGATTCCCCCGTTGCAAGTGCAGTTCCCGCAGCCGCTGCAACCGACTCTGCCGCTGCCGGTGCAGACCCGGCGACCGCTGAGGCCGCAGCCGCACTGCAGCAGCTGCAGCAGCAGTTGCAGTCCCTGAAAACAGCAGTGACTCGCGGATCCTGGCCGGAAGTCGGCCAGCTGCTGTCAGCGTTCAGTGAACAGGAACAGCTGTTGATTCATGAAAAACTGGTGACTTCACTGACCACCGGCCCCTCGAATGCGCCGCGCGGCCGCAACGGACAGCGGATCGGAGAACGCAACCTGCTGCGGGCGGCGGATGTCATCGCAATTGCCGAGCTGTATCCTGTCGCCGTCATCCCGCAGGAACGACTGCAGGGTTTGGGGCAGCTGGCAACCACCTGTGAAAACGAGGGTGAGTCACCGGCCGTGCTGGCCCAGCAGCTGCAATCGCATCTGGCCGCAGACAACCCCAACCGGAAATTGACGCGAGTGGGTGCCGGACAACTGCTGCTGGCGGCCAGCAGGCTGTCTGAAGCACTGCAGTTCCTGCCAGGCATTGAAGAGCTGCAGACTGCTGCTGACCTGAAGACCCTCGCAATACTGGCTCGCACCTTTTACGGGCTGCATAAGCAGCAGGCCGATCCGGCGAAACTGGAAAAAGCATGGCAGGCGGTGCAGATTGTCCTCGAAAGCCCGGCTCCCGCTGCGGCTGTTCCCGCAGCGGCTGTTCCCGCAGTGGCTCCGGCAGTGGCTCCGGCCGATCCGGCTGTCGCTGCCGCAACGGCTCCGCCAACGACCCCGCCGGCCCTGACGCTGGAAGAATGGCAAAGTTTGCAAAGCGAAGTGCTGCAGCTGGCCGTTGAGCTTGTTCCGCAGCTCAGGAAGGAACTGGGAGCTCAGTGGCTGTCCGACAGCTTTACTCGCGAGGCTGAGCGGGGCCGACGAATTCTGAACGGGATCGGGCGTGCTGCGGCCCTCGGAATGGCGCAGCATCCATCCACACCGGATGCTCGTCTGGCAGTGCTCAAGCTGCAGCAGACCGCTGTAGACGCGATTCTGCAGCATGCCTCCGCCGGCATTGACGACTGGAAACCGGCCTTGCATCTGCTGCTGGTCAACTGGCTGCGGGAGGCTCGGTATGCCGTGCAGAACGACAGCAGCACGGCTCGCGGACCGCAGATGCAGCGCGATGCTTATGGTAACTACTTCTGGATGGCCGATGACAACATGGCGATGCGGCAGATGCAGATGCAGTCACAGACGGGAATGCCGGTGGCTATCCCGGCCGGACGCATTCTTGATGCTGCTCCCGGAGACGTCTGGCTGCAGTATCTTGAACCGTCGTTCTTCCCCACCATGGCTGAATCTCGAGCACGACTGCATCTGAAGGTGAAAGAAGAGGCTGCAGCCTTTCCATGGATCGAAAAACTGGCGACCTCGCATCCGCGTGAAGCTGTCGAACTGGTGCAGACATTCCTTTCGACGTGGACTGAAAACCACGATCCCAACAGTGCTCGTCGTCGGACCGGGATCTACATGTTTTCATTCGGATACAATGAACGCCTGAATTCCATCCCGCTGACTCGCAGTCACCAGGAACGCAATCTCCGTGAACTGGCCGAGTTTGCTCAGCGGATCCGCGGGCTGCAGCTGGCTGGGATCGATGAATCGTGGCTGGCCAATGCCTTCGCAGGCGTGCACAGTGCCGCAGAAGTATATCTGCAAAAGGACCTGCAGGCGGTCTTCGGCAGCTCAGACTCAATACAGCCAAAGACACTGGCGGTACTGCTGGGCAAAATGCGTGACAATCTTGGTACGGTCTGGCGTGAACCTCAGGTGCAGCAGGCGCTGAAGACAAATCGAAAGAAGCAGGAACTGGAAGCTGAGGTTTTGCGGGGTTATGACGCTGCCTTGCAGATGTGCACAACCGGACTGCAGCGCGAACCCGGTAACTGGCGACTGTTAATGGTACAGGGCAGCCTGCTGCACGATCTGGCCAACTATAAAAACGATCTGGCTCGCGATGCGGGCTTCGCGGATGCTCGTCGTCAGGCCATCGGCATCCTCCGCACGGCGGTGGAAGCCTATTTGCAGGCCCTGCCGGGCTTACCGGATGCGGAAGTCACGGTCGAAGGATTCAACACCTGGTTCTACGCCTCGCTGGGGGACGCTTCGCTGGCCCGCATCACCCAGGAACGCAACCCGGTACTGGAACAGATACCGCTGATCCAGCAGGCGTTTGCGGCGATACCGGCCGAATTTCGTGAGCGGCATCTGGATCTGTTTGCCAACGATTTGTTTGCTCGTATGAGCAGTGTGAATCCGGCGGTGAAGTTCCGCTATGTGCGTGAGGGGCTGCGGATCGCGGGCGAGCGTCAGCAGGCACGCGAAGCGAAGCAGGTGCTGGACTACTACAGTGATCTGGTGCAGGAAATTCAGCTTCTGGCCGAGATAGACGGATCCGTGAAAGTAGGGCATGGTCAGCCGTTCGGTGTACTTGTCAGCATTCGGCATTCGAAGGCGATTGAGCGCGAGGGTGGCGGGTTTTCGCGTTATCTGCAGAATCAGAATTCCGGAGGCGGCTATTACTACAACAATGGCCGCCCGAATGAGGATTATCGGGACAAGTTTGAAAAGGCGGCTCGAGGCGCTTTGGATGAGCACTTCGAGGTGCTGTCTGTCACATTCCAGCCGGAATCGGTGCAGTCACAGCCGGACGCTGAAGAAGGCTGGCGCCGCACGCCCTATGCGTGGCTGCTGCTGAAAGCCCGCGGCCCTGAGATTGACTCGCTGCCACCCGTGCGACTGGATCTGGATTTCCTCGACACAACCGGATACGTCGTGCTGCCTGTCGAATCTGCTGCAGTCGCTGTTGACTGTGCTCCGGCCATAGGCGAACCGCGCCCTGTGGAAGAGCTGACGGTGACGCAGATTCTGGATGAACGCGAATTCGCTGCCGGGAAACTGGGGCTGGAAATTCGTGCCGTCGGACGCGGGCTGGTACCTGACCTTGAGCAGATTGTGGATTTGAAGTTTGACAACTTCGAGGTTACGGGCGTGGAAACTCAGCCGCTGTCGATTTCGAAGTTCGACGAAAATTCAACTCGTCCGGCTGTTCTGTCGGAGCGTCTGTGGACGGTGTCACTGCGGGATCGGCGCGAGGCTGCCGGAGCGGATCGCAGTTTCCAGTTCGCTTCCTTGCGGCTGCAGCCGAAAGAAACGATCTACCAGCGTTATGAAGATGCGGATCTGAAGGCGACTGAGCAGACGGTGTTGCTGCAGGCCAGCTGGGACCAGCCGACGACGCCATGGTATGTCTGGGCGGCTATCGGACTTGTGCTGTGTGCCGGATCTTTTGGTGGCTGGCAGCTGCTGCGTCGCCGGTCCGGGCCGACGATTGTGACAGCTTCACGCTGGTCGATGCCCGCAGAAGTTACTCCCTTTAGTGCATTGGCCGTGCTGCAGCGGATTGAGTCCGAGGGTGGTTTGACAGCCGAGCGTCAGCGGGAGCTGGCGGAAGCCATTCGGCGGATTGAGCGCCATTATTTCGGCACAGCGGCTCGCGACACCGTCATGGATCTCACGACTGAGCTGCGTCGCTGGGTTGAGACGACCTGAACGAAAACTTCACGCAGTGCGAGAAGAATTTCCGTTGTGAATTCGTGGCGATTCCATTTTTTGAGCAGAATCCGCACGATCCGCAGGGTCGGACCAGGGCGGTACCTGTTTCGCCGGGACTGTTCATGGAAGAATTTGCCGCCGCCGTCGGGTGCGTGTAGGTTGGCATTCGAATTGGTTCGCGGCTGAAGAATCGGGAGCAGACCCTTGAAGATCACAATGATTGGCACCGGGTATGTGGGGCTTGTTACGGGCACCTGCTTCGCGGAAAGTGGCAATGACGTTATTTGTCTGGACGTGGACGTTCGCAAGGTCAACCTGCTGAAAAGCGGCGGGGTTCCGATCTACGAACCGGGCCTTGAAGAGCTGGTGCGGCGAAATGCGGCGGCCGGCCGACTGCGATTCACAACCGATTATGCCGAGGCTATTGGTTCCGCGCAGTGCATTTTCATCTGCGTGGGAACTCCCCAGGATCAGTCCGGGGCGGCCGATTTGAAATACGTGCAGGCGGCAGCCGAACAGATGGCTCCTTATCTGCGGGACAACGCAGTTGTGGTCTGCAAGAGCACTGTGCCAGTGGGCACCAACCGTCGAGTGGCCGGCTGGATTTCCGCCAAAACGTCGACTCGCTTCCGCATCGCCTCAAACCCTGAATTCCTGAAGGAGGGTGCGGCGATCGATGACTTTACCAAACCCGATCGCGTTGTAGTGGGGGTCGACGACCCGACTGCTGCAGAACTGATGCAGGAACTTTACAAGCCGTTTCAGCGCACCGAGAAGCCCTTTATTGTGGTCGGCATTGAGAGTGCAGAGATGATCAAGTATGCAGCCAACTGCATGCTGGCCACCAAGATCAGTTTCATCAACGAGATGGCAAACATCTGCGAGCAGGTTGGTGCGGACATCAATGAAGTGCGGAAGGGTATTGGCCACGATGCGCGAATTGGATTTTCGTTCCTGTTTCCCGGAGTCGGTTACGGCGGATCGTGTTTCCCCAAGGATGTCCGTGCGCTGACATCACTGGCCGAGCAGCACGGAGTCTCTGCGCGAATTTTGCGGAACGTCGATGAGACCAATAACCAGCAGAAGCATGTGCTGTTTCGCAAACTGTCGGCCTATTTCGATGGTCCGCTGCAGGGGCGAAAAATTGCGGTGTGGGGCCTGTCGTTCAAGCCGCGAACGGACGACATTCGAGAAGCCCCGTCGCTGGTTCTGATTCGCAATCTGCTGGAAGCCGGGTGTACGGTCAGCGTGCATGATCCTGTGGCTCAGGAGAACGTCCGACAGGAGATCGGTGATGTTGTGCAGTACTGCCCGCACCACTACGACGCCTGCGATGGCGCTGATGCCCTTTGCATTGTGACCGAGTGGAATGAATTTCGAAATCCGGACTTCGACTACATTCGGCACAAAATGAAAACTCCTGTGATCTTCGACGGCCGCAACCTCTACGACCGTCGTCGCATGGCCGACCGTGGTTTTTACTACACCGGCATCGGCCTCAGTGCCCTCCCTGTCGCTTCAGGTGACCAGCAGTAACTTGCGTCGTTCGGACGCCGATTGCAACACAGCAGCGTGGGCATTCCCGACACGGGTGCCAGGCACGTAGACTGGGCTTTCCAGCACGACAGAGACAGAACGCAGTTTGGGCTTTCCAGCGCGAGATCTGCGCTGCGAAAACAGGTCATTTGCCCACGCCGACTGAGCCATCTTACGGCACAATCCTAGCTGTTTTCCTTGCGTCGCTTCAGCCCTGCCCCCGTGACTGCCCCGGGCGACCATACATAAAAAATCACGAGCCCCGACCGTCAGGGAGGGGACACATCACCGGCGGGGTGCGACCACCGGGGACGGGGACACAGCACTGCACAGGGACGGGAGCACTGCACAGGGGCGGGGACACACCACCAAAAGTACCCCCAGAACCGCTACAGCCGTAATGCGTGATACAACCGTCACTGCGGGGACGCACCGCCGGCAGGGGGCACACCACCGGAAAGGGGACACACCACCACGGGAACGGGGACACACCACCAAGCTTACTCCCAAAAGGGCGGGGACAAAAGGGCGGGGACACACCACTGGAGTGAAGGCAACGGGGATGGGGACACATCACCGGACGCGGGCTCAAAACAACTCCAGTCGCAGCTTTCATCCTCCACGCCAAGCCCCCTCGTCTGCGCCGGCCACCATACAAAACAATCAGGAACCCTGACCGTCAGAGAGGGGACACAGCACCAGGCGAGCGTGAGGACGCGGGGACGGGGACATCGCAGGGACGGGGACACACCACCAAAAGTACCCCCAAAACCGCCACAGCCGTAATGCATCATACGACCGTCACTGCGGAGACGCACCGCCGACAGGGGACACACCACCGGGGACGGCGGGGACGGGGACACAGCACCAAACTTACCCCCAAAAGGGCGGGGACACACCACTGCAAAAGGATGCAAAAGGGCGGGGACAAAAGGAGAGGGACAGACAAAAGGAGAGGGACACACCACTGGCACGCCGAAGGCAACGGAATGGGGACACAGCACCAATCGTGGCCCCAAAACCACTCCAGTCGCAGCTTGCATTCTCCACGCGAGGCCACCCGCGTCGGCAGGGAGGGGACACACCGCTGACAGCTAAGGCGCAGGGACGACCGTCACCGAGGGGACACACCACCGGCAGCGGGACACAGAGAGAAGGGACACAGCACCAACGGACTGACGAAGGCGATTACTGTCCGGCCGGCACCGAGTTTAAAAAATGAACGATGCCGCCCGGATGATGCTCTTTTACCAGCAGCCTCCTGACGGCGTAACCGACCAGCGGCGTGATCCCGATTCGCATGGGGTACTTCGAAAACACAATTCCCGGCAGTCGGCGTCAGCCGGAAACTCGACACACATTCCGCCCGACCGCCGCCCCCCGTTTTTCCCTCGCATTTTTGACCTGCTCAGCGTACAACGTGGGAATGCGGCAAAACATGGTCTGTTCGCCGCGGATTTTCCGTCCAGGATTTGGCTGCCATGCGTCGAAATTTGAGTGTGTTCGTGTTCTGGCTGTGCGCCGGCCTCAGCGCCGCTCTGCTGACTGGCTGTGCTGAAGAACAGTCAAACAGCGGTCTGCCCCCAGGGCTGGGGGTCTTCGAAAAACAAAAACAGGCACTCGAGACTCCCCCTCCGCCACCACCGGCACCAGATGCCACTGCGGCCAGCCCGGCTCCAGAGGGAGTGCCGGTCAGCGGAAAGTTCCGCGTAAAATTCGAAACCACGGCCGGCGAATTCGAAGTAGATGTCGATCGCTCGTGGGCTCCCATCGGGGCACAGCGATTTTA
>JBJTPZ010000037.1:0-4245 GCA_046075365.1 Planctomycetaceae bacterium
GTGCCCGCGCGATCGCGCGACGGCGGCAGCGTCGCACCGACGAGCCGTACGCGCGCATTTGACCATGACCCGCCGCCGTGATTTCGGATCGTGATGCGGCCGTCCACATCAACGGAGACGGGCGTGTCTTCGCGCTCCGAATAAAAAAAATTTGCTGTTTTGCAAATAACAGCCACTGGCACCGCTCAGGCTGCCGACAGATATCCATTTGGCACATAGCCTCAATATGTACAAATGGACAGGTTTCCTATGTCTGAGTTAGCACCCCCTCAGTTGTCATCGATGTTGCGCGAGGAGCTGCGGAAACTGCTGCAGGCTGGTGTTTATTCAGCAAAGGACATCAGCGATGCGATTTCGCCGAGCGCCCTGAGTCGGTTTCTCAACGGTGCCGATGATGAAACTGGCCTGCGGATCAACACGCTCGAACGCATCCTTCAGAAAATCAACGGTTACATTCAGGTCGTTTTCAGCTCCGCGGGACAGGTACCGGTACATTTCACAACGAGGCCGATCTCGGAAAAAGATCGGTCTGCGTTGCATCAATCCGTCTGCATGGCACTTTTTGCAGGTCCTGCGGCCATTTATGGCCGCAATGGGCTGTGCTACGCGGTGAATGACGAATTGCGACGCCTGCTTGGTCTTGAATCGGCAGCACGGTTCTTCGATGACGACTCTCCCCTGCATAAAGACTTGAAAGCCCACCAGCAGTTTCTGCAGCACGCGCTTAGAAGAATCGGCGATCCAGGCAACGCATCGCCGTCCGGGAGTGATGAACCAGCCCCTGCTGACAGCCAGACACCTCTGCGAATCTTCGAGGTCGCGTATGGTGAGAATTCCGACAGGTCGATGTTTGTTGGCGAGGTGGCCCGACTTCTCGACTGTCCACTCACCGACGCTATTCGCAGGGAGTTCGGCGGGGAACTTCTCGTGGTCTCCTGCTCCGACGCTACGGACATCCAATTGCGGCTGGAGGAATTGGACACTCTGTGGAAACTGATCAACGACCCGTTCAGTCAAATCAACGTGCATGTTGTCGAACCGACGCAAAACCCCCAATCGACAGAGCAGGCTGATTACTCGAAAGTCACTTTCATTTCGAGCTCGGCGCGAGCCCTGCTGCAGATTGACAAGAATGCCCGAGACATCAGGCTCAAAGACTTCGTCTGCGCGAACACCGACAAACTTAAAGAGCGAATGGCGGGGAAATTCGAGAGAGGCGACCTGACCGTCAGTCGATCTCGTACGTTTCACCTCTTCCGCCGGGAAGGAATCGTGCTTCCGGTCGCTATTCATGACTATGGTGTCGCAGAAGTCCGACCCAACACGCCCTGCGTATCCAGCTCGACACCACAGCGCAGGCGCTTTTCAAAAATTCTCACGCTGTGGCGTAAAACACAAATCCCCGAAGACATCTTCAAAATTCTGGAAATCTACGGGGCGCGCAATCCAGCGCTCGCACAGGCGCAGATTCAGTCAGTCGTAAAACTGCCCGTAGCACCACGTCCTGGGAATCGGGGCCTGACTGAAACATCAGGCGAGAAATTCACCACGACTCGTTCGGATTACCGACTCATCTACATGAATCCACTGTTCCGCTCCAAACATGAGCCAAGGCTCCGCGATCTCACAAAAAGAACCGATCACGACAAATCCCACTCGAATGAGATAGAAAACTTCCCCCTGGAAAGTGAAATTTTCAACAAACCAGGAGACCAGAGTCTGCAGACAGAGTATCACCGAATTGATGAGCGGGTATTGCAGCGAGCCCAGGACACGGGCGAGGCGTCTGTGGAACGCATCGAAAAACATCGGTATCGAGACAGCGAGAACGAGTCTGATGACGAAGATAATCTGGTCCATGTCGTGAAGATTGCCGTTAAGGAACGTATCGGGCCCGACGGGGCTGAATGCTGGGTGCTGCACATCTTTTTTTGGCCGGCAGACAGGCAGAAAGAAGAGCAGGTATTTGCGGCATTGCGTGCACAATACTCGGCCTGGAGAATTCTGGATTCACTGCCGCTGCCGGTGTATGCCAAAGACAGTACTCTCAGTCTGCTCTATGCGAACAAAGCCTACGTGGACGACTTGAAACAGGTAACCGCGACCGACAGATCCGGAGTGCCAGACCGGATTATCGCAAGGCAGCGCGATATTGTCGGGCACAGAGACGGCGACTTTTTCACCACCGAGCAGGCGTTGAAGTTCGAAAGCGACGACCGCCGGTTGTTGTCCGGTAACATCGAAGTACCCTACCACTGTGTGGAAGCACACGGAAACAACAGTGTGCAAGTCTGGAAAAAGGCCATCTCGTTCCCGACTCACCGCAACGAGGCCGGATCCGATGATGCTCGCGGCATTATCGGAATTTACTGCACTGTAGGCGGAGACATACCGGCTCCCGACGAATCATCGCCGCAGCGGCCCCGACGTGGCCGGCCTCCCGCAATGAAACTACCACGAAAAAATCGCTTGACCCCGTCACAAAACGACGAATCATTACAACCAGAGCAGAGCACCGAAACCTGCCTTGAAGAAAACGAGCCTGGTGCACACCCAGAGAACAACTCATAACCATAAACACAACGCAAAACCGGACTGAAAAAACCTGACATTTTTGCGAAGTCGCAATTTTTGACTGGATTTTAGTCAAATTTTTCGACCTCCGCGCGATATGATTGTTGATCTCCACGAATTATTTGCTAAGCTGACATCTCGATGTTCAGTCAAGTCCAACTCGTTCGGAGTCACAAAATGTCTCAATCGCGCAGTCTGATGCTTATTTCTGTTAACGCGCTGCTCAGTGGCACAAACCCCATCCCCGCCGACCCAGAGCTCACACGCATCGTTGAGCACATCAATAGCCATGATGGAGAGCGGGTACTGTGTGCCACCGCCTTAGTGGTGTTGAACCTGCGCTGTGATGAACTTAGTGTGACTCTGGTTGACCTCCTCACACGAATCACCAATGAGTTGACTGGCTATACCACGCCGCCGGCTGCCGTATTGGCTGCCTGACAAACCCTACCGGCCTGCTACCTACCGGCCTGCTACCCGCCCCACCTTCCACCCACTCGCCTCCTCCTCAAAAACCTCGAGGGTATAACCACATGCTTACTGACTCACTCACTCGGACCCAGTACATGCTGCAGATCCAGAAGCCGCTGCTGACAATTGGACAGGCAGGGGGTCCAGAGACTCCCATGGCAGCAGCCAGGATGATCACCTCCAGGCCAGCGGCGCAAGCTTTGATAATTGCCGGGCTCGGCACGGGCAGTGAAGCCGATGCATTCGCTTTTTACGTGGATTTCATGGAACAACTCTTCACCTCGCCGGCAGAAGAACTCAGCTCCCTCGAACTGTTCCTGATCCGCCTCATCAACGCCCGACAGACTCGAACAGCGACATAGTGCGTCACCTGATTCTGCTTCACCCTTTTTGTTTGAAGGGGACTTTGAATGAAGACTACTATTCATCATTATCAGTTCAAGATTGACACCGAAAATCGAAAATTCTTTTTGCTGCTATTCAACCATGGCAAGGTCCTCGAAACGATCGTGGAAGACGACCCTGAAATGTTTGCGGCGATGATTGACCTGTGCCGCAATGAGAGTCCGCTCGCGTTTGACGATCGTGAAATGCTGCTTTCCACGACTGAACATGAGCCACTTGGAGAAGGCCAGGAACCATCCCCGGGCGATGACCAGATACTGCCAGTCCCACCATTGACAGACATCGATCTTCTGAAATCCAATGGCCGCTACAGGCACGTGAACCAGTACATGTGTGAAATCGATGTGAAGAACAAAAAGTTTAAAGTTACGCTGCACCTTGATGAAAACCTTCGTGGTGCCTTCATCACGGAGTGCTCCAAGGCCTTCTCAATCATTATGGACACACTGAGAAATTTCGGACTGCTGGTGGTGGTGTAGAGAGGCTGATCCGGCTGGTCGGAAAAAACAGCAGCCGCAGCACAGGAATGCTGCGGCTGCCGATGCAGACTGGTGTGGACCGCTCAGGCTACTTTTCCTGACTGCGTCTGGTCGCCACTGCCGACTCGCATTGCTCCGCTAATGAGTACGCCGATGTTGTGATCCCACACCATGCAACGTCCGAAATTTCTCAGTGTGTCCATAATGATTGAGAAGGCCTTGGAGCACTCCGTGATGAAGGCACCACGAAGGTTTTCATCAAGGTGCAGCGTAACTTTAAACTTTTTGTTCTTCACATCGATTTCACACATGTACT
>JBJTPZ010000038.1:0-12442 GCA_046075365.1 Planctomycetaceae bacterium
GGGACACTGCTCGATCGCGCGTCCGCCGCTACCCCCGGCAACGATGCCATCATCGCTGTCGTTGACCGCGCCGGCACTATCCTCGGTGTCCGCACCGAAAGCGGCGTTGCCGCACCCGATAATCAGACACTCGCCTTCATGATCGACGGAGCTGTTGCCAAAGCACGCACCGCCGCCATGTTTTCGAACGGTGATCCCTCCGCCGGCACTGTCGGTCCGCTCACCTCACGCACAATCCGCTTCCTCAGCCAGACCACCATCACACAACGCGAAGTGGAATCCAATCCCAATTCAATCGACCCGCTCGTGCAGGGACCTGGCTTCGTTGCACCAGTCGGAGTCGGTGGACACTTTCCTCCCGAAATCCTGCACACACCACCAGTCGACCTGTTCGCCATCGAACACACCAACCGCGACAGCCTCGTACACGCCGGACTCAATGGCATCCGCGAAAATGGCGGCGGTGATGACCTGCTGCTGTCCGCACGCTTCGACGCCACTTTCGCAGCCGGCAAAGATGTGCCAACACCCGAATCCTGGGGATTCGTAACAGGACTGGCACCCACACAACAATCCCGCGGTATCGCCACTCTGCCCGGCGGCATTCCGCTGTTCCGAGATACCAACAGCGATACCATCGGTGACACACTCGTCGGAGGAATCGGGGTCTTCTTCCCTGGCCCGGACGGCTTTGCAACCTGGGAACAGGGTTTCACCCCCGGACAATCCGAAACCGCTCGCACCAATGCACCTAAAGTCCTCGAAGCAGAACTCATCGCCCTCGCAGCCGCCGGCGGCAGTCGCACCGCACAGACCTTCGGTACCGGTGCCCCCGGCGCGCAGATCGGAACACTCGACGGAATCCCCGCAATCCCCGATATCGACCTGCCCTTCGACCACATCACACTCGTCGGAATCGACCTCGAAATTGTTGGGCCCACGCCCGGAATCGAAGGTGTCCGCCAGACGGTAGCCCTCGCCCAGTCACTCGGCCAGGGCACCGTCAACGGTACAAATCAGCCGGTAGCACCCGGCGGCATTCAGCTGCTGCCCGGCGGAGCTGTCCCCAGCGGCTGGCTCGTACCGCCTAAAAATGGCACCGGCATCACCGCCGCCGAAGTCCAGCAGATCATCGACAACGGCATCATCGCCGCAGATAAAACACGAGCCGCCATTCGAGTCCCCGCAGGATCACGCACAAGGATGGTGCTGGCCGTAACCGACACCAGCGGAGAAGTCGTCGGACTCTACCGCATGCCCGATGCCACATTCTTCTCCATCGACGTGGCTGTTGCCAAAGCACGCAACACGGCCTACTACGCCAGCACCGCACTGCAGCCCGCTGATGCCGTTACCGACGTGCCCCCTGAAACAGCCTTCACCAATCGCACCTTCAGATTCCTCGCAGAACCGCGGTTTCCCGCCGGAGTCGAAGGATCTGTACCCCCAACCTTCTCCACACTCAACCCAGCGAAAAATCCCGAAATCAATCCCCAAACCGCCGAAAACATCGGTGCACCCACGCCAGCCAGCAACATGTACGACACCGTGCTCGGCTTCGATGCCTTCAACCCAGGTCGCAACTTCCAGGATCCCAATACCAGCCTGAAACACCAGAATGGCATCGTGTTCTTCCCCGGCAGCACACCACTCTATCGCAATGGAACACTGATCGGAGGCCTCGGTGTCAGCGGCGACGGCGTCGACCAGGACGATGTCGTCACATTCCTCGCCGCACAAAACTTCCTGCCACGACAAAACGGAGTCCTCAGTGCCGACGATGTATTTGTCGACGGAGTCCGACTGCCGTTTATAAAATTCAATCGAGTCCCCTTTGGCTGATGCCGGCAGAATACTCGTTATGCAACCACTTTTCCAAACAGCCGTACTGCTCACACTGCTGCTGACACTGCTGCCACACAACCACACCCACGCAGCCGGACGCGACCCGCGTCGCACCGCCGGACGAGCCACACTGCACAGCCGAGAAACTCCGGCCCAACGCGCCGGACACCCCAAACGCATCGCTCCCTGGGCCACCACATGGCCCAATCGCAATACTCGCGGATATTACGTCGGCGGCGGAGCAGCTCTGTTTGGCTTCCCCGCCTCTCCGCTTTACGGTGAAGGTCGACGCAGCAGCGAAGGAACCTTCGGAGTTGACTATATGCCATGGTACTCAAACTACAGCCAGCACTGGTACCACGGTCAAAACCAGCAGGGCGGAGAAGGACAGTACGAAGCAGATCACCGAGTCCACCCGCTGGAAGACTTCTGGGGCTTCGGACCACGCCGCCGAACCAGCCTCGGAAAACACTAAGCACCCGCTGCCAGCACCCGCTGCAGACGCTCGTACAGTCGATCCACCTCCCCCGCAGTTTCCGCATCCAGCGTCCAGCCATAAGGCTGCCGTCGAGCCGCCGATGTGAACAACCCGCGCTTCACCAGCAGATACTTCTCAATCGCCAAAAATCCGTCCAGCCCCGCCTGCAGCTGCAGCGCCACCAACCCACAAATCGGATGCCACAATTGATACGCTCGCTCCTCCGCACCGCTGCTCAATGCACCCCATAACGCCACGACGCCGTCCAGCAAATCCATTCCCGGCATCGTACCCGTTACACCACGACGAAAACTGTCCACCAGATGGATGCCGCCAGAACCCTCAAAGATCTGAGCACGACCGCCACTGGCATCCCGCAACGCAGACAAACACGGCCCAATCGGTGAAGCCTCCGGCTTGAAAACAATCTTCTCACTGCCGTACAAATCCAGCAGCTTCAGACTGACCTCCAGCGGAATCGACTGCCCCACATAACCCGATGCATCCTGCACAATCACAGGCAGCACTGTCCCCTCCGCAATCGCTCGAAAATATCCCGTCATCGCCTCAGTGCTCACACGCGATGTCAGCGGAGGCACCGCCATCACCGCATCACAGCCCGCTCGCTCGGCCGCCGCCGCATACTCCACCGCCTGCTTCGAACTCTCTGCTCCCACAGCCGCAAACACCGCTCCACGCCCGCCCGCAAACTCAGCCATCAGCTCCGTCAGTCGCAATCGCTCTGAATACGTCAGACGAAACGTCTCAGATACCATGCCTGATCCCAGACCGTTGGCGCCAGCACCAAATGCCCAGTCAATCTCACGCCGCAGTACCGGCACGTCAATCTCATCGGCTGCCGTAAAAGGTGTCTGCACAATCGGCAGCACACCACACAGTTTTCCAGACATCACCACTCTCCCGATCAAAATCAGTCACACTAAAAAGCAGTATCCAATCCCGCGGCATGACCACGCAAAGTCGTCAGCACCTCGTCCGTACTGGACGGATCCACCGCACGACACGAATCCGTCAGCAGCGAAGCCAGCTCCGCCAAATCACGACGCCACTCCACAGGATCCAGCTGCGGCGGTTCGATTTCCGCAAATTCTCCCAGCAGCAAAATCATCCGCAAACAATGACGAAACACCACTCCCTCCTGCCGCAGCAAATCCCGCGCCCGCACAAATCGATCAAAATTACCCCCAAAACGCAGCAAATCTCCCACACACCACACACTCCGCTGATGCACGTCCTGAACACCCGGAAACTCATTCTGAAATAACAGCCGCATCCGATCACCCAGCGGCAACGGATAAACCCGCCGACGCTCCACCTCATCAAAATATCCCGTCAGCTCCTGAACTGTCAGCAGACCACGCGATAATAACCGCGGATTCAAATACTCACTGGCCAGCGGACCGGCCGGCATCGAATCCGGCAGCGGCACTCGTACCAGATTGGCTACAGATGTCGGCATGTCCAGCACACTCTCCAGCAACAGCAATCGCTCCTCATGGCTGGCCCGATGCATGTGCTCCGCCAAAAATAACCCGTACAGCGGATTGATGCTGCGAAAACAGTTCACCAGCGGCAACAGCGGAGTCGCGATTGCCAGACGCGGCTGATAATCGTCCCACACCGGCACAACAGTCAGCTCACGCTTCACCGGCTTCAGCGCCTTCGCCCGATCTCCAGTGCCCGCTCGACCGCCCGTACGAGCCTCCTGAATCAAACGCCCCAGCAAACCACCGCCGGAAACCGACTCCGCCACAACTTCAGGCTCCACTCCCGACACCAGTGCTGCACCCGACTCCTCACCCGACACCGCTGTCCCGCCAGACTCCTCGGCAGACACAGAATGACCCGACTCAGCTGACTCCGAAAACTCAGCTGCCTCACCAAACAAGCCCTCACCAAAATCAGCCGCAGCACCCGCCTCCTCAGCAGAACTGCTCTCAGCCAGCCGCTCCGCCTCAGCGTCTGTCAGCAGCGGCAGTGATGATGACAGCCAGCGAGTCTGAGCATTGCCGGCATGCGTCTCAATCGCATGCAGCAGCTCCAAAGTCGCCAGCTCCGCCGCACGCGACCGAAACATAATCTCATCAGCAGCCCCCGCCGACACCAGATTGCGACGCGGTGGCGGTGGCTCAAGCGTCAGAAAACCACCCGCCTCCAGAGTCATCAGCATGCGAGTCACCTCACGCATCGACTCCTCCTTCGCCTCGGTATCCAGCAAACGCTGACGAATCGCATCCAGCACAGTCTGCACCGCACCCGTCCGACGAATCAGCCACGCCAGCAAACGCCACGGAAAACGACCACGACTGGCCAGACGCCCAGGCGGCGCATCTCGCAGAGATAAAAACTGACGCTCCGACCAGTACTGCATCCCCTCACGACGCTTCGGCATCTTCTTCTTCAGATTCTTCTTCGCCCGTATCAGCATCGGGTCCTTCGTGTTCTCTGGAATCTGATCATACTTTTCCTGCCACTTGTGCAGCCGCACGTCGTCCTCGTGAGCCACTGCAAACACATAGCCACGATCGTCATACTGCGGACGACCAGCACGCCCAAAGATCTGATGCGCTGAACTGGCATCAATCAGCTTCATCGCCCCATATGGCCCCTTCAAAAGCGATGTCATCACCACAGATCGCGCCGGCAGATTAATTCCAGCCGCCAGTGTCTCCGTGCAGATACACAGACTCAACAGCTTCTTCTGAAACAACGACTCCACCACACGCCGATAACGCGGCAATAACCCCGCATGATGCAGACCAATCCCGCGCAGCAAAAACTGACGCAGCTTGCCGCCCGCACCCACCGACCAGTCATGACGGTCCAGCTCCTCCAAAATCAATCGCTGCTGACCGGCTGCCAGCAAATCCTTCCCCCGCATCTGCTCAGCCACACTCCAGCACTCGTTCCGATTAAAACAAAACACCAGCGCCGGTGTGTAACGTGAACCCTCGTCACCAGATGTCATCTGCTGCAGATGATCCGGCAGAAACTCGTCCGTCACCCAGCGAAAATCCAGCGGTACGCGACGCTCCTGACTCTGCAGCAAACGCAGCCGACGTCCATGGTCGCGAGCCAGCCAGACCACAAAATCCGTCGCATTCCCCACCGTCGCACTGATCAGCAGCAGACGACAGTGACGCGGCAACATCCCCAGACTCAGCTCCCAGACAATTCCCCGCTCCGGATCGTTGAAACTGTGAAACTCGTCCATCACCACCGCCGACACGTCCTCAAATCGCTCCTCCTCCTGATCCAGCAGACGATTCAGCAGTATCTCGGCAACCACCACCAAAATCGGAGCCTTCACGTTCTCACGACGATTGCCCGTCACCAGCCCGATGCTGTCCTCCGAAAAACCCCACCGCACCGCCGACTCACGCAGCTCCCGATACTTCTGCTCCGATAAGGCGATCAGCGGAGTCGTGTAGTAGGCACGGCGACCCGTCATCAAAGCATGATACAACGCCGTCTCTGCAATCACCGTCTTGCCTGTGCCCGTCGGAGCACACACCAGAATCCCGTCCTCTGACTCAAACCAGCTGAAAATCGCCTGCTCCTGAAATGGATACGGCGGCCATGGCAACTGCTCCAGATAACGCAGGGCAATATCTTCATTCGTCAACGGCTGCGAACCCATTCCCAATCCCCCACCCCCAAAACCTGCAGATTCGGTACAGACCGCACAGACTCAGTCCCTGCTACCCAAAACACCAACAGGCGAGACACTGCTGAATTCTACTGCCCGCCGATTGATTCCACCCCCAACTGCAGGTAAGAATCCGAACAGCCGCAAGAATCTGTCCGCGGCCACCACTACACACGCTCAGCAAGTCTTCAGCAGAATCCACCACATGGCCGCCAGCGAAATTCGCTCCGTCACCGCTACCGCTATTCCTCTCCTGCTGGATGACATCGATACCGATCGCATCATCCCCGCTCGATTCCTGCGCTGCGTCACCTTCGACGGACTCGGTGAACACGCCTTCGAAGATGACCGCCGACAAGATCCACACCACCCCTTCGATCAAACCCGCTTTCAGGGTGCAGGAATTCTGCTCGCCGGACGCAATTTCGGCTGCGGCTCCTCCCGCGAACACGCCCCCCAGTCCCTCATGCGCTGGGGTATCAAAGCCATCATCGCAGAATCCTACGCCGAAATCTTCTTCGGCAACTGCAACTCACTCGGCATACCCGCTGTCAAAGCATCACGCAGCGACCTCGAAATACTCGCCACAGCCGTCGAACAGAACCCCACAGCACACGTCACCGTCGACCTCGTCAGCCTCACTGCCTCCGTCGACACAATCACCGTCCCCGTGACACTGCCGGAAAGTGCCCGCGATGCACTGGTCACCGGACAATGGGACTACCTCGGCAGACTGCTCAGCGCCGCCGATCAGGTCGCTCAGCACGCTCCGTCAATTCCATACCTGACGGGCTTCAAAGCCTGATTCACTCCGGCAGACAGAATCACAGACAGATGGACGGGCCTCGCCCGCCACATCTGCTGCCGCTCACTCAAATGTCCAGCTCCTTCACGTCCAGGGCGTGCTTCTCAATAAATTCCCGACGCGGCTCAACCGCATCCCCCATCAGTACCCGGAAAATCTCGTCCGCCGCCGCAGCGTCCTCCATCCGCACCTGCAGCAAAGTCCGCTTCTCAGGGTCCATGCTCGTATCCCAAAGCTCCTCGGAATTCATTTCTCCGAGACCCTTGAAGCGAGTCACGCTGAGACCCTTCTTGCCAAGCCGCCGCAACTCCTCCAGCAGCTCACGCAGACTCTGCATCAATACCCGGTCCTCTTCACGCTGCAACAGGAACGGATACACAGGTTCAGCATTGCGAACTTCACCGGGAGTAAAATCGGTGGCGAAGAAACCGTAATCCTTCAGCTGCGCAAAACACTCATTCAATGTCCGCACCTCATGCAGGTCCACCAGCTGCGCATTCACTGTGCGAACCGGTGCCGCTGATGCCCCGCCCGCAGCAGCCGTCGCCGCCACAGCATCCGCAACTGCAGTCTCGCCCGCCGCTGATTCCGCCGGCTGCAGACTGCGCACAAATGACTCAGCCTCGTCACGCTCCATAAACCAGCGTTCCGAATCCGCATACAACACCCGATATCGCGGCAAACGCGATTTCTCCGAACCCATAAATCGCAGCAAATAACGAATATCCACGCCGCGACGCTCCAGCAGCTCCAGCGGCTGCTCCATCCGCTCCGCCAGCTCGACCATCTTCTGCAGATTCTCTCCCTCAAACACTGTCCCGTCAGCCCGCACTGACAGCCTCGTACCCGTCATCCCCAGACTGATCAGCTCCGCCATCATCTGCGGAGCCGTCTGCACGTAACGAATCTGCTTCTTCTGAGTCACTCGGAACAAGGGCGGCTGAGCAATATAGACGTGACCGTTCTGCACCAGAGGACGCATGTGCCGAAACAAAAACGTCAGCAGCAATGTGCGAATGTGACTGCCGTCCACGTCGGCGTCGGTCATCAAAATGATCTTCCCGTACCGCCGCTTGCTGATGTCCATTTCCTCGTCACCCGCCGATGGCGACAAACCCACCGCACGGAACAAATTGCTGATCTCATTGTTGTCCAGCACCTTCACCAGCTGCGCCTTCTCCACGTTCAAAATCTTGCCTCGCAAAGGCAAAATCGCCTGAATGCTGGAATCACGCCCGGTATCCGCTGAACCACCCGCCGAATCACCTTCCACCAGATACAGCTCAGTGGACTCAAGATCCCGACTGCGACAGTCCCGCAGCTTCTCCGGCAAACCACCTGTCGTCAATGCACCCTTGCGACGGACCATGTCGCGGGACTTGCGAGCAGCCTCGCGAGCCTCAGCGGCCATGATCGCCTTCGCCACCAGCTTCTTCGCAATCGAAGGGTTCTCTTCCAGATAACGATTGAATGCGTTGCCGACCACAATCTGCACCGCACCCTCAACCTCCGCATTCGTCAGCTTCACCTTGTTCTGCGACGTAAACTTGGGATCCGGCACCCGCACCGAAACAATCGCCGTTAACCCCTCGCGAAAGTCCTCACCAACCGGAGTCACTTCCTTGAACAAATTGCCCGCTTTCGCGTAGTTGTTCATGGTGCGAGTCAGTGCGGTGCGGAAACCACTCAGATGCGTACCACCGTCCGGGTTGAAAATGTTGTTCGCAAACGTCAGCACGTTCTCTGTATAGCCGTCGTTGTACTGCATCGCAGTCTCAACCACGACTCCGTCCTGCTCGCCCACCGTGCGAAACACATCCGCTGTCACCGGCGTCTGAGTCCTGTTCAGGTGACGCACAAACTCCACCAGACCGTCTTCAAAATGAAACGTCTCGGACTGCCCCGAACGCTCGTCCCGAATCGTAATCCGGATCCCCGGCGTCAAAAACGCCAGCTCACGCATGCGGCGAGTCAAAGTATCAAAGGAGTACTTTGTTTCGGAGAAAATTGTGGCGTCCGGCAGGAACGTCAGACGAGTCCCAGTGGTGTCGGCACGGCCCAGCTGACGCAAAGCAGACGTCGCACGGCCCTTCTCAAAATCCATCACCCACATCGATCCCTGACGACGAATCTCAGCCCGCAGCCAGCTGCTCAGCGCATTCACCGCCGTAATACCCACACCGTGCAGTCCACCCGTGCCCACTCGGTAACCACTTTCGCGGTTGAACTTCCCCCCGGCGTGAATCTCAGTCAACACCACCTCAAGCGCCGGACGACCGTCCCCCTTCACCGTGTCCACAGGGATCCCGCGACCGTTGTCCACAATCGACACACTCTCGTCGATGTTGATCTGCACCTCAATCTCAGTCGCATAGCCGTTCACAGCCTCGTCGATGCTGTTGTCCACGACCTCGTAGACCAGATGATGCAGACCCGGTGAACCCGTGTCGCCAATGTACATGGCCGGGCGAGTCCGAATGCCTTCCACACCCTTCAAATGCTGAATCTCGTCAGCACCATAGCTGGCCGGTACGGCAGCCCCCACAGCCTCCGCCGATACCGCCGATGAATCCACTGCTGACGTCCCCGCGGACGGCTGGTCTGACGACTCTGAAGTCGAAGTCACGATTCTGCCTTCTTCCATTAGCCACTGCGTCTGAAAACTGCCCGCATCACCCGCCGGCAGTCTCGCCTGACACTATCGGACTCGTATATACCTGATACCCCGAATTCCGGAATTCGGCAGTCGCTGCTGCAGCTGCTGCAACACGGTCTCGTGCAAAAAACCACGCAACTCCTGCAGAATCGCACCGTTCGTCACGGCCACCTCCAAAATCCCATCCTTGATCTTCCTCGCAGCACTGTGACGCCCCGCATCCGGACCCACCACCGACTTCCATTCGGCATCCAGAGCATCCGCTTCCGAACGCCCCGCCAGACCACGCTCTCGAATCAGACGAAATATCGCCTGACCCAGCGACCCTGGCAAACCCCTCGGAATCTCAGGGATCTCACTCATGCAATACCACTCCAGACACACCCACTCAGCGATCCTGTGTCAATGGCATCACAACGTACGTGTACGAATCCTCAACTCGGAACACCGCCGCCGTGTCACCGTCCGTCAACTGCAGATCCACCAGCGTCTCAGGATTCAGCACACGCAAAAATTCACCCACATACTTCGGATCAAACGTGATCTGCAAATCGTCATACTCATACTCAATCGGCAACTCAATCCGAGAATCACCAACGGCACTGGCCGCACTGCTAAGAGTCAGCAGCTGGCGAGTAAACTGGAAGTCGACCCCGCGAGTCTCTTCGTCGGTCACAATCTGCGCCTGACGAACAGCCGAATAAAACAATCCGGCCGATAACGGAATACTCACGTTGCCAGTCGGAGGAATCACGTCGCGATACCGCGGAAAACGACCCTCCACCAGACGACTGCTGACCGTACACGAACCCGCCCGCATCAGCACATCGTTCTCATGCACCACGATGTCCACAAAATCCGCCTCCGCGTCAATGCTGCGCTCAAGCAAACCCATCGCCTTCGTCGGCACCACGGTGGTGCGAGTCGGAGTGAGGGGGTCGCCGTAACGCTCACACAAAGCAGTCGCCACCGCCAGTCGACGACTGTCCGTCGCCGCCAAAGTCACCTGACCCTCTGAAAATTCCATCAATAATCCACCCAGTGCATACCTGGTGCTCTCAGTATCCGTCGCAAACGTCGTCCGACGTATCATCTGACGCAGCACTGGCGCCGGAATCCGAAAATAACTGTCCTCCGTAAAACGTGGCACAGGAGGAAATTCACGAGGATCCTCAGAGGTCAGACGGAAACGCGATCCGCCAGCCTTCAGATGGATCGTCCGATCATCCACATGCAGCTCAAACGTCTCACACTGCAGCTCACGCAGAATGGCAGCCAGCTTCTGAGTCGGCAGCAGCACCTCGCCCTCAGAATTCGTCTGCACACCCGCCACAACATACCGCAAACCAGTCTCCTGATCCGTGCCCACCAGCTCTGTGCCAGCACTGCTGACAATCAACAGCACGTTCTTCAGCACGTCCCGCGGAGTCCGCGTGGGGACAGCCGATGCGGCCACCGCAAACGCCGCCGCAAACTGTGCACGATTGCACGTCAATTGCATGTTCAATTCCCTCTTGAATCCCTGACCAGATCAACGTCGCCAAACTCAACGCCGCGACCAGCTAATCCTAGCAGATTTCGACTCCCGTTGATACCCACGACAACACGGATTCCAGAAGCAAATTGTGGGGAATTCCGGGTTTTTTAAGGAGCCGCAGCAGAACCGGCACACCACCCCGCCAAACACCCCCCGTCAGTCCAGACCCACCGCACTCAGCAACTCACCACTCACACGAGCCGACTTACCCGCCTCACGCAGCTTCTGCACCACAAAATACTTGTGATTCGCCACCGCCAGCTCCGTCAGACCCAAACGCCGCGCCACATCCTTGTTCGCCCACCCCAGCACAAAAATCAGCTCCACACACTTCAAACGCTCCCACGCACCCAAACGCCGAAATTCACCCAGCAACAATCGCAGCTCCGACTCAATCACTCCCGCCTCAGCACGAGCCCGCTCACTGCTCCGCATAATGCTCGATGCCGCACGACCCGGACCCGTCAGATCCCGCGCCGCTCCGTCCTTCGACTCAGACGTCAATAACGGCAACACCGGACGACGCCCCGCACGACGCAATGCATCCACCAGCTTGTGCGCACAAATCGAAAATAACCAGGACTCCAGCGGTGTCCGCTCGTCGTAATTCGGCAAAGCCTTCAAAAAACCCAGCAATGTCTCCTGCACAATGTCCTCAGCCAAAGAACGGTCCTGCAGTCGAGCCCTGGCGAATGCGAGTAGTCGACCTTCGTACAGGTCAATGCACTGCTGCCACGCGTCCGACTCACCCGCCCGCACTCGCGACACCAGCTGTCGATCAGCCTCACTGGCCGGCATAACCCCACCACTTCCTCAACTGAAAAACCGTCGCTGCCCGTCGCTGCCCCGCCAGCAGCCGCCGACAGAATCCTACCAAAACCCCCGGAAATCGCACAGCCCCCCGACTGCCCCACCCGCACGACTTTTTCCCCTTCGCCGCGAATTCCGCCCCGTGCAGTTGGGAATTCCGCTCGCCACAGTACAATTTTGCCCCGCTGTCCTGGGCAGGCTGTCCTGCCCAAAGACCAAAAAAGACATTCCAACAGTGATGCAACAGGAAGTATATCAGTGCCGGCAACTTCCGTGATCGGGCTGCAGTGGGGCGATGAAGCCAAAGGCAAAATCGTCGATATTCTCACAGAAAGCCACCAATTCGTCGTCCGTTATCAGGGTGGCAACAACGCCGGACATACCGTCCGCTTCGACGGCCGCACATACAAACTCAGCCTGCTGCCCACCGGCATCCTGCAGCAGCACGTTACCTCCGTCATCGCACCCGGCGTCGTCGTCAACCCGCTCGCACTCCTCAAAGAACTCGACGGACTTGCCGCCGGCGGACAAAACTGCGAATCCCGCCTGCTGGTCAGCGATCGCGCTCACGTCATCTGCCCCTGGCACCTGCTCGAAGAAGCCGCACTTGAAAAATCCCGCGGCGCAGCCGCGATCGGCAC